>NZ_JBHWJQ010000054.1:0-45962 GCF_042731435.1 Streptomyces sp. NPDC059861 | reverse complement strand
CGCCCGTGCCGCCCCCGGGGGGGGGGGGGGGTGGCCCCGCCGCCCGCCACCCCGCCCCGTCCGGCGCGCCGGACGGCCGGGAGAGGCCGCCTCGGCCACGAAGTGACTCCAGTGGGTGACTGGCGGCGCGGGGCGCCGGGTACGCGGGGGAGTAGTCCAGTGCCGACGCCCACCCACTGGCCGGAGGACAATCATGACCAGCCCGCAGCCCGAACCGGTACCACCGCCGCCAGGCCCGCAGCCCCACCCCGTGCCGCCGCCCGAACCACCCCCGGCCCCGGCTCCTCCACCGCCGCCTGCCCCGGAGCCACCTCCGGCCCCCCACCCGGCCCCGGACCCGAGCCCGTCCCCCATCCCCCCGGGCCCCGAACCGGTCCCTAGCCCGGAACCCGGCCCGCCTCTGTCATGAACAGCGACGGTGGGCGGCGGTCCACGCCGCCCACCGCAACTCCGTGGAAGGGGCGCGGAGAGCTGCGTCACCAGCCCCGCACGCCCGCACCCGCGGAACGACCGAACCGCCCGACTCCTAGGCGGACACCTCCGACCGGTCGCCGCCCCACAGCGTGTGGAACGCCCCGTCCCGGTCGGTCCGCCGATACGTGTGCGCCCCGAAGAAGTCCCGCTGTCCCTGCGTGAGCGCCGCGGGCAACCGCTCGGCACGCAGCGCGTCGTAGTACGCCAGCGCCGCCCCGAACCCCGGCGTCGGCACACCCTGCCGGGTCGCGGCGACCAGCACCTCACGCCAGTCGTCCTGCGCCTCGGCGATCTCCCGCGCGAACGTCTCGTCGGACAGCAGGCTCGGCAGGTCGGCCCGCGCGTCGTACGCGGCGCGGATCCGGTCCAGGAAGGCCGCGCGGATGATGCAGCCGCCACGCCAGATCGAGGCGACCTGCCCGAGGTCGATGTCCCAGTCGTACTCCTCGCTGCCCGCGGCGATCTCGTGGAAGCCCTGGGTGTACGACACGATCTTCGACGCGTACAGCGCCTGCTCGACCCGGTCCGCGAACGCCCCGGCCTCCTCCTTGCTCAGCGGCGCGGCCTTCGGACCCGCCAGCCCCCGCGAGGCCTCCCGCAGGGCCGCGTGCCCGGACAGTGAGCGCGCGAAGACCGCCTCGGCGATCCCGGACACCGGAACGCCCAGGTCCAGCGCGATCTGGACGGTCCAGCGGCCGGTGCCCTTCTGCTCCGCCTGGTCCACCACCACGTCCACGAACGGCTTGCCCGTCGCCTCGTCCACGTGCGACAGCACCTCGGCGGTGATCTCGATCAGGTACGAGTCCAGCCGGCCCGTGTTCCAGGTGCGGAAGATCTCCGCGATCTCCGCCGGCGAGTACCCGGCGACATCGCGGAGCAGCTGGTACGCCTCCCCGATCAGCTGCATGTCGGCGTACTCGATGCCGTTGTGCACCATCTTCACGAAGTGCCCGGCGCCGTCCGGACCCACGTGCGTCACACAGGGCGCCCCGTCGTCCGCCTTCGCCGAGATCTTCTCCAGCATCGGGCCCAGCGACCCGTACGACTCCTTCGAGCCGCCCGGCATGATGCTCGGCCCGTGCAGCGCGCCCTCCTCGCCGCCGGAGATGCCCGTGCCGACGAAGTGGATGCCCTGCTCACGCAGCTCGCGCTCACGGCGCCGGGTGTCCGCGAAGTGCGCGTTGCCGCCGTCGATGATCATGTCGCCCGGCTCCAGGAGCGGGGCGAACTCCTGGATCACCGCGTCCGTCGGCTCACCGGCCTTGACCATGATGACCAGGCGGCGCGGACGTTCCAGTGCCGCGACGAAGTCCTTGGCGGTCTCGGCCGCGACGAAGTCGCCCTCGCTCCCGAACTCCTCCACCAGCGCGTGCGTCCGCGACGCGGTCCGGTTGTGCAACGCGACCGTGTAGCCGTTGCGCGCGAAGTTGCGGGCGAGGTTGCGGCCCATGACCGCGAGACCCGTGACGCCGATCTGGGCTGAAGTGCTCATACCGCCTGCTCCTCATGGGATCCGGGGACCCCGTAGATCGTGTATCGGTGGTGCCGATCCGGATATGTACGTCTGTATGTATTCGTGCCGTGTGCTGTAAGCCGTGTGCCGTGTGCCGTGTGCTCGTCCGATCCGGTGCTGCCGCCCATTGTGTCCGTCGTCGTGCCGTCAGTATCGTCCCTCGGCCATCCTGACGTGCCGCTCAGCCGACCGCATGTCCTGACCCGACGGGGCTCAGTACGTACGGAAGGGGCCGGGCGCCTCAGCGCGCGCCGGGGCAGTCCCGCAACAGGGGTACGATCCGCGCCACTTGGCACTTCCAGGCGGCCGATTGCCGTCTTGTCATGGCCTGTTCGCGGCGCATACTTTTGGCCCTCCTGACGCTTGTCGAGGGGGCTCTCCATGGCCGTACGCGGCCGGCACCGCCGGTATCAGCCGAACAGGATCAACCGCGCCTCGCTCACCGTCACGGCGGGCGGCGCCGGCATGGCCCTCCCGTTCGTCGGCACCGGAGCGGCGCACGCGGCCGACGTGGCCACCTGGGACAAGGTCGCCGCCTGCGAGTCGACCAACGACTGGAACATCAACACCGGCAACGGGTACTACGGCGGACTGCAGTTCAGCCAGTCCACCTGGGAGGCCTACGGCGGCACGGCGTACGCGGGCCGCGCGGATCTGGCGACCAAGGACCAGCAGATCGCCGTCGCCGAGAAGGTGCTCGACGGGCAGGGGCCCGGCGCCTGGCCGGTGTGCTCGCAGCGCGCCGGGCTGACCCGGGGCGGGGAGAGCCCCGACATCAGACCCGCCGGCACCACGACGCGTACCCCGAAGTCCACGGCGGCGGACGTCCAGCCGCAGACCACACCCCAGTCGCGCGCCGGGACCGCCGAGATGTACACCGTCGTCCGCGGCGACACACTCTCGACCATCGCCGACGAGCGTGACGTCCGGGGCGGCTGGCAGCGCCTGTACGCCGGCAACCGCAGA
Organism: Streptomyces sp. NPDC059861; assembly: GCF_042731435.1. NCBI lineage: Bacteria > Bacillati > Actinomycetota > Actinomycetes > Kitasatosporales > Streptomycetaceae > Streptomyces > Streptomyces sp. NPDC059861. Next base: position 43,009 of record NZ_JBHWJQ010000054.1, on the reverse strand, counting down.
ACCATCGGGGCGGATCCCGACCTGATCCTGCCGGGCCAGCGACTGAACCTGCGCGCCAAGGCCACGGGCACGACGACCGCGCCGGCCCCGAGCACGACGCGGCAGACCCCCAAGGCCCCGCCCAAGGCGGCACCGAAGTCCCCGCCGAAGACCTCCGCTCCCGCCGACGACGGCGGCGGTGACCAGCGCGGCGACTCCCGCGTCGCCCCGGTCAGCGGCCCTCTGGGCACGGCCTACCGCGCGACGGGCTCCAGCTGGTCCAAGGGCTACCACACGGGTGTCGACTTCCCCGCCCCCACCGGGGCCACCGTGAAGGCGGTCGGGGCGGGCCGGGTCGTCGACGCCGGCTGGGGCGGCTCCTTCGGCTACCAGGTCGTGATCCGGCACTCCGACGGCCGGTACAGCCAGTACGCGCACCTGTCGGCCATCTCCGTCAAGGCCGGGCAGTCGGTGGGCGCCGGCCAGCGCATCGGCCGGGTCGGATCCACCGGCAACAGCACGGGCCCGCATCTGCACTTCGAGGTGCGGACCGGGCCCGGTTTCGGCTCCGACGTCGACCCGCTGGCGTACCTGCGGGCCGGCGGGGTCAGGATCTGACCCTGACGCGACTGCGCTCCAGGGCCGGGAAGGGGACGTAGGGCGCGCCGTACAGCGCGTGGTACTGCGGCGTGGCGTCCGAGGCGACGGCCGGCGCGGCGTTGTCGTACACGCCGTCGTCGTAGGCACCGGAGGTGTCCGCGGCGGTCGTGCGCGCGCCCCTGGTGTACACGCCGTCCGCGAGCGGGCTGGGCAGGAAGACGCTGTCGGGCAGGGCCGCGGCGGCCGGCTTCCCGGTGGTGACGGCCTGCGGCACGGGCGGCGGCGTCCCGGTCCCGGCGCGCTCGACACGCTCCGCCGTCAGAAGGATCAGTCCGCCCGCCGCCACCACACCGCAGCCCAGGGCGAGCAGGGTGCCCGTGGTGCCGTACCGGAAGGACTCGCCGAACATGGTGGTGCCCACCGCGGCGGCCACGACGGGGTTCACGACGGTCAGCGTGGCCAGCGGGGCCGTGAGTCCGGCGCCGCGGTAGGCGGCCTGGGACAGCAGCAGACCGGCGACGGCGAACACGCCGATCGCGGCCAGGGAGGGCAGCAGCGCCGAGGTCGGACCGCCGGTCCAGTCGACCGCGACGGACTTCGTGAACACCGAGGACATGCCGAACGCTATGCCGGACGCCGTGGCCAGCACCATCGCGCGCACCGCCGGATGCCGGTGCGCCGCACGGCCCACGACCATCAGCGAGGCGACCACACCGGCGGTCACCACGAACACGCCCGTCTGCTGGGCCGCGTCAAGGGATCGCGAGCCGGAGGAGCCGACGAGGGACAGCAGGCCCGCGAGGCCGACGGTCGCCATGACGGCGCCCCGCCAGGCAGTCGACCCGGCCCTGCGTCCCACGAACAGCGCGGCCATGGGCAGCGCGAACACGATGGTGAGCGCCCCCAGCGGTTGCACCACGCTCAGCGGTCCGTAGGCCAGGGCCGCGACGTGCAGCAGGCCGCCGAGACCGTTCAGCGCGACCGCGGCCCACCAGCCGGGCCTGCGCAGCGGCGCGTACTGCCCGTCCGCCTCCGCCACGCGCTCCTGCACGATCGCCCCGCCCGCGTACGCCACGGCGGAGACGAGCGACAGCAGCACGGAAAGCGCGAGGGCGCTCATGGCCTGCTCCTCTGCGGGCGGCGCAGGCACTGGGCCCGGCGCGGCGAACGGTCGGTTCTCATAGCCAACACGATGCCTTGTCGCGCTGTTCCCGTCGTCGTACCTGAGCACGCAATGAGACCTACTGCCGATGGAGTACGACCAGCCGCACGTCATCCCCAGGGTGGGCTACCAGGGAGGTACACCCCTGGGGTTCGGCCCCTAGGGGCCTTGGTACTACTGCTCCTCGTGGAACTCGACCCCGCCCTCACCGCCCTGCGACCGCTCGGCGGCTTCTTCGTCCTGCGCACGGTCGTGGACGGCCCCCGGGACCCGGCCGGGCCGCTGCCGACCCTCGCGCAGACGTACGACGGTACGACATCGGACGTCTGCCCCGAGTCCCTGGAGCTCCCCGATTCCCCGGGCTTCCCCGATGCCCTGGACCTCCGTGTCCAGAAGGTGGCGACGGCCCTGCGCGCCCCCCGGGCCCGGATCGCCGCCTCCGTGGCCCACCTGGGGCTCGCGGCCCGGCTCTGGTCGGCCGCCCTGGGCTGCGCCGCTCTGTACGGCCGGATCCCCGACCTCGACCCACGGCTGCTGCGCTGGGACGCCGACGCCGGTGCCCCCGACGACCTGTGGCTCACCGAGGTGCGCCCGCTGCCGGGCGACGCCGCGACCCTCGTCGACGTCGTGCTGCACGGGCACCTCGAACCCCTGGCGGCCGCCCTGCGCGCCCGTCACCGGCTCCCGGAAGGCCTGCTGTGGGGCAACGCCGCGTCCGCGCTCGCGGGCGCCGCCCGCGAACTGGACCGCTGGGCGCGCACGCACGGCCGTACGGACACCGCCGCCCGGGCCCGCGCGCTGACGGACGGGCTCTTCGCACATCCCCTCCTGCGCGACACCGGCACCCTCACGGGCACGGCCTTCCGGCGCCGCAGCTGCTGCCTGTACTACCACGTGCCGGGCGCGGGAGTCTGCGGCGACTGCTGTTTCACCCGGCCGCCCACGGCTTGACCAGGCGGCCGTCCCGTGGTCTTCCGCCCGCGACGCATCTGGGTGACCATGAAGGCACCAGCCGCTGAGACAGGGGGTTCCGGGTGCGAGTGGGACTGCTGACCCGGGAGTACCCGCCGGACGTGTACGGCGGCGCGGGAGTCCATGTCGAGTTCCTCGCCCGGGAGTTGCGGCCCCTGGTCGATCTCGACGTGCACTGCTGGGGCGAGGGCCGCAGCGAGGGCGTGGTCCGCCACCGCTCCTGGCCCACCCTCGACGGCGCCAACGACGCCCTGCGCACCTTCTCCGTGGACCTGTCGATGGCCGCCGCCCTCCAGGGCCGCGAACTCGTCCACTCGCACACCTGGTACGCCAATCTCGCCGGCCACCTCGCCAAACTCCTGTACGGCATCCCGCACGTGGTGACCGCCCACTCCCTGGAGCCGCTGCGGCCGTGGAAGGCCGAGCAACTCGGCGGCGGTTACGCCCTGTCGAGCTGGGCCGAGCGCACCGCGATCGAGGCCGCCGACGCGGTCGTCGCCGTCTCGGGAGCGATGCGCGAGGACATCCTCGCCTGCTATCCGGCGCTGGACCCGGCCCGCGTCCACGTCGTGCACAACGGCATCGACACCGAGATGTACCGGCCGGACCCGGCCACCGACGTCCTGCGCCGCCTCGGCGTCGACCCGGACCGCCCCTACGTGCTGTTCGTCGGCCGCATCACCCGGCAGAAGGGCGTGCCCCATCTGCTGCGCGCGGTGCGCGACATCGACCCGTCGTCGCAGGTCGTGCTGTGCGCGGGCGCGCCCGACACCCCCGAGATCGACCAGGAGTTCCGCGAGCTGTACCGGGAGCTGAGCCGGGTCCGCGACGGCGTGCACTGGATCCGCCGCATGCTGCCCCGCCCCGAGGTGATCCAACTCCTCACCCACGCGGCGGTCTTCGTCTGCCCTTCGGTGTACGAGCCCCTGGGCATCGTCAACCTGGAGGCGATGGCCTGCGGCACGGCCGTCGTCGCCTCCCAGGTCGGCGGCATCCCGGAGGTCGTCGCCGACGGCAAGACGGGCCTTCTGGTGCCGGTGGACGACGACTTCGAGCCAGGCCTCGCCCGCGCCCTGGACGCGGTGCTCGGCGACCCGGAGGGCGCCCGGCGGATGGGTGCGGCGGGGCGGGAGCGGGCGGTGGGGGAGTTCGGGTGGGACACGGTCGCCCGGCGCACGGCACGTCTTTACTCGGACGTCCTGGTTCCGGGGTAGTCGACAGAGCAGACCACGGCGGCACAACAGGTAAGAGGGGCGGCGGGATGCGGCGATGGGGGAACCCCCTGGTCGAGCGGAGTCGAGACCTTGGGGGAGGACTTTCCGTGCTGGGAATCGTATTGGCGGGCGGAGAAGGCAAGCGCCTGATGCCCCTGACCGCGGACCGGGCGAAACCCGCGGTGACCTTCGGCGGCACGTACCGCCTCGTCGACTTCGTCCTGTCCAACCTCGTCAACGGGGACATCCTGCGCATCTGCGTCCTCACGCAGTACAAGTCGCACTCGCTGGACCGGCACATCACCACCACCTGGCGGATGTCCAGCCTGCTCGGCAACTACGTCACTCCGGTCCCGGCCCAGCAGCGCCTCGGCCCCCGCTGGTTCCTGGGCAGCGCGGACGCGATCCTGCAGTCCCTGAACCTGATCCACGACGAACAGCCGGAGTACGTCGCCGTGTTCGGCGCCGACCACGTCTACCGCATGGACCCGCGCCAGATGCTCGCCCAGCACATCGACTCCGGCGCGGGCGTGACCGTGGCAGGCATCCGTGTGCCGCGCTCGGAGTCGCCCTCCTTCGGGGTGATCACCCCGGGCTCGGACGGCAGCACCGTCGAGCGGTTCCTGGAGAAGCCCGCCGACCCGCCGGGCCTGCCGGACGACCCCGACTGCGTCCTCGCCTCGATGGGCAACTACATCTTCACCACCAAGGTGCTCGTCGAGGCTCTCCACCGGGACGCCGAGGACCAGAACTCGGTGCACGACATGGGCGGTTCGATCCTGCCCCAGCTCACCGCGCGCGGCGAGGCCCACCTGTACGACTTCGGCGACAACCACGTGCCCGGCGAGACCACCCGCGACATGGGCTACTGGCGGGACGTCGGCACGCTGGACGCGTACTACGACGCCCACATGGACCTCATCGCCGAGCGGCCCGCCTTCAACCTCTACAACCGCAGCTGGCCCGTCTACACCCACTCCAACCAGCTCTCACCGGCCCGCTTCAACGCCGGCGGCATCGCCGGCGAGTCCATCATCAGCGCCGGCTGCCTGATCCGGGGGCAGGTCACCCGGTCCGTGCTGTCGCCGGGCGTGGTGGTCGACCCGGGGGCGGTCGTGCAGGGCTCGGTGCTCCACGACAACGTGCACATAGGGCGCGGCGCGGTGGTGCGGGGCGCGGTGCTGGACAAGAACGTCGAGGTGCCCCCGGGGGCGACGATCGGGGTGAACCCGGAGCGGGACGCGGAGCTGTACACGGTGTCCAAGGGCGGGGTGATCGCGTTGGGGAAGGGACAGCGGGTGCCGTGAGGGCGTGAGAGCTTGGGAGCGCGAGGGCGTGAGGGAGGCACGGGGTCGATCGCATGTTCGGCCCCGTGCCCGGGGCGTCGCGGCCGGGTACGGCGCCCGGATCCCTCCGCGCGGCGCCCGCCGTGTCCGAGTGGGGCGGCGCCCGGGGCGTCCTCGTGTGGCGCGCGCCGGGTCTTCATGTGACGCTCCCTACATCTCCGTGGTGCCCCTGCCCGTCCTTCGTGACCTCTTATGTCACGCGTATCCCGTGAGTCCCACGCCCTTTCTCGGGCAGAGGGACTTAATCTGTTGTTAACTGTGCGTAGCCTGATCGTACTTGACCGTAATCGCGCGTGGGCGATTGACTGCTGGCCCACCCGTCGTCGACGCGAGGCACCCCATTGACTTCTGACGACCTGCTCGCTCCCCTCGACCTGGCGTTCTGGAACATCGAGTCGGACCGGCACCCCATGCATCTGGGGGCGCTCGGTGTCTTCGCGTCCCACTCGCCCGCCGCCGGTGCCCATGCCGCCGACCTGCTCGCCGCGCGTGCCGCCGCCGTGCCCGGGCTCCGGATGCGGATCCGGAACGTATGGCGGCCGCCGGCCCTGCGGCGCCCGCTGGCCTTCGGTGGCGCTGCGCGGGAACCCGCCCCCGACTTCGACCCGCTCGACCACGTCCGGCTGCATGCCCCGACGGCCGACTTCCACGCGGTGGCGGGCCGGCTGATGGAGCGTCCGCTGGAACGCGGCCGGCCGCCGTGGGAGGCGCACGTGCTGCCGGGGGCGGACGGCGTGTCGTTCGCCGTGCTCTTCAAGTTCCACCACGCCCTCGCCGACGGCCTGCGCGCCCTGACCCTGGCTGCGGCGATTCTGGACCCCACGGACCTGCACGCCTCCCGCCCCCGCCCGGCGGAGCCGCCCCGCCGCCTCCTGCCGGACGTGCGCCAACTGCCCGACGTGGTGCGCGGTGCCCTCTCCGACGTGGGCCGCGCCCTCGACATCGGCGCCTCCGTCGCCCTGTCCACCCTCGGGGTGCGCTCGTCGCCCGCACTCACCTCCGAGCCCTCCGGCACCCGCCGTACCGCCGGCGTGGTCCTCGACCTCGACGACGTGCACCGCATCCGCAAGGCAGTCGGCGGCACCGTCAACGACGTCCTGATCGCCGTCGTCGCGGGCGCCCTGCGCCGCTGGCTCGACGAACGCGGCGACGGCAGCGACGGCGTCGCGCCGCGCGCCCTGATCCCGGTCTCCAAGCGCCGCCCGCGCACCGCGCACCCGCAGGGCAACCGGCTGTCGGGGTACTTGATACGGCTTCCGGTCGACGATCCCGACCCGCGCGGCCGCCTCGACACGGTCCGCACGGCCATGGACCGCAACAAGGACGCCGGCCCCAACCGGGGCGCGGGTGCCGTCGCGCTGCTCGCCGACCACGTCCCGGCGCTGGGCCACCGGCTCGGCGGGCCGCTGGTCAGCCAGGCCGCGCGGCTCTGGTTCGACATCCTGGTCACCAGCGTCCCGCTGCCCGGCCTCGGCCTGAAGCTGGGCGGCAACCCGCTCACGGAGGTGTTCCCCTTCGCCCCGCTGGCCGCCGGGCAGTCCCTCGCCGTCGCCGTCTCGACGTATCGGGGGCGGGTCCACTACGGGCTCGTGGCCGACGCGGCGGCCGTACCGGACCTGGACCGATTCGCCCAGGCGGTGGCCGACGAACTGGAGACGCTGATCAAGGCCTGTGCGCCGTGATCATGACGGGTTTGGCGGTGCGGCCCGGCGCTCCGTAAAATCTGCCGTTCGAATGCGGGCGCGACCGGAGCGCCGCGACGGCAGATCCAGGAACGGCAGCGGCGATGACGGTGACAGAGGACGGCTCGGCGATCACGGACGAGATCGTGTACGGGCCCGGCATCGACCCGGAGCGGCTCGCCGTGTGTCTGAGCGTGCTGGAGGAGCTCGACAAGCTGGACGTCGACCACCCCGACGCGATCCTGGTGCGCCGGGCCACGTCGCACATCTACCGCACCGTCAAGCAGCGCCGCCGGCAGGACCGCCGGGCCGCCAAGACCGCGCACGACAAGGCGGTCACGGAGGCCACGGCGACCGGCTCCGCCGAGCGCATCGACGACGAGACCGAGGGCATCCTGCCCTCGTCGCGGACCGCCGAGGGCAAGATCGCGGGGATACTCCAGCGCCCCCGCTCCTGCTACACCTGCAAGCAGCGGTACGTCGAGGTCGACTACTTCTACCACCAGCTCTGTCAGGACTGCGCCGCCCAGAACCGTGCCAAGCGGGACGTCCGGGCCGACCTCAGCGGCAAGCGCGCGTTGCTCACCGGTGGCCGCGCCAAGATCGGCATGTACATCGCGCTGCGGCTGCTGCGTGACGGTGCGCACACGACGATCACCACGCGCTTCCCCAAGGACGCCATCCGCCGCTTCAAGGCGATGGACGACTCGGGGGACTGGATGCACCGCCTGGAGGTCGTCGGCATCGACCTGCGTGACCCGGCGCAGGCCGTCGCCCTCGCCGACCAGGTCGCCGAGGCGGGCGCCCTCGACATCCTGATCAACAACGCGACGCAGACCGTGCGCCGCCTGCCGTCCGCCTACGCCGCGCTGGTCGACGGCGAGAGCGCTCCGCTGCCGGCCGGTGAGCTGCCCGCCCACCACGTCATCGGCGCCTTCAACTCCGGCGCCGTCGACGGTCTGGCCGCGCTGCCCGTCGGCATCAGCGGCCTCGACGCGCAGCAGGTCGCCGACCTCGCCCTGGTCGCGGGCAACGCCAGCGTCGCCCGGCACCTCGACGGCACCGCCATCGACGCGGGCGGCCTCGTCCCCGACGTCGTCGACAGCAACACCTGGGTGCAGACCATCGAGCAGATCTCCCCGGTGGAGCTGCTGGAGACCCAGCTGTGCAACTACACGGCGCCGTTCATCCTGATCAGCAAGCTCCGGCCGGTCATGGCCGAGGCCGCGAGGCGCGCGGCGAGCGGGCGGGCGTACGTCGTGAACGTCTCCGCGATGGAGGGCGTCTTCGGCCGTGGCTACAAGGGCGCGGGCCATCCGAACACCAACGCCGCCAAGGCCGCGATGAACATGGTCACGCGGACCAGCGCGCAGGAGATGTTCGACACCGACGGCATCCTGATGACCTCGGTCGACACCGGCTGGATCACCGACGAGCGCCCGCACTACGACAAGCTGCGCATGGCCGAGGCCGGCTTCCACGCCCCGCTCGACCTGGTCGACGGCGCGGCCCGCGTCTACGACCCGGTGGTGCGCGGCGAGGCGGGCGAGGACCTGTACGGCGTCTTCCTCAAGGACTACGCGCCCGGTAAGTGGTGAGCCCGCTCACCACTCACTGCGGGCGTTCTCGACGAGGTCCATCCAGGCGATGCCCATCAGCAGCGCGGCCACGCCGACCAGCAGGGCGCTCACGGCCAGGGCGAAGTACAGGACCGTACGGGACAGGCCCCCGAGGTCCGGGGTGCGCCGGGGGCGCGCGGGCGGAGTGACGTCGCTCATGGGTGCCACCTTCCTCACGGCGGCCTGCCGAAGCGTCCCGACCCTGCTGCCGGGGCGCGTCGGCCGACAGGCCCCACACTCATGATCCCACCGGCCCCCGCCGCCCGCACCCAGCCGCCGGCTCCCACCGACAAGACGGCCGACTCGCTGTCTCCGGCCCGGGCCCACGCTGCTGTCTCCGGCCCGGGCCCACGCTGCTGTCTTCGCCCGGGCCTGCGGTGGTGTCTTCGGCTCCGGGGCTGCGGTGGTGGCTCCGGCCCGGGCCCACGCTGCTGTCTTCGCCCGGGCCTGCGGTGGTGTCTTCGGCTCCGGGCCCGCGGTGGTGTCTTCGGCTCCGCGTCCGTGTCCGTGGTGGTGTCTCCGGCCCGAGCCCCGCGCTGGTCTCCGGTCCCGGCCCGCGAGGGTGTCTTCGGCTCCGGGCCGTGGAGGCGCCTCTGGTTCGGGGCCGTGCAGGTCTGCGCCGGGCCGGGGCACGCGGCAGAACGGTGTGCGGGAGGGGCAGGGCATCGGCGACGTCGACGAGGTGCCGGGCGAGACGGTCGGGGGCGTGTCGGCCGACGATCCCGCCGCGCGCGCCGGTCTCAGTCCACCGCGCCGAGACGTGAGTGTCGGGACGCGACCAGTTCCAGGACCGTGCGCCAGTCCTCCATGACTCCCGCGTCCAGGCCGACGACCTTCCCCGCGTCGTCCGCCTGGCGCAGGGTGACGGCGTCCTCGGCGAGGGGATCCTGGGCGAACGCGGCGGCCTCGGCCGGGCTCATCGTCCCACCCTGCAGGGTCAGGGTCAGCGAGCTCTGCGGGGACAGGCCGCGCTCGGGGGAGACGGCGGCCAGATAGCGCTTGGCCGGGACGTGCAGCCGTACGAGACGGGCGACCCGTTCGCCGAGCAGGGGCCGGACGACGTCCGCCGCGTGGTCCGCGTGCCCGGCGTCGTCGCCGGGGCGCAGCAGATGGCCGATGTCGTGCACCAGGCCCGCGACCTGGAGTTCCTTGTCGGCGGGGTGACTTCGGCGCAGCAGCGCGGCCGTCTGCAGCGCGTGGTCGTGCAGGTCGACCGGGTCGCCGGTGCGGTCCGGGGTGTCCCAGGCGCCGCGGCAGGCGCGCAGCAGATCCATCAGCTCTTCGACCCCGCGCAGTTCCATGTGCGTCACTCCTCCCGCGGGTCAGGCCGTTTCCGGACGTCAGCAGAGCATGGCCGGCTTGCGAATCGGCCAACGCGACCTGAACTGCGTGACGCCGCGGAGGGCCGGTCGCGGCCCTGTTCGCCCAGGTAGGCCGGTCGGGTGAGTCACCATGGGTCCTTTTCGTTATGGATGGCCCAAAGTTCGCCTGATCGAGCACGGGATGACGCGGGAATGTTACCCGCAGTTTTCAGCCCCATCGAGCATGCCCCCGCTCATTTGGTTAATCTGGTCCGGACGGACAGCAGCAACGGGTCCCCACCCACACCCATCGTCCGTCCCGGGACAAGCCGGTGCACAACGGCGTGCTCTCACGCGAGTTACCGACGCCACCGCGTCCAACTGCAACATGGCAGAACCCGAACGGGCGTCGGGCAGCGGACCGCAAGCCGCCGGCGCGCCCCCGCGGGTGACCCGACACATAAGGAGTGCGCGGTGACACCGGAGAAGACGAATCGCGAACAGCGCCCCAAGGAACGCACGGAGCGCGCGGGCCGCCGGCCAGGCGAGATCGGCAGCCTCGACGTGTGGGCCCGGTCCGCCCCGATCCGCCTGGCGGGCTACGAGGAGGACCTCGCCGAGCCGCACATCCTGCCCAGCGTGGACTGACGGGCAGGAGCCCTTCGCGATCGCCGACCGCATGGGCGTGCGAGACTCACGCCCATGCTGATCAGGGAAGCCGCGGCCGAGGACTGGCCGCACATCTGGCCGTTCTGGCACCGCATCGTCGCCGCCGCCGAGACCTACGCCTGGGACCCGGACACCACCGAGGACGCGGCCCGAGCCCTGTGGATGAACCCGGCCAAACGCGTCTACGTCGCCCAGGACGACGACGGGACCGTCATCGGCTCCGCCTATCTCACCCCGAACTACAGCGGCCCCGCCGCCCGGATCGCCAACGCAGGCTTCATGGTCGACCCCGACCAGGCCGGCCGCGGCATCGGCCGGGCCCTCGCCGAGCACATCCTGACCCAGGCCAAGGTCCACGGCTACCGTGCCATGGTGTTCAACGCCGTCGTCGAGACCAACCCGGCCGTCCAGCTGTGGACGTCCCTCGGCTTCACGATCCTGGGCACGGTGCCGGACGCGTTCGACCACCCCCAGCACGGCAGGGTCGGCCTGCACATCATGCACAGGACCCTCTAGGGCCGGTCCGGCGGGTCATGCCGCGGACGCCCTGGCCGGCCGGTCGACAGGCGCCGTCCGCCGCCAGGGGTGCGCCGCCTCCAACTGGCGTGCCAGCTCCAGCAGTTCCCCTTCCGACCCGGGCCGCCCCACGAGCTGTACGGCACAGGGGGCGCCCGACGGCAGGGTGCCGAACGGCACGGCCATCGCGGGCCAGCCGGTCAGGTTCCACGGGGGAGTCATGGGCGAGTAGTTGGTGTTGGCGGCCATGTTGCGCAGCCAGCCCCGCTCGTGCCAGGGCCCCGCCTTGGGCGAGCGGCGCGCCAGCGCGGGCGTGAGCAGCACGTCGTACTCGGCGAAGAACGGCTCCAGCCGCCGCCGCAGCTCCTCCCGGCTCGTGCCGGTGCGCACCCCGCGCGCGAACCGCCGCCCGACCGCCGCGTGGACGCGGGTGCGCCGCGTCAGCAGCCGCGCGTCGAGCCCCTGGGCGTCGACGGAGGTCCCCGCCGTCCAGTGGGCGAGCGACGTGAGGCTCAGCGACACCGGATAGGGCGGGTCGGCGCGCCGTACCTGGTGACCGGCCTTCATGAGCAGCCCGGCGGCCTCCCGGGCGGCGTCCGTGTACGGCTTCGCGACGGTGACCCCGACGATCGGGCTGCGCAGGGAGACGGCGACCGTCCGGGCGCCGGGCGTGTGCTGCCGTACGGCGTCGGTGCCGGCGAGGACGGAGAGCATCAGCCGGGCGTCCTCGACCGTCGTCGCGAGAGGGCCGTTCTCCGACATGCCGAACCAGTCGCCCTCGCCGATGCCGGCCGGGACGACCCCGAGGCCGGGTTTGATGGTGACGACCCCGCAGTTGGCCGCCGGGATGCGCAGGGAGCCCATGCCGTCGTTGCCCAGCGCGATCGGCACCATGCCCGCCGCCACGGCGGCCGCGCTGCCGCCGGACGAGCCGCCCGCCGTACGCGTCAGGTCCCACGGGTTGCGGGCGGTGCCGTGCACCCCTTCGGTCGTACCGAACGCGCACAGTTCCGGCACATTGGTCAGCCCCACCACGACCGCGCCGGCGGCGCGCAGCCGGGCGACGGCCACATGGTCCTGGCCGGCCGGCACGTCCGGCGTCGCCGCCGAGCCGATCCGCATGCTCTCGCCGCGCACCGGCAGATTGTCCTTGACGGCCACGGGCACGCCCGCGAGCGGCAGTTCGGCCAGATCGGTGCGCGCCCCCACCTCGTCGGCCTCGGCGAGCGCCCGCTCGACCCGGACGGCGCGGAAGGCCCCGATCCGGCCGTCGAGCCGCTCGATCCGCGCCAGATGCGCGGCCACCACCTCCCGCGGCGTGACCTGCTTCTCCCGCACGGCGGCGGCGATCTCGGCGGCGGTTCGTCCAACCCGGTCGGTCACGGGCGCTCCTTCGTCCTGGGGCCAGGGGTGGTTGGTCCGCCCGACATCCTCGCAGGGTCGGTGCGACAGCGCAGGGGGCCGGTCAGCCGACTTCGCCGGGCCGGCCCGCTACGGTCGCGGGGTCGGTGTCATCCGATCAATGGCGCAACTTCCTTGACCGCACGCCCCGTTGACACTCCTGTGCGGCCGCTCAATCATCAGACATCCGATGAATTGGAGCCGCTTGTGACCACGTATCCAAGGCGTCAGGTCCTGGGAGCCGCCGCCGGGGCCGCCGTCGCGGCCGGCCTCCCCCTCGCGACCCCGGCCGAGGCGCGCGCTGCCGGTGACCGGCCGGGCGAGTGGGTCCCCGTCCCCGACGCGATACCCGTGCCGCTCGACGCGTACCTGGACAACGACGGCATCGACACCGCCTCCGCACGCGGTGGGAACTTCGACGGGTCCGGCTACACCCTCCCCGGCGAGGAACTCCCGGCCGGGCCCGTCGAGGTGGACGGAACCCTGTTCACCTTCCCCTCCTCCGCCGAGGGCGCCAGGAACAACGTCGTCGCCCTCGGTCAGCGCATCGACCTCCCCAAGGGGCGCTACCTCTCCGCCGTGTTCCTCACGGCGGGCAGCTACGGCAGCGCCTCGGGCCGGGCCACCGTGCACTACGCGGACGGCGGCGCGACCACCGCCGGGCTCGGCGGCGCGGACTGGTACTCGGCGGGCGGCCCGTTGTCGGCCGGTTACCGCTACAAGCCGGACGGCACCAAGGACGAGCACCGGGTCGGGATCGGCACGGCGGAGGTGTGGCTCGACCCGCGGCGCGAGGCGGTCGCCCTGACGCTGCCGACGACCAACCCGGCCGAGGAGGGCAAGACCTCCCTCCACGTGTTCGCCCTCTCCCTCCAGCCGGCCGTGGAGGGACGGGCGCTGGCCCTGCGCAACGTCCGCTCGACACAGTCGTTGCTGGAGTCCTCGGGCGCACAGAGCGTCGAGGCCACCGTCGTCAACGCGGGCACGGTCGCGGTCCTCGCCACCGACCGGCTCAGCGTGAGCGTGGAGGTGCCCGGCGCCAGGACCGTGCAGCCCGCCGCGGTGCGGCGCCTCGACCCCGGCGAGCAGGCCCGCGTCCGCGTCGGCATCCGCAACCGGGCCGGGACGCCGCCCGGCACCACGCGCGACGGCCGGGTCGTGGCCAGGGGCCGGGGGCAGCAGGCCACCGCCGGCACCGGGAAGCTCGGGCTGGGCGTCCCCGACTACCGGCCGGCCGAGGACTCCCTCGCCGGTCACCAGGCGCCGTACTGGTTCCACCGCGCCAAGTTCGGCATCTTCATCCACTGGGGCGTCTACTCGGTGCCGGCCTGGTCACCCGTCGGCAAGCAGTACGCCGAGTGGTACTGGAACCACATGGAGAGCCCGGACAACGAGGTCCACGCCTACCACCGGCAGACGTACGGCGAGGACTTCGCGTACGACGACTTCATCCCGATGTTCACGGCGAAGAGGTTCGACCCGCGGGCCTGGGTGGAGCTGTTCCGGGACGCGGGGGCGCAGTACCACGTCCTGACCTCCAAGCACCATGAGGGCTTCGCCCTGTGGGACACCCGGTTCGCCGACCGCAACTCCGTGAAGATGGGCCCGAAACGCGATCTGATCCGCGAACTGTTCGACGCCTCCGCGCGGTACACGCCCGAGCTCCGGCGCGGCCTGTACTTCTCGATGCCCGAGTGGTTCAACCCGGACGACCCGTGGACGGGCCACGCCCCGCGCAACCCCTACACGCTGGAGCCGGTCCCGTACACCGGATACACCGCGGGCAAGGACTACGTGAAGGACTATCAGGCCGCGCAGATGCTGGAGCTGATCCACGGCTACGACCCGGCCCTGCTGTGGTGCGACATCGGCGGCGCCAACGACAGCCTGCGCGTCCTCGCCGAGTACTTCAACCACGGCAAGAACCGGGCCAAGCCCTACGAGGTGGCCGTCAACGACCGCTCCGGCATCGGCTTCCACGACTTCACGACCCCCGAGTACACGACGTACGACAACACCGTCGTCGCCAAGTGGGAGTCCAGCCGGGGCCTGGACCCCCGGAGCTACGGCTGGAACCGGGCCACCCCGGACGACGCCTACATGACCGCCGAGGAGGTCGTCCAAAGCCTCGTCGACATCGTCGCGAAGAACGGCAACTTCCTGCTCGACATCGGTCCGCGCGCCGACGGCACCATCCCCGAGATCATGGAGACCCGGCTGCGGGAGACCGGCCGCTGGCTGCGGACCAACGGCGAGGCGATCTACGACACGACGTACTGGTCACGGATGGCGGAGCTCGGCGAGGACCTGCGCTTCACGGTCCGGCAGAACCACGCCTTCTACATCCACTCGCTGACCGCGCCCGGCAGCAAGCTGACCGTCGAGGCGCCGGTGCCGATCCGCGCCGGGGACAAGGTGACCATGCTCGGCCACCACCGGCCGCTGACCTGGCGGGTGAGCAACGGGGCGCTGGTGATCGACGTTCCGGCGGCGGCCCGCAAGTCCGGTGAGCACGTCTGGGTGTTCAAGGTGGAGTGGCAGAGCTGAGCCAACCCTGCGACGGCCCAGGGGGGTGGACGTCCTCGGTGACGTCCACCCCCGTCCGTCTCACGCCCGGCAGGGGCCCGTGCTGTCCCGCTCGATCAGCCGCGGCACCGGCACCTGCACCGTCCGGGCCGGGCCGCCGTCCAGCAGCGACGTCAGCTCCTGCGCGGCGGTCCGGCCGAACTCCACCGTGTCGCGGGAGAGCGCGGACAGCCACGGCTTGACCATGCGGCACAGCGCGGAGTCCTCCCAGGCCACGACCGAGACATCCCCAGGCACCCGGAAGCCCAGTTCCGCCGCGGCCGCCACACCGGCGACGGCCATCACGTCGTTGTCGTAGATCAGGGCGGTCGGGGGAGCGGCGCCGGACAGCACCCGGCGGGTCACCGCGGCGCCCTCCGCGTCGGAGTAGTCGGTGGTCACCGACCGCACCTCGGTCAGACCGCGCCGCCCGGCCTCCGCGCGCAGCGTACGGATCCGGCGTTCGGTGTGCGCGAGTCCCGCGAGACCGGCGATGTGGACGACACGCCGGTGACCGAGGGCGTGCAGCTCGCCGACGACCGCGGCCATGGCGCCCCCATCGTCGGCCCACACCGTGGACATACCGGGGTGGCGCTCGTCGGGCGCGCCGCCGATCACCACGGCGGGCAGGCCGAGTTCGTCGAGGAGGCCGGGCCGGGGGTCGTCCGTGCGCGGGTCGACGACCAGGACGCCGTCCACCCGGTGCTCGGCCCACCAGCGCCGGTACACCGCGCACTCGTCGGCCACGTCCTCGGCGACCTGGAACAGCAGCCCCAGATGACGCTCCGCCAGCACTTCCTGGATGCCCGACACCAACTGGAGGAAGAAGGAGTCCACGCCCAGCGTGTGCGCGGGCCGCGCCAGCACGAGGCCGACCGTCGCCGCCCCCTCGCCGGACAGCGCGCGGGCCGCCGTGCTGGGCCGCCAGCCCAGCTGCTCCGCCACCCGCCGTACCCGCGCCCGGGTGGCGTCCGAGACCCCTGGCCTGTCGTTGAGCGCGAAGGACACGGCGCTCTCGGAGACCCCGGCGCGCCGCGCGATGTCCTTCATCGTCGGCCGGCGCGCGGGAGACCGCTTGCCCGACAACCCCGCCTCCCCATTCGATCACGTCGAGGACTAATGCGCTTCAGCACTCGCCCGAGGGCCGCACTCTAAAGCGCATTAGCGTTTGGTCGCAAGGGCTCGCTCAAATGGCTTTGACCTGCGTTCATGTCCAACTAATGACTTTAGCTGAGTCAAATCCATTGACTTCCCTCCGAGTCGCCGTGCAAGGTCTGCCCCGGCGCCATTTCCCGCTCACTTCGTCGTAAAGGAGCCCGGTCACCGTGCGCATCTCCCGCAGAACCCTCGCCGCCGCCGCTGCCGTCGTCGTCGCACTGCCGCTCAGTGCCTGCGGCGGTGGGGGCGACGGTGGATCGGCCGACGCCTCCGGCAAGGTCGAGGGCGACATCACCTTCCAGACCTGGAACCTGAGGGCCAACTTCAAGCCGTACTTCGAGGACCTGATCGCCGAGTTCGAGAAGCAGCACCCCGGTACGGACGTGAAGTGGGTCGACCAGCCCGCCGAGGGCTACGCCGACAAGATCAGCGCCGACGCGGCCGGCGGCACCCTGCCCGACGTCGTCAACGTCTCGCCCGACCTCGTCGCCCCGCTCGCCAAGGCCGGGCTGGCGCTGGATCTGGACAAGGCCGCCGGACAGTACGAGAAGGAGTACCTGCCGGGCGCCTGGGCCGGCCACCGGATTCCGGGAATGAGCGGCACGTACGCCTTCCCCTGGTACCTCAACACCGGGCCGCTGTTCTACAACAAGTCACTCTTCGAGGACGCCGGACTCGACCCCGAGCAGCCGCCGAAGACGTACGACGAACTCTTCACGAACGCCCTTCGGATCGCCGAGAAGACCGACGGCGAGGTCGCCACCCTCGCCAACGTGCCCACCATCGAGGACTTCGGCCGCTACGGCGTCCCCCTCATGAACAAGGAGGGCACCGGATTCACCTTCAACGACGCCAAGGGCGTCGAACTCCTCACCAAGTACAAGGAGCTCTACGAGGCCAAGGCGCTCGACCCGCAGGCGCTCACCGCGACGCCCGAGTCGTCCGGCAAGAAGTTCCTCACCGGCGCCGTCGCCATGAACCCCGGCAGCGCGCTCGACCTCGGCAACTTCAAGAAGCAGGCGCCGAACCTGTACAAGAACATCGGTATCACCGACCAGATCACCAGCACCGGTCACGTCAACATGTACGTGATGGGCGTGATGGTCAACGCGCAGACCCAGCGCAAGCCCGCCGCCGTCGCCTTCGCCCACTTCGTCACCGACGCCGCGCACCAGATGTCGTTCGCGAAGAAGGTCGCCATCTTCCCCAGCACCGCCGGCTCGCTCGACGACCCGTACTTCACCAAGGAGGACGGCACCGACGAGACCCGGGTGCGGGTGGCCGCCGCCCAGTCGCTGAAGACCGCGGTCAACTACACGCCGGTGCTGTTCAGCGAGCAGATGAAGACCGAGCTGCGCAACGCCGTGGCCCGGGCGCTGCAGGGCAAGGAGAGTCCGCAGGAGGCTCTTGACAACGCTGTCAAGGCCTGCGATCGGCTGCTTCAGCAGCAGGGCTGAGACACCGTGAACGGCTCCTCTCGCATACGGCGGCAAGCACCGGCCGGCCCCTGGTTGTTCGCCGCCCCCGGACTGCTGGTCATCGGCGCCTTCGTGCTCTACCCGTTCGTCTCCACCGTCGTCAATGCCTTCACCGACCGGCGGACCCTGATCCCCGGCGAGTTCGTCGGCCTCGCCAACTTCCGCGAGCTGCTCCACGACGACATGTTCTGGATCGGCCTGCGCAACAGCACGCTGTACGTCGTCGGGGTCGTGCCCGCCCTCGTGATCCTGCCGCTGCTGCTCGCGCTGCTGGTGCAGAAGAACATCCCCGGCATCACGTTCTTCCGCTCCGCCTTCTACACGCCGGTCGTCGCCTCGATCGTCGTGGTCGGCCTCATCTGGGTGTGGCTGCTCGACGAACGCGGCCTGGTGAACGCGCTGCTGGAGACGGTCGGTGCCGGCGGGGTCGGGTTCCTCAGCGACCAGTGGCTGCTCCTGCTGAGCGCCATGACCGTCACGGTCTGGAAGGGGCTCGGCTACTACATGATCATTTACCTGGCCGCGCTCGCCAACGTACCGCGTGAACTGCACGAGGCCGCCGCGGTCGACGGCGCCGGACCGGTGCGCCGGTTCCTCGCGGTCACCGTGCCCGCCGTCCGCTCCACCATGGTCCTGGTCGCCGCGCTCTCCTCGGTCGCCGCCTTCAAGGTGTTCTCCGAGGTGTATCTGCTGGCCGGCCCGAGCGGCGGACCCGCCGGTGAGGACACCACGCTCGTGATGCTCGTGCAGCGCACCGGCACCGGTCTGTCCGGCCGGGTCGGATACGCCTCGGCCATCTCGGTCGTCGTCTTCGTGGTGACGGTGGCGCTGATGCTGCTGGTGCTGCGCGCCGACCGGAGGGAGGAGACATGAGCGTCATGGAGAAGGCGCGGCCCGCGACGGCCGGCGGCACGGCTCCGGCCGAGAAGCGGCGCGTGACCGACGAACACGGGCGGCGGATCCGCGCGTGGGAGCTGGTCCTGCGCTATCTGCTCCTGTTGGGGGTGCTGGCGCTGACCGTGGGGCCGTTCCTGTGGCAGCTGTCGACCTCGCTCAAGGGGCCGACCGAGGACATCTTCAGCTCCCCGCCGAAGTTCCTGCCGGGCGATCCGACGCTGCACAACTACGAGCGGGTCGCCCAGACCATCCCCGTGTGGGACTACGCCCTGAACTCGCTGAAGGTCGCGACCGCCAACGTCGTGACGAACTGCGTCGGTTCGGCCCTCGCCGGCTACGCCCTGGCCCGGCTGCGCTACCGGGGCCGCCGGGCGGCGACGCTCGCCTTCGTGCTCGCCATGCTCGTGCCGGTGGAGGGCATCATCATCGCCCAGTTCACCACCATGCGGGAGCTGGGCCTGAACAACACCCTGGTCGGGGTGGTCCTGCCGGGCTGTGTCAGCGCCCTGAACGTGCTGCTGATGCGCAACGCCTTCCTCAATCTGCCGTACGAGATCGAGGACGCGGCGTTCGTCGACGGCGCCAACGTCTGGCAGCGGTTCTGGCGGATCGCGCTCCCGTCGGTCAAGGGCACCCTCGCCGTCGTCGCGATCTTCGCCTTCATGGGCGCCTGGGACGACTTCCTGTGGCCGCTCATCGTGCTGAGCGACCCGTCCAAGTTCACGCTGACCATCGGCCTCAACTATCTGCACGGCACCTTCGCCAACGACGAACGGCTGGTCGCCGCGGGCACGATCATCGCCGTGGCGCCGCTGATCGCCCTCTTCGCCTGCCTCCAGCGGTACTTCTTCCGCGGCGTCGGCGAGGGCGCCGTCAAGGGCTGACCCCCGTACGCACAACGACCACCAGGACCTCCATGTCTTCTGCCGTGCGCTTCGGCGTCAACTACACCCCCAGTGAAGGGTGGTTCCACCACTGGCTCGACTTCGACCTGGACTCCGTGCGCGCCGACCTCGACTCGATCGCGGCCCTCGGACTCGATCACGTACGGGTCTTCCCGCTGTGGCCGTACTTCCAGCCCAACCGCACCCTGATCCGGCCCAAGGCCGTCGAGCAGCTCGTGGCCCTCGTGGACGCCGCCGGCGAACGCGGACTCGACGTCAACGTGGACGGCCTCCAGGGCCACTTGAGCAGCTTCGACTACCTGCCGGCCTGGACCCGGACCTGGCACCGCCGGAATCTGTTCACCGACCCCGACGTGCTCGACGGCCAGGCGGCCTACCTGCGCACCCTGGCCGCCGCCCTCGACGACCGCCCCAACTTCCTCGGCCTGACCCTGGGCAACGAGGTCAACCAGTTCTCCGCGGGCCCGCATCCCGATCCCGACCGGGCGACCGAGGCGCAGATCGACGCGTGGCTGACGCGGATGCTGGCCGCCTGCGCGCAGGGCGCTCCCGGGAAACTGCACCTGCACGCCGAGTACGACGCCACCTGGTACCAGGACGACCAGCCGTTCACGCCGGCCCAGGCCGCCCGGCGCGGCGCGGTCACGGCCGTGCACTCCTGGGTGTTCAACGGCACCGCGCAGCGGCACGGCCGTACCTCGGTGCCGAGCGAACACCACGCCGAGTACCTGATCGAGCTCAGCAAGGCGTGGGCCGACGACCCGCACCGGCCCGTCTGGCTCCAGGAGGTCGGCGCGCCCGCCCCGCTCGTCCCGGCCGAGCACGCCGCCGCCTTCACCGAGGCGACGGTGACCCACGCCCTGGACTGCCCCGGCCTGTGGGGCATCACCTGGTGGTGCTCCCACGACGTCGCCCGCGACCTCGCCGACTTCCCCGAACTCGAATACGGTCTGGGGCTGCTGACCAACGACCGGCGGCCCAAGGACAGCGCGATGGTGCTGGCCCGCGCCGCCCGTGAGCACACCAGGACCCCGGCGGCGCGCACCACGGCGCTCGCCGTACCCGCCGACCCGGCCGTCCGCTCCCGCTGCGCACCCGGCGGCCCCGTCTTCGACGCGTTCTTCCGGCTGGTCGCCGACGGAGCCCGCCCCACCACCGTCCTCGACACCCGCGCGGACGACAAGGACCACCTCGCCGCCCGCGGCATCACCGAAGTCGTCACTCCCGACCAGGTACTCCCCGTCCCCCGCGGAACTCAAGGAGGCACCCGCTCGTGAACCCCACCAGACGCACCGTCCTGCTCGCCGGCGCCACCGCCGCCCTGCTCCCGTCCCTGCCCGCGACGGCCGCTCCCCGTCCCGCGGCGGCGGCGCTCCAGCCGTACGCCTCGTACTGGTACCCGGACTCGCTCCCCTCCGGCACCCCAGGGGCCGGCATCACCTGGCGCAGCCTCAAGGCCTGGCGCGCCGCGGACGACGCCGACCTCGCCTTCAACGCCGCCTCGGTGCCGCTCGCCCCGCGCTTCACCCCCGCCCCGGCGAACCCCACCGCCCGCGCGGGGCAGGCCCGCATCCAGTCGCTGGTCTCCTTCGGGCCGACGGCGGGCAACCCTTCCCAGGGCTCCGCCACCGCCGACCACTACGCCCTCACCCACTGGGCGTACATCGACGAGCTGGTCTTCTGGGGCGGCTCGTCGGGCGAGGGGCTCATCCTCGCCCCGAACGCGCCGATCGTGGACGCCGCCCACCGGCACGGTGTGCGGGTCCTCGGCAACGTCTTCCTGCCGCCGGTGGCGTACGGCGGGCAGCTGCGGTGGACGCGTGACCTGGTGCAGAAGGACTCCGCCGGGCGGTATCCGCTCGCCGCTCAACTGGTGGCGGTGGCGGCCGCGTACGGCTTCGACGGCTGGTTCGTGAACGCCGAGACCGGCGGCGGAGACGCGGCGCTCGGCGCGGACATGCAGGGGTTCCTGCGGGAGCTGAAGTCGCTCGGGGCGGCCCGGGGGCAGCGAGTGACCTGGTACGACTCCATGACCGTGAACGGCGGTGTCAGCTGGCAGGGGGCGCTCAACGCGCAGAACCAGCCGTTCTTCCAGGCCGCCGACAGCATGTTCGTCGACTTCCGCTGGTCGGCGGGCACCCTGGCTTCCTCCGGGCAGCGCGCGCAGCAACTGGGCCGCAGTCGTCACGAGTTGTGGGCGGGCGTCGACGTGGAGTCGAACGGCTGGAACACGAACGTCGACTGGGACGCCGTCGTGCCGACCGGCTCACCGCACGTCACCTCGGTCGGCTTCTACCGGCCCGAGTGGACCCGTCACCAGCTGCCGGCGGACGGGCGGACCCCCGGCGCCTTCCACGCGGCCGACGACCGTTTCTGGACGGGGCGGTCGCTGGACCCGACGCGGCCGGACGGCACGGACCCGTGGCGGGCGCCCGCCGTGACCGTGGCGGACCGGTCCACGGTCACCACGATGCCGTTCGCCAGCGTCTTCAACACCGGGCACGGACTGCGGTGGTACGAGAACGGGGAGGTCACCTCGGACGCGCCGTGGAACCACCTGGGCCTGCAGGACCGCCTGCCGTCGCGGCGCTGGGCCGTGCACACCCAGGGCGTGCGGCCCACCGTCACCTTCGACTTCGCGCAGGCGTGGTCCGGCGGCAGCAGCGTGCTCGTGGACGGCGCGCCCGACGAGCCCGTGATCCTCGACCTGTACGCGACCCGGCTGACCCTCACCGGTGGGACGGTCGTCGAACTGACCCACCGGGCCGACACCGGCGGGGTGACCGTCGAACTGGCCGTCGCCACCGCGGAACCGGGCACGGCGGGGGCGACACCCCCGTACACCTACTTCCCGGTGAACCCGGCCGGCGCCTGGCAGACCTCGGCCGTACGGCTCACCGGTCTGTCCGGCACGATCCGCGCACTCGGCGTGCGCCTCACGCCCACCACCCCCGGCGCTCCCGTGCGCTGGCGCCTCGGCGGCCTCGCCGTGCGCGCGGACCAGCCGCCCCGGACTCCCGCCGCCCCCAACGGATTCCGCGTCACCGCCGCCTCCGGAGGCGACCTGCGTTTCGCCTGGCAGCCCGCCCCCGGCGAGGTCCGCCACCACACCCTCCACCGCGTCCTGCCCGACGGCAGCCGGCGCTTCCTGGGCGGCACCTGCCAGCGGGCCTGGTTCGCCGGTGGCCTGCGGCCCGAGCAGGGCGAGCGAGTGGCACGGTTCGAACTGCGCTCCGTAGGGGAGCTGTACACCTCGTCGGACCCCGTCACCGTGAACCACACCTGGTAACCACCCGCACCACAGCTACGGAGCACCCCGCCATGCATGACGACCGCAGCCTCGTCGAAGCCCGTCTGAAGCGTGTCCTCGACGAACGCATCCGACCCGCCGTGTACCCCGAGTCCGTGCCGCTGGACGTGACCGTCTGGCACGCGCCCGACGAGCCCGTGCCGGTCGCCGAGGGGCTCGCGGCCGAGCCCGGGCCGATCGAGGTGGGCGCCCGCTGGGGTGCTCCGTGGGGCACCAGCTGGTTCCGGGTCACCGGGACCGTCCCCGGCCACTGGGCCGGGCGGACCGTGGAGGCGATCCTCGACCTCGGGTTCGACGAGAACATGCCCGGCTTCCAGTGCGAGGGCCTCGTCTACCGCCCCGACGGCACGCCCGTGAAGGGTCTCAACCCGCGCAACCAGTGGGTGCGCGTCGGCGCGCCCGTCGAGGGCGGCGAGGAGGTGCGGCTGCACATCGAGGCCGCGTCCAACCCCGTCATCCTCGACTACCACCCCTTCCGGCCGACCGAGCTGGGCGACAAGGAGACCGCCGGCAGCGCGCCGCAATACACCCTGACACGCATGGACCTGGCCGTCTTCGACGAGACGGTGTGGCAGCTGGTGCTCGACCTGGAGGTGCTCGGCGAGCTGATGGCCGAGCTGCCGGCGGACTCCGCGCGGCGCTGGGAGATCCTGCGGGCGGTGGAGAAGGCCCTGGACGCCGTCGACCTCCAGGACGTGGGCGGCACGGCGGCCGAGGCGCGGTCCCGACTCACCGGCGTCCTCACCACGCCCGCCGCCCCCTCCGCGCACCGCATCAGCGCCGTCGGCCACGCCCACATCGACTCGGCGTGGCTGTGGCCGCTGCGCGAGACGGTCCGCAAGGTCGCCCGCACGACCGCCAACATGACCGCCCTGCTGGACGACGAGCCCGACTTCGTGTTCGCCATGTCGCAGGCGCAGCAGTGGGCATGGGTGAAGGAGCACCGGCCCGAGGTGTGGGCACGGGTGAAGAAGGCCGTCGCGGACGGACGGTTCGTGCCGGCCGGCGGCATGTGGGTGGAGTCGGACACCAACATGCCCGGCTCGGAGGCGATGGCCCGGCAGTTCGTGCACGGCAAGCGGTTCTTCCTCGACGAGTTCGGCATCGAGAACGACGAGGCCTGGCTGCCCGACACCTTCGGCTTCGCGGCCGGACTGCCGCAGATCATCAAGGCCGCGGGCGCCAAGTACCTGCTGACGCAGAAGATCTCCTGGTCCCGCACGAACAAGTTCCCGCACCACACCTTCACGTGGGAGGGCATCGACGGCACCCGGATCTTCACCCACTTCCCGCCCGTCGACACCTACAACTGCTCCATGAAGGGCAGCGAGATCGCCCACGCGGCCCGCAACTTCAAGGACAAGGGTGTCGCCCGCCACTCGCTGGCGCCCACCGGCTGGGGCGACGGGGGCGGCGGCACCACCCGCGAGATGGTCGCCAAGGCGGCCCGGCTGCGTGACCTGGAGGGCTCCGCGACGGTGGCCTGGGAGACGCCGGCGGCCTTCTTCGCCAAGGCCGAGGCCGAGTACCCGAACCCGCCCGTCTGGGTCGGCGAGCTCTACCTCGAACTCCACCGTGCCACCCTCACCAGCCAGGCGAAGACCAAGCAGGGCAACCGGCGCAGCGAACACCTGCTCCGGGAGGCCGAGCTGTGGGCGGCGACGGCCGCCGTGCGGACCGGATTCCCCTATCCGTACGAGGAACTGGACCGCGTCTGGAAGACGGTGCTGCTGCACCAGTTCCACGACATCCTGCCCGGTTCGTCCATCGCATGGGTGCACCGCGAGGCCCGCGCGACCTACGAGCGGCTCGCGGGCGAGCTGAACGGGATCATCGACGCGGCCCAGCGCGCACTGGCGGGGGAGGGGCAGCGGGAGCTGGTCTTCAACGCCGCCCCGCACGGCAGGCGGGGCGTCCCCGCCGGGGGAGCCGGCGCCCCGGCCGTCCAGGGCACGTCGTCGGTGAGCCCGCGCGCGGAGGGCGGGTACGTCCTGGACAACGGCCTGCTGCGGATCGAGATCGACGAGCGGGGCCTCGTCGTCTCCGCGTACGACATCGAGGCCGACCGGGAGACCGTGGCCCGGGGCCGGGCGGCCAACCTGCTCCAGGTGCACCCCGACTTCCCCAACATGTGGGACGCCTGGGACGTCGACGAGTTCTACCGCAACACCGTCACCGACCTGACCGGCCTGGACGAGCTCATCGCCGGCGAGGACGGCGAGTCGGTGCGGATCGTCCGGTCCTTCGGCGCGTCGCACGTCACCCAGGTGCTGTCGCTGGCCCCGGGGGAGCGGCGGCTGGTGCTGGACACCGAGGTGGACTGGCACGAGACGGAGAAGTTCCTCAAGCTCGCCTTCCCGCTCGACGTGCACGCCGAACGGTACGCCTCGGAGACCCAGTTCGGGCACTTCCACCGGCCCACACACACCAACACCTCATGGGAGGCCGCCAAGTTCGAGGCGTGCAACCACCGCTTCGTCCACCTGGCGGAACCCGGCTGGGGCGTCGCGGTCGTCAACGACTCGACGTACGGTCACGACGTGACCCGCACGGTCCGTACCGACTCCGACGGCGGTACGACCACCACGGTCCGTGTCTCGCTGCTGCGCGCCCCGCGCTTCCCGGACCCCGAGACCGACCAGGGTGTGCACCGCTTCCGGCACGCGCTGGTGCCGGGCGCCGGGATCAGCGACGCGGTGCGCGAGGGCTGGTGGATCAACGTGCCGGAGCGGCACGTGACGGGCGCCGGTGAGGTCGCGCCGCTGGTGACGGTCGATCAGGAGGCCGTCGTCGTCACCGCCGTCAAGCTGGCCGACGACGGCAGCGGCGACGTGGTCGTCCGCTTCCACGAGGCGCACGGCGGCCGGGCGCGGGCCACGCTCACCGCGGGCTTCGCGGTGGACGCCGTCACGGTGACCGACCTGCTGGAACGGCCGCTGGCGGGGGCGACCGAGCCCGTGGTGGACGGCGAGCGGATCACCGTACGCCTGCGCCCCTTCGAACTGGTGACGCTGCGGCTGCGGCGGCGCTAGCCCGGTCGGCGTCGTGAGGGCCTGCCTCTGGGCCCTCACGCGCCGGCGTCGGGACCGCCTGCCCGGGGCCGCCCGCGTCCTGGTCGCCGAGCTGAGCGCGCAGCCACTGCTCCACCTCGCCGACGTGCGCGGCGGCCGCCGCCCGGGCCGCCTCCGGGTCGCGGGCGGCCAGGGCGCGGTGGATCGCCGCGTGTTCGCGGCGGGTGCGGGTGAAGGCGCCCTCCTCCTGGTAGCCGCGCCAGACGCGGGCGCGGAAGGTGCGGGAGGACAGGCCCTCCAGGATCGCGGCCATGGTCTCGTTGCCCGCGGCCAGCGCGATCTCACGGTGGAAGGCGAGGTCGTGGGCGAGGATCTCCTCCGGGTCGTCGGTGGCGTTCATGGCCGCCAGATGCTTCTCGACCTCGGCCAGCTGGTCCGGCGTGATGCGGGCGGCGGCCAGGGCGGTCGCCGTGGACTCGAGGATGCGGCGGATCTCCAGCAGCTCCACCAGACCCGGTCCCCGGGACAGATCGGCGACGACCCCGAACGTCTCCAGCAGGTCCCCGGCCTGGAGCTGGGTGACGTAGATGCCGGAGCCGTGCCGGGCCTCCAGGACACCCATGACCGTCAGCGCGCGGATCGCCTCCCGCATCGAGCTGCGGGAGATGCCCAACTGGGCCGCCAGTTCGCGTTCGGTGGGCAGCCGCGCGCCGGGTTCGAGGAGCCCTTCGGCGATCAGCGCCTTGATCCGCTCGATGGCGCGCTGCGTCACCGTGCCCTTCTGCGGGGCCGGCCCTGACTCCGTCTCGTTCACGCCACTTCTCCCGTCGCCGTCCGCCGCAGTCTAACCAGGCGGGTGGTCGGACCACTATGGCCAAGAACTCAAGATATTCGGCTCCAGAGGGTGTTGACGGCGTCAAGTGGTCTGATAAATATGCGGGCAACTGCTCGATCACGCTCGATGAGGAGCCGGCAGATGGCCGACGGGACACAGCGGAACGCACGGCGGTACGGACGGCGGTACGGGCGAACAGTCCCGCGTGCGGCGGCTGCGGCGGTCTGCGCCGCCCTCGTGCTCACCGCCTGCGGCAGCACCAAGGACACCGGCGCCGTCGGCGCCGGAGGCGGCGGCACCGGCGAGGTCGGGGTGATCCTGCCTCTGCTGACCTCGCCGTTCTGGCAGTCGTACAACGACTACGTACCGAAGATGGCCGAGTCCGAGGGCGTGGAGGCACGCAAGACGGTCAACTCCAACAGTGACCCCTCACAGCAGATCACCGACATCAACAACCAGCTCAACCAGGGCGTCAAGGGCCTGGTCGTCGCACCGCTGGACAGCGCCGCCATCGAGGCGGGACTCGACCAGGCCGAGCGCAAGGGCGTACCGGTCGTCGCCGTCGACGTGGCGCCGGACAAGGGCAAGGTCGCGATGGTGGTGCGCGCCAACAACGTGGCGTACGGCGAGAAGGCCTGCCAGTACCTGGGGGAGCAGATCCCCTCCGGCAAGGTCGTGCAGATCATGGGCGACCTCGCCTCGGTCAACGGCCGGGAGCGCTCCGAGGCGTTCCGCTCCTGCGTGAAGAAGAACTTCCCGAAGCTGAAGGTCCTGGAGATTCCCGCCAAGTGGGAGTCCGACACCGCCGCCTCCAAGCTGGACACGCTCCTCAACGCCCATCCCGACATCAAGGGCGTCTACCTGCAGGCGGGCGGCGTCTACCTGGCGCCCACGCTGCAGACCCTGAAGTCGAAGGGGATGCTGAAGAAGGCGGGCCAGGCGGGCCACATCGCGATCGTCTCCAACGACGGCATCCCGCAGGAGTACGACGCCATCCGCAAGGGCGAGATCGACGCGACGGTCTCGCAGCCCGCCGACCTGTACGCCAAGTACGGCATGTACTACATCAAGGCGGCGATGGAGGGGAAGACCTTCGAGCCCGGGCCGACCGACCACAACTCCACCATAGTCAAGCTGCCCAGCGGCATCCTGGAGGACCAGCTGCCCGCACCCCTGGTCACCAAGGACAACGTCGACGACCCCGAGCTGTGGGGCAACACGGTCGAATGAGCACACCACTCGTTGAGGCGCGGGGCATCGTCAAGCGGTACGGCCCCACCACCGCCCTCGCCGACGGGCGACTCACCGTGCTGCCGGGCGAGTCCCACGCCCTCGTCGGGCGCAACGGCGCCGGCAAGTCCACCCTCGTCACCCTGATCACCGGCCTCCAGGCACCCGACGAGGGCACCGTCCGCTTCGACGGCGAGCCGGCCCCCTCGCTCGCCGACCGGGACGCCTGGCGCCGCAAGGTGGCCTGCGTCTACCAGAAGCCGACGGTGGTACCCGAACTGACGGTCGCCGAGAACCTCTTCATCAACCGGCAGCCGCTGCACCGCGGGTTCATCAGCTGGCGCAGGCTCAAGGCGCACGCCGCCGAACTCCTCGCCACCTGGGACGTGCACGTCGACCCGGAGGCCCGCACCGCCGACCTCCGGGTCGAGGACCGCCAAATGGTGGAGATCGCCCGGGCGTTGAGCTTCGGCGCCCGGTTCATCGTGCTGGACGAGCCGACCGCGCAGCTCGACAACCGGGAGATCGAGCGGCTCTTCACCCGGATGCGGGCGCTCCAGGACTCCGGCGTCACCTTCCTGTTCATCTCCCACCACCTCCAGGAGGTGTACGAGGTCTGCCAGACCGTCACCGTGCTGCGCGACGCCCGCTGGATCACCACCGCACCCGTCGCCGACCTGCCGCGCCGGGCACTGGTGGAGGCCATGGCGGGGGAGACCGCCGCCCAGCGCGAGGACCGCGCCGCCCACGACGCGGTGCCCGCGCACGCCCCCGTGGCACTCGACGTCCAGGGCCTGACCTCATCCTCGTACGAGGCCGTCGACCTGACCGTGCGCCGCGGCGAGGTCGTCGGGCTCGCGGGCATCAGCGGCAGCGGCAAGACCGAGCTGGCCGAGACCCTCGCCGGACTGCGCACGCCGAGCGGCGGATCGGCCCGGCTGAACGGCGAGCCGCTGCCGTTCGGTGACGTACGGGCCTCCCTCACGGCCGGGGTCGGCTGTGTGCCGCGCGACCGGCACGGCCAGGGCCTCGTCTTCGGCATGACGATCGGCGACAACGCCACCATGAGCGTGCTCGACCGCCTCGGCCGCCTCGGCTTCGTCGGCACCGACCGCAGACGCGGCCTCGCCGCCGAGCTGATCGACCGCCTCGACATCCACGCCGAGGGCCCCGACCAGCCCGTCTCCGACCTGTCCGGCGGCAACGCGCAGAAGGTCGTGATGGCCCGCGCCCTCGCCTCGGACCCGCGGCTGCTGATCCTGATCAACCCCACGGCGGGCGTCGACGTGAAGTCCAAGGAGTCCCTGCTGGCCCGCGTGGACAGCGCCCGCGAGGACGGCACCGCCGTGCTCGTCGTCTCCGACGAGCTCGACGACCTGCGCCGCTGCGATCGCGTCCTCGTCCTCTTCCACGGCCGCCTCGTCGCGGAGCACCCCGCGGGCTGGCGCGACCACGAGCTGATCGCCTCCATCGAAGGAGTGGACCATGGCTGACACCAAGGCGGCCCCGCCGCTCGCGCCCCCACGCGCCCTCGCCGCCGCGTCCGCCAGAACCGTACTGTTGCGCCGCGCCCGCGAACTGGCCCTGCTGCCCGCTCTGTTGCTGCTTCTGGTGCTCGGCGCCGTGCTCAACGA
This sequence comes from Streptomyces sp. NPDC059861, assembly GCF_042731435.1. Classification (NCBI taxonomy): domain Bacteria; kingdom Bacillati; phylum Actinomycetota; class Actinomycetes; order Kitasatosporales; family Streptomycetaceae; genus Streptomyces; species Streptomyces sp. NPDC059861. The sequence goes on along the minus strand of NZ_JBHWJQ010000054.1, from coordinate 13,525 downwards.
CTCGTTCCTGACCGAGCGCAACCTGATCTCCGTCCTCGGCGCCTCCGCCGCCCTCGCGATGGTGGTGCTCGCCGAGTCGCTGGTCCTCATCACCGGCAGGTTCGATCTGTCCCTGGAGTCGGTCGTGGGCATCGCGCCCGCCGTCGGGGCGCTCCTCGTGCTGCCCGCCGCCCAGTCCGGCTGGGGCACCGAACTCCCGGCCGCTCTCGCCCTGCCGGCGATCCTCGTCGCCGGGGCCGTCGTCGGCGCCTTCAACGGCGTCCTGGTGGTGAAGTTCCGGCTCAACGCGTTCATCGTGACGCTCGCCATGCTCATCGTGCTGCGCGGGCTGCTCGTCGGTGCCACCAAGGGCAAGACCCTGTTCGGCATGCCCGAGTCCTTCTACTCGCTGGCGACCACCACCTTCGTCGGCGTCCCCCTGTCGGTGTGGCTGGCCGCCGGCGCCTTCGCGGCGGCGGGGCTGGTGCTCAAGTACCACCGGGTCGGGCGGGCCCTGTACGCCATCGGCGGCAACGCCGACGCGGCCCGCGCGGCCGGCATCCGCGTCGAGCGCGTCATGCTCGGCGTGCTCGTGGTCGCCGGGGTCCTCGCAGCGGTCGGCGGCATCATGCAGACGGGGTACGTCGGCGCGATCAGCGCCAACCAGGGCAACAACATGATCTTCACGGTGTTCGCGGCCGCGGTGATCGGCGGTATCAGCCTCGACGGCGGCAAGGGCAGCATGCTCGGCGCACTCACCGGCGTACTCCTGCTGGGGGTCGTGCAGAACCTGCTCACCCTCGCCCAGGTGCCGTCCTTCTGGATCCAGGCCATCTACGGCGGAATCATCCTGATGGCCCTCATGATCGCCCGGGTGACCACCGGCCGCGCCCAGGACTGACCCGCCGCAGCTCCCTGCACCCCACCGAAAGGCTCTCCGTGTCACCGACTCCCGCCCGCATCACGGCCGTCGACACGTACGACATCCGCTTCCCCACCTCCCGCGAGCTCGACGGCTCCGACGCGATGAACCCGGACCCCGACTACTCGGCGGCCTACGTGGTGCTGCGCACCGACGCCGCCGACGGGCACGAGGGGCACGGCTTCACCTTCACCATCGGGCGGGGCAACGAGGTCCAGGTCGCCGCGATCGAGGCGCTGCGCGGGCATGTGACCGGACGCGAGGTCGACGAGCTGTGCGCCGATCCCGGCACCCTCAACCGGGCCCTGATCGGCGACAGCCAGCTCCGCTGGCTCGGGCCCGAGAAGGGCGTGATGCACATGGCGATCGGCGCGGTCGTCAACGCCGTCTGGGACCTGGCCGCCAAACGCGCCCGCAAGCCGCTGTGGCGGCTGCTCGCCGACGCCGAGCCGGAGTGGCTGGTGCGGCAGATCGACTTCCGCTACCTCACCGACGCCCTCACGCCCGAGGAGGCGCTCGGCATCCTGCGGCGCGGGCGGGAGGGGGCGCCGGAGCGCCGGGTCCGGCTGCTGGAGCGCGGCTACCCCGCCTACACGACCTCGCCGGGCTGGCTCGGCTACGACGACGCCAAGCTCACCCGGCTCGCCACCCAGGCGGTCGCCGACGGCTTCCGGCAGATCAAGCTCAAGGTCGGCGCCGACCTCGACGACGACATCCGCCGCTGCCGGGCCGCCCGCGCGGCCGTCGGCCCGGACGTACGCATGGCGATCGACGCCAACCAGCGCTGGGACGTCGCCGAGGCGATCCGCTGGACCAAGGCCCTCGCGGAGTTCCGCCCCTACTGGATCGAGGAGCCCACCAGCCCGGACGACATCCTCGGCCACGCCGCGATCCGCCGCGCCGTCTCCCCGGTCAAGGTCGCCACCGGCGAGCACGCCCACAACCGGATCGTCTTCAAACAGCTCCTCCAGGCCGGCGCCATCGACGTCCTCCAGCTCGACGCGGCCCGCGTCGGCGGCGTCAACGAGAACCTCGCCATCCTGCTGCTCGCCGCCAAGTTCGGCGTCCCGGTCTGCCCGCACGCCGGCGGGGTCGGGCTGTGCGAACTCGTCCAGCACCTCGCCATGTTCGACTACCTCGCCATCTCCGGCACCACCGACGACCGGGTCATCGAGTACGTCGACCACCTCCACGACCACTTCCTCGACCCGGTCCGCATCCGCGACGGGCACTACCTCGCGCCGACCGCGCCCGGCTTCTCGGCGACCATGCGGCCCGAGTCCCTGGCGCGCCACACCTTCCCCGGCGGCACCGTCTGGGCCGCCGAACCCGACGACACGCACGAGAAGGGGCAAGCGGCATGACCGACTTCGAGGGCCTCAGGGCCCTGGTGACCGGTGGCGCCTCCGGTATCGGGCGCGCCACCGCGGAACTCCTGGCCGAGCGGGGCGCCCTGGTCGCCGTCCTCGACCTGGACCCGTCGGCAGTGGGCAAGCCCCTGATCGCGCACCGGGCCGACGTCACGGACGACGCGTCCGTACGGCAGGCGGTGGCGGACGCGGTCGCCGGCCTCGGCGGACTCGACGTGCTGGTCAACAACGCCGGCATCGGCGCCCAGGGAACCGTCGAGGACAACGACGACGCCGAGTGGCACCGGATCATGGACGTCAACGTCGTCGGCATGGTCCGCACGGCACGCGCCTGCCTGCCGCATCTGCGCCGGTCGTCGCACGCTGCGATCGTCAACACCTGCTCCATCGCCGCCACCGCGGGCCTCCCGCAACGCGCCCTGTACAGCGCGTCCAAGGGCGCCGTGTACTCCCTCACCCTCGCCATGGCCGCGGACCACGTCCGCGAGGGCATCCGCGTCAACTGCGTCAACCCCGGCACCGTGGACACCCCATGGGTCGGCCGCCTGCTGGACGCGGCCGGCGACCCGGCCGCCGAACGTGCCGCGCTGGAGGCCCGCCAGCCCACCGGCCGGCTCGTCACCGCGGCCGAGGTCGCCGGCGCCATCGCCTACCTGGCCGGCCCGCTGTCCGGCGCGACCACCGGTACGGCCCTGGCGGTCGACGGCGGCATGCAGGGCCTGCGGCTGCGTCCGGCGGCCCGGTCGTGAGCCAGGCCCGCCCGGGTGCGGCACGGCTCGCCTTCGGCGCCGCCGGGATCGGCAACCTGTACACCGAACTCACCGACCAGCAGGCGTACGACGCCGTCACCGCCGCCTGGCGCCAGGGCGTCCGCCACTTCGACACCGCCCCGCACTACGGCCTCGGCCTGTCCGAACGCCGCCTCGGCGCGGCCCTGCGCGAGCACCCCCGCCCGTCCTACACGCTCTCCACCAAGGTCGGCCGCCGGCTGGAACCGGCCGACGGCACCGGCGACGACCTCGCCCACGGCTTCGCGGTCCCCGCCACCCACCGCCGCGTCTGGGACTTCACCGCGGACGGCATCCGCCGCACCCTGGACGCCTCCCTGGAACGCCTCGGCCTCGACCACGTCGACACCGTCTACCTGCACGACCCTGACGACCACGCCGAACAGGCCTTCCGCGAGGGCTACCCGGCCCTGGAGCGGCTGCGCTCCGAGGGCGTCGTCGGCGCGATCGGCGCTGGCATGAACCAGACCGCCATGCTCACCCGCTTCGTCCGCGACACCGACGTCGACGTGGTGCTGTGCGCCGGCCGCTACACCCTGCTCGACCAGAGCGCCCTCACCGACCTGCTCCCCGCCGCGCGGGAGCGCGGGACGGCGGTGGTGATCGGGGGCGCCTTCAACTCCGGCCTGCTCGCGGAACCGCGGCCCGGAGCGACGTACAACTATGCCGCTGCGACAGGTGAGTTGGTCGACCGCGCGCTGCGGCTGAAGGCGGTGGCCGAGCGTCACGGCACCACCCTGCGTGCCGCCGCCCTCGCCTTCTGCGCGGCGCATCCGGCGGTCACCGGCGTCCTCGTCGGCGCCCGCTCGGCCGCCGAGGCCGACGACTGCGCCGAGCAGTTCCGCACCCCCGTGCCCGCGGCCCTCTGGCAGGAGCTGCGGGAGACGGGGCTGCTGCCCGCCGACGCCCCCGTCCCCCATGAGCAGCCGGGAGAGGAGCCGTGATGAGGGTCGCCCTGCACACCACGGTCCGCGCGGATCGCGTCGACGCGTACGAGGCCGCCCACCGCGAGGTCCCCGAGGAACTGACCGACGCCATCCGTGCGGCGGGCGCCACCTCCTGGACGATCTGGCGCAGCGGCACGGACCTCTTCCACGTCCTGGAGTGTGAGGACTACGCCCGCCTCCTCGCCGAGCTGGAGCGGCTTCCGGTCAACGTCGCATGGCAGGCCCGCATGGCCGAACTCCTGGACGTCGTGCACGACTACTCCGAGGACGGCGCCGGTGCGGGCCTGCCCGTCGTGTGGGAGCTGCCGTGACCGTGGACGCGCACCACCACGTGTGGGACCTGTCGGTCCGGGACCAGGACTGGATCACCGGACCCGAACTCCAGCCGCTGCGGCGCAACTTCACCCTCGACGACCTCGCACCCGAGGCCGCGGCGGCCTCGGTCGAGCGCACCGTCCTCGTCCAGACGGTCAGCGTCGCCGAGGAGACCCCGGAGTTCCTCGCCCTCGCCGCCGGGCACGACCTCGTCGCGGGCGTCGTGGGCTGGACCGATCTCACCCGCCCGGACGTCGCCGACGAACTGGCCCGGCTGCGGGAACTGCCCGGCGGGCGGTTCCTCAAGGGCGTCCGCCACCAGGTGCAGGGCGAGCCCGACCCGGAGTGGCTGCTGCGGCCGGACGTACGCCGTGGACTCGCCGCCGTCGCCGCCGCGGGCCTCGTCCACGACCTGGTCGTGCTGCCGCACCAGTTGCCCGCGTGCGTGAAGGCCGCCGCCGCGCTGCCCGGCCTGACCTTCGTCCTCGATCATCTGGGCAAGCCGCCCCTCGCCGCCGGACCGCCGGGGCCCTGGGCGTCGGACATCAGGGCACTGGGCGAACTCCCGAACACGGTCTGCAAGGTGTCGGGCCTGGTGACCGAGATGGACCGGGTCCTCTGGGGCGGGACCACCTGGCCGCTCGCGCCTCTGCGCCCCTACTGGGACACCGCGCTGGACGCCTTCGGACCCGGCCGCCTGATGTTCGGCTCGGACTGGCCGGTGTGCACGGTGGCGGCGACGTACGCGCAGGTGTCGTCTCTCGCGGGCGCTTTGGCGATCGGTCTGAGCCCCGACGAACACCTCCAGTTCTTCGAGGGCACCGCCACCCGCGTCTACGACCTCTGAACGCTCCCCGTCAGCCGCGTCGGCGGCAGATACTCGCGCACGAACGTCCGGTCCCAGCACGCGCCCGTCTCCCGCAGCTCCCGCCAGGTCGTGTACCGGTAGCGGAAGAGGCGGGCGCGGACGAAGCGCGGGGGCGCGTCCGCCGGGAAGGGGGAGCGGCGCAGCAGCTTCAGCGTGTCGCGGTCGTTCTCCAGCAGCCGTTCCACCAGAGCCCCGAACCACGAACCCGCGTAGGACGGGGAGAGAGCCGCGAACCACATGAGCCAGTCCAGCCGCAGATGGTACGGCGCGAACTGGCGTGGCCAGCGCCGTGGATCACCGGGCTTGCCCTTGAACTCGTACTCCCGCCAGTCGGAGTCCTCGCGTGGCACATCGTCGGCGGTGCCCTCGATGACGACCTCGTACCGGACCCGGCCGACGCTGCCGAACGCGCCGTAGGTGTTGACCAGGTGGAGCGGGTCGAAGGAGCGGTTCATGACCTGGCGACGGGAGATCATGTTGGTCACCGGGTGATAGCTGAGGACCGCGATCAGCGCGGCCACGGCAAGGACCACGACCACGAACCAGAGCGGGGCCCCCGGGACGGTGGGCGCGTCGGCCGGGAAGCGGATGGCCGCGAGGGCGAGCACGATGGTGATCCAGTTGAGCCAGGAGAAGTTGCCGGACAGGACCAGCCACAACTGGGTGACGACCATCAGCGCGGCGGCGGCCGTGGCGATCGGCTGCGGGGTGAACAGAAGGACCGGCACCACGAGTTGGGTGAAGTGGTTGGCGGCCACCTCCACGCGGTGCAACGGCCGGGGCAGATGGTGGAAGAACCAGCTCAGCGGGCCCGGCATCGGCTGGGTCTCGTGGTGGTAGTCCAGACAGGTCAGCTCGCGCCAGCAGGCGTCACCGCGCAGCTTGATCAGCCCCGCGCCGAACTCCACCCGGAACAGGATCCAGCGCAGCAGGAACAGCACCACGATCGGCGGCGCGACCTCGTCGTTGCCGAGGAACACCGCGAGGAATCCGACCTCCAGCAGCAGGGACTCCCAGCCGAACGAGTACCAGGTCTGGCCGACGTTGACGATCGACAGATACAGCAACCAGGGCACCACCCACAGCAGCATCCCGGCCCACAGCGGCACCATCGAGTCCACGCCCGCCAGCAGCGCCGCCGAGACCGCGCAGCCCGCCCAGGCGCACCCCGCGAAGAACCGGTCGGAGTAGTGGAGCTGGAAGAGGCTGGGCGCCCGCTTGAACGGCACGACCGCGGTGAAGCGCGGGACCGGGAGCATGCCGCGCGTCCCGATCAGCGCCCGGAACTGGAGGGCCGCCGTCACGAACGCCACCAGGTAGACGGCCGCCAGGGCCCGCTGGAAGACCAGCCGGGTCAGCCAGTAGTCGGGTGCGGTGAACCACTCCACGTTCGGGCGCTCCTCTCCTTCTCTTCGCGCCGTCCCTCGGTGCCCCGGGACGGATTGTCACTGCCGGTAGTCACGCTCTCCGTTTGCGTGACCCATGTGAGTGAAGCAGACAATAGTGTCGAAAACCCCCAGGACGAGGCGGGAGAACGTGGTGCGAATACCCACCGGAACCTTCGTCACGGCCTGCGCGCTCTCGGCGGCCCTGCTCGCCGCCGGCTGCGGCGCGGGTGGCGACGAGAGGACGAACGCAGGCGACGAGAGCACGGAAGCGAGCGGCGAACTCCTGCTCCAGCCGGTCGCGGACCGGGGCCCCGACCCCTTCACGGCCTCCACGGCCACCATCCCGGCTACCCCGGACCTCGTCACCCGAACGCCGCAGTCGGTCCCGGTCGGCCGCTCGGGGCCCGGCGTCCCCGCCCCGGCCGGTCTCGCGGACGTGCGCTCCTACTCCGGCTGGACCCCCGGCCTCTATGCCGGCCGGGCCCAGGCGGGCAGCTGTGACGTCGACCGGCAGATCCGCCTGCTCACCGCCGACACCGGCCGGGCCGACACCTTCGCCGACATCGCGGGCATCCCGCGGGGGGAGCTCCCGGACTACCTGCGCGGGCTCACCTCGGCCGAACTGCGCGCCGACACCCGGGTCACCAACCACGGGTACCGCGCCGGCGGCGCCACGGCCCACCAGTCCGTCCTCCAGGCGGGCACCGCCGTCCTCGTGGACAACCGGGGTGTGCCCCGGGTCCGCTGCGCCTGCGGCAACCCGCTCGGCGCACCGATCGCCATGGAGGGCACGCCGGGCAGCAGCGGACGGGCGTGGGAGGGGTACGAGCCCACAGAAGTGATCATGGTCCTGCCCGCGCCCGAGGCCATCACCAACATCACCCTCGTCGACGTCGTCGAGAACACCTGGATCGAGCGGCAGATCGGGCAGGACGTCCGCCACGACAAGGTCGTCCCCAGGCCGGAGCCGCAGCCGCAGCGCGGCGAGACCGTCCTGCCGGGCGACGGGACCGTCCTGGCGGAGGGCGGCGCGGAGGCGGGCCCGCTGTCGCGGGAACCCGCGACCGGCGTCGTCCCGCCGGCCGCCGAGGGTGACGCCCCGCTCCTGCCGCAGGAGCCCGGCGGCGCCCCCGAGCTGCCCGGCGGAGCGCTGCCGCAGGAGCCGGCCGGGCCCCAGGACCTCTCGGAGGAGATCGGCCCCCTGACCGTCCCGGAGATTCCGGACGTGCCCGACGGCGGCGGCCTCATCCCGGACGACCCGGACGTCAGCGACGACTTGGGCGACGTCGGTGACGTGGGCGGACTCGGTGATCTCGGCGGCCTCGGCGACATGGGAGAACCGGCCGACCCGGACGGGCTCGGTGACACGGGTGCGTCCGGTGACAGGGGAACATCCGCTGACAGAGGGACAACCGGTGACAAGGGCGGATCCGGCGACGCGGACGCGCCGGAGAGCGCCGACAGTATCTTCGGCAGCATGACGGACGTCTTCTCGGGCTGAAGCGCACCTAGATGCTCCAGCCGGAGCACCGTGCTGATCCGGTCGAAGAATCGGTCGAATCCTGGCAAGGTGGGCGCATGGTTGATCGGGGAGCGAGCGCCCTGTCACTCCCGGACGACTGGCCCGCCCACCCGGACCCGATCCTGGCGCTCAACCAGATGGGCAGCTTCGACTGGGACCTGGACAGCGGTCTGTTCCACATGGACGCCCAGGCCCACGAGGTCTTCGACGTGCGCCCCGAGGAGTACGACGGCCGCCCGGAGACCCTGAGCATCCGGGTCCCGCCGGCCGAGGGCCGGCGGCTGGACAGCCTGGTGGCCCAGGCCTTCAAGGACGGCAGCGAGAACTACGGCGCCTACTTCCGCCTCCGCCGCCGCGACGGCACCCTGCGCTGGACCCACACCCAGGGCTACATCCGCCGCGACGAGACCGGCCGGCCGCGCCGGATCATCGGCATCGTCCGCGACGCCACCCCCGAGCTCAACGAGTACGCGGCGCGCCGCGACCAGACCGCCTGGAACCTCGCCGCCCGCCGCGACGAGACCAACGTCGTGCAGTTCATCACGGCCGCCCTCGCCAACGCCCGGACCGTCCAGGACGTCATCGACGTCCTCAAGGACACCCACGGAGTCACCCATCTGGGCGCGACCAGCCTGGTCATGGGCCTGGTCGAGGCCGGGCGCATCCGGCTGGTCGCCGAGGGCCCCGAGGGCAGCTTCGTGCCGGGCACGCTCGTCACCCGGGTCGACGAGCAGTACCCCATGAGCGAGGTCGTGCGCACGCTCGGCCCCCGGTTCATCGAGTCCCCCGAGGATTTCGCCGAGAGCTACCCGATCCTGTGGCCGCACATCACGGACCTCGACATCACCTCGGCCGCGTATCTGCCGCTCATCGTCCAGGCCCGTCCCATCGGCGCGATCGGCCTGCTCTACGGCGACCGGCGCGGCTTCACGTCCGAGGAGCGCAACCTCCTGGTCGCCCTCGGCAGCAGCATCGCCCAGAGCCTGCAACGCGCGATGTTCTACGAGCAGGAGAAGGACCTCGCGAGCGGCCTTCAGCAGGCCATGCTGCCGCGCACCATCCCGAGCGTGCGGGGCGCCGACGTCGCCGTCCGCTACCGGTCGGCCTCGCTCGGCCGGGACATCGGCGGCGACTGGTACGACCTGATCCCGCTGCCCGGCGGCCGGGTCGGCGCGGTCATCGGCGACGTCCAGGGCCACGACACGCACGCCGCCGCCGTGATGGGCCAGCTGCGCATCGTCCTGCGCGCGTACGCCGCCGAGGGCCACACACCGGCCACGGTGATGGCCCGGGCCTCCGTCTTCCTGCACGAGCTGGACACCGACCGCTTCGCGACCTGCCTCTACGCCGAGGCCGACCTCGCGACCGGAGTCGTCCAGGTGGTCCGGGCCGGCCACATCGACCCCCTGATCCGGGCCCCCGACGGCAGCTGCCGCCGCGCCCCCGTCCAGGGTGGCCTGCCGCTCGGCCTGTCCGCCGAGTTCGGGCAGCTCGCCTATCCGGTCGGCACCATCGAACTCGACCCCGGGCACACGCTGATCCTGTGTACCGACGGCCTGGTCGAACAGCCCGGCGCGGACCTCGACGACGGCGTGCAGATCCTCACCGCGCTCGTCGCCTCCGGCCCGCAGGACGTGTGGAAACTCGCCGATCTGCTCATCGACGTGGCCGAGGATCGCGGCGGCGACGACGACGTGGCGCTGCTCCTGCTGCGCCGGCGCGGCGCGGACGCCCCGCAGAGCGGCGGCCGTCTCCAGCAGCACGTCGCGCCCGGCGACCCGGAGGCCCTGAGCCAGGCCCGGCACATGATCCACGCCGCCGTGCGCGCATGGGGCGCCACCGACCGCTCCGACGAGGTCGAACTCGTCGCCGACGAGCTGATCACCAACGCCCTGATGCACACCGAGGGCGCCGCGATCGTCACCCTGCGGGTCGTCTCCGACACCGACCGGCGGCTGCGCGTCGAGGTCGAGGACTCCTCCAGCGCCCTGCCCCGCCGCCGTGACGCGGGCGACTCCGGCGTCTCCGGCCGCGGCCTGCTCCTCGTCCACGTGCTCACCGACGTGTGGGGGGTGGAGGCACGGGGCGGCGGCAAGTGCGTGTGGTGCGAGTTCGTCGTGCCGGAGCGGGACTGAACGCCGGGTACCGTTCGCCCCTCGGCCGCCGCCGGACACCTGGCGGTGTCGGTCCCGGATGGCACTCTGGACGTATGCCGGAACTGCCCGAGGTCGAAGCGCTCAAGGACTTCCTGACCGACAACCTGGTCGGTCACGAGATCGTGCGCGTCCTGCCGGTCGCGATCAGCGTGCTGAAGACGTACGCACCACCCCTGTCGGCCGTCGAGGGCCACGAGGTCACGGCCGTGCGCCGGTACGGCAAGTTCCTGGACGTCGAGACGGACGGCGGCCCACACCTGGTCACCCACCTGGCCCGCGCGGGCTGGCTGCACTGGAAGGACCGCCTCCCCGACGGCCCGCCCCGTCCCGGCAAGGGCCCGCTGGCGCTGCGCGTGGCCCTGGAGACCGGCGCGGGCTTCGACCTCACCGAGGCCGGCACGCAGAAGCGGCTCGCGGTGTACGTCGTGGGGGATCCGCAGGAGGTGCCCGGCGTGGCCCGGCTCGGCCCCGACCCGCTCGCCGACGACTTCGACGAGGCCCGCTTCACCGCCCTCCTCCAGGGCGAGCGCCGCCGGCTCAAGGGTGCCCTGCGCGACCAGAGCCTCATCGCCGGCGTGGGCAACGCCTACAGCGACGAGATCCTGCACGCCGCGAAGATGTCCCCCTTCAAACTGGCCACGTCCCTCACCCCCGAGGAGACCCGAAGACTGTACGAGGCCCTGCGCACCACGCTCACGGAGGCCGTCGAGCGTTCGCGGGGCGTCGCGGCCGGCCGGCTCAAGGCCGAGAAGAAGAGCGGCCTGCGGGTGCACGGCCGGACCGGCGAGGCCTGCCCGGTGTGCGGCGACACCATCCGCGAGGTCTCCTTCAGCGACTCCTCGCTCCAGTACTGCCCGACCTGCCAGACCGGCGGCAAGCCGCTGGCCGACCGCAGGCTGTCCCGGCTGCTGAAGTGACCGTTCAGCGGGACGGCGGCCACCACTCGACCAGCAGGATCGTCGCGTCGTCCCGGAGCCGGTCCGGCTGGGCGTCGAGGATCGAGTGGATCAGCTTGCGCAGGGTCTCCGGCGCCAGTTCGCCGGCGGCGGTGGCCCGGATGACGTAGTCGGCGAACCGCTCCAGGCCGAACTGGTCGCCGTCCCGGGTCCGCGCCTCGGTCACCCCGTCGGTGTACAGCAGCACCCGGTCGCCGGGCTGGAGCGCGATCTCGTGCACCTGCCGCGACCGCGCGGTCAGCAGCGACGGCAGACCCATCGGCGGATCGGGCTCCCGCACCATCGCGTCGACGAGCAGCCGCTGGTCCCGGATCAGCAGGGGTGTCGGATGCCCGCAGTTGCTCCAGCGCAGCACACCGCTCGCCAGGTCCAGCTGGGCGAGCACGCCCGTGCAGAACTGGTCCGGCAGCCACTCGGCCAGGGCGTCGTCCACGCTCTGCACCAGCTCCGGCAGATCGGCACCGGTACGGCGCGCGTTGCGGCAGGCGGCCAGCGACACGGCCGTGGTCAGCCCCGAGGCCAGGTTGTGCCCCATCGCGTCGAGGACGGCGGCGTGCAGCGTGGTCTCGGTGAGGGCGTGGTCGAAGGAGTCGCCGCCGAGCTCGTAGGCGGGTTCCAGGACGGCCGTGGAGACGACGTGCGCGGTGCCGATCGTGCGAGGCGGCAGAAAGGCGCGCAGCATCTCGGCGGGCAGCCGCATCGGTTCGGTGCGGGTCCGCCGTACGAAGGACTCCTTGTACGCCCGCTTGGACGTGATCATCATGGCCAGCAGCGTGGCGAGGGCCCGGCTGCGGCGCAGGGAGAGGGGGCTGAGCGACGGGCTGTGCACCGCGAGCACGCCGAGCCGCTCGGCGCCGTCGAGCAGCGGGAGCCAGGCCGTCATGCCGCCCGTCTCCGACTCCTCCACCCGCAGGGACTGGGTGCGGTACGTCCAGCCCGCGAGGGAGCCGTCGATCGGCAGCGCGGAGGTGACGTCGGTCAGCGGGACGAGCTGGCGCTGCTGGAGGTCGGCGAGATAGACCACGGAGTGCTGCAGGCCCAGGGCCTTGGAGCAGCGGGCCACCGCGGTGGACAGATCCAGGGCGGAGCTGTCGGGAGCGGCGAGGAACTCCTCCAGCCGGCCGTCACCGGTGTCCGCCGTCGTCACCTCGTCGCCCCTCGTCGTCGCCGCGCCCGCGGTGGGGCCATGTCGTTCAGCAGTCTCACACCGCCGCAGTGGGCCCGCCCGGTGAGATTTCATGCGATTAGGGACCAAAGTCCCGAATAGGGGCAAGGGGGTCATGGGCAAAGACCGTCGGTAGGAACAACCGCTCACCCGACCGAAAGGCTTCGAGGAACCACGATGCCGACCGTCGCCACGCACGCCCCGACCGAAACCGCCACCACGGCCCCGAACGCGACCGCCACCCGTCCGGTCCGCGACGCCCCCGACACCGCGGCCGCCTTCCGCCGTCTCACCGCACTGCCCGCCGGGCCGGAGCAGAGCCGGGTGCAGGAGGACCTGCTGCGGGCGTGGCTGCCGATGGCCCACCGGATCGCCTGGCGCTTCCGCGACAAGGGGGAGAGCATCGAGGACCTGCGGCAGGTCGCCGCGCTGGGGCTGCTCAAGGCGATCCGCCGGTTCGATCCGGACCGGGGACCCTTCGAGCCGTTCGCGATACCGACCATCAGGGGCGAGCTGCGCCGCCACTTCCGGGACCGGATGTGGGACGTGCGCGTGCCCCGCCGCGTCCAGGAGCTGCGCAACACGGTCCGGGCCGCCTATGCCGAGCTGGCCCACGTCCCGGGCAGCCGGCGGCCCACCGTCACCCAGCTCGCGGACCGCACCGGCCTCGGCGAGGAGCAGGTCCGCGAAGGCATGGCCGCCCTGGAGAGCTACAGCGCCCTGTCCCTGGACGCGGCGAACGGCGACGCCGACACCGACGACGGCGGGCCGAGCCTGACGGACCTGCTGGGCGAACCCGAACACGGCTTTGAGCTCGTCGTCGACCGTGAGAGCGTCAAGGGCGCGGTCCGGCGGCTGCCCCAGCGTGAGCGCGCCCTCCTCTATCTGCGCTTCTTCGAGGACCGGACCCAGAGCCAGATCGCCGAGCGGCTGGGCATCTCCCAGATGCACGTCTCCCGGCTCCTGATCCAGACCTGCGCCCGCATCCGCGAGGAGACGCTCCAGCCGGCCGAACCCGGCAGGCCCTAGGTGTATTGATCACGAGCGTTGTTAGCGCTTGGTGCTCGGGTTGCTTAACGGCGAAGACCTCCGGTGTGGTGGAGCTGTCTAGGACTGCACCGCACAGGAGGTCTTCGTGTCCCACCGTAG
>NZ_JBHWJQ010000053.1:0-47471 GCF_042731435.1 Streptomyces sp. NPDC059861 | reverse complement strand
GCGGAACGAGGGAAAGCGGCACCACCAGGCCCTCATCGCCCTGGCGCGACGCCGCGTGAACGTCCTCTACGCCATCCTCCGCGACCGCCGTCCCTTCGAGAACCGGCCCCAACTGCGTCTCGTGGCTTGACTTCAGCATTAGGCAGCCACTCCTTCCTTCTCCGCCGCGGCGGCCGAAGCCTGCCCGGCGATCCGCAGAAACGCCTCCTCCAGTGAGGCCGATCGCACATCAAGCCCGCGAAGCTCGACTCCGGCGCCCCGGGCCCACACCAGCAGCTCGGTGGCCGTCCGCTGCACCTGGTGCGTGCGCAGCCGCACCGACCGCCCGTCCGTCTCGTGCCCGACGACCCCCAGCTCGCCGAGGGCCGGCAGGTCTCCGAGGAAATAGGACTCGGGCAGCTCGAAGGAGATCCGGGCCGGCTGGGTCGCCGTCACCTCGGCCGGGGTCCCGGTTTCCGCGATCTGCCCCTGGTGCAGGATCGCCAGCCGGTCGGCGAGGCCCTCGGCCTCTTCCAGGTAGTGCGTGGTCAGCAGCACCGTCGTCCCGGCGTCCCGCAGCTCCCGAACCAACTCCCAGGTGTCCCGCCGCCCTTCGGCGTCCAGTCCGGTCGTCGGCTCGTCCAGGAACAGCACCTCGGGTTCGCCGAGCAGGGCCAGCGCCAGGTCGAGCCGCCGCCGTTCACCCCCGGACAGTTGCTTCACGCGGACGTCGGGCCGCCGACCGAGCCCGACCAGCTCCAGCGCCTCGCCCACGGGCCGCGCCCCGCTCGTACAGCCGGCCCACATCCGGACGGTCTCCGCGACGGTCAGCTCGGAGGGGAAGCCGCCCTCCTGCAACATCACTCCGGTCCGCGGCCGTACGGCGGCGCGCTCGGCGTAGGGGTCGTGCCCCAGCACCCGGACCCGGCCCCCGGACGGTGCCGCGAGGCCTTCCAGCAGTTCGACGGTCGACGTCTTGCCCGCCCCGTTGGTGCCCAGCAGCGCGAAGACCTCGGCATGTTTCACGTGGAACGTGATCCCGCGTACCGCCTCGAACCCGCCCCCGTAGACACGGCTCAGATCCGTGACCTCAATCACGTGCTCGTGCTCGTTCGTGTTCATGGCTTCAGCATCCCGGCGCGGAATGCCCGGAAGCAGTGCGCGGTGTCATCACTGGTCATGACAAATGTCAGACGGCCGGTCCCTGGGCAGGGCACGGGCTCACGCACATACGCCGAAGGCCCCGGTCATTGACCGGGGCCTTCGGAAAGAGAGCGGACGACGAGGCTCGAACTCGCGACCTCAACCTTGGCAAGGTTGCGCTCTACCAACTGAGCTACGTCCGCATTGCCGCCGACCAGCTTTCACCGATCGGTGCGAGCACCAGCCTACCTGATCCACAAGAGTGGTCCGGACGGCTGTGCAGAGCGGGTGACAGGAATCGCACACTGCGCCTTCCCCCTGGAAGGGGGATGTTCTACTACTGAACTACACCCGCATGTACTCCGTGAGCTGGGGTTTTTCCGCCCCGCCCGTCGGCGTGCTCCAGACTCTAGCTGATCACCTGGGGTGCTGTGCAAGTCGGTTGCTCCGAGGGGCGGCTGAACGCCCGTCGGAGCCCGGCCCACGGAGTCGGTTCGGGCGGCCGGATTCACTGCGCCGCGGTGAACGCCTCGTAGACCTTCTTGGGGATACGGCCCCGCGCGGGTACGTCCATCTTGTTGGCCTGCGCCCAGGCCCGTACGGCCGCCGGATCGGGGGCGACCTCTGTCTGCCGGTAGGCCTTGCCCGACCTCGACCGCTTGCGGCCGGCGTCCACGTAGGGCGCGAGCGCCTTACGCAGTTTCTTGGCATTGGCTTCATTCAGGTCGATCTCGTACGACTTGCCGTCGAGTCCGAAGGCGATCGTTTCCGCCGCTTCCGAGCCGTCGATGTCGTCAAAGAGCGTGACCACGACCTTCTGCGCCACGAATATCGGTCCCTTCGTACGGCACGTCTATCCAGCTCAGCTGCGACGACATGCCGAGTGTCGGCTTTTGCCAATTCATTTGTACAGTGCCCGGCAAAGCATTGTGAAGCCCGACTAAATCTCTCCGCGTGTCCCGACGCAATAGCTCTCGCGGGTGGATCTCGCATCTTTCCCGGAACTTTTCGTGAACGCGCGCTGTCGATGCATGACCGTGACCATCGATCCGTAGCTTCCTACAACTCTACCCGCGTAGAAATTTTGTGCGGGTAGTCTGAAGGGACCTGCTCAGCACCACACACCGGGAGTGCCAGTGGCACGCGTCGTAGTCGACGTCATGCTCAAGCCGGAGATCCTCGACCCCCAGGGCCAGGCGGTGCAGCGCGCACTGCCGCGCCTCGGTTTCGACGGGATCTCCGACGTACGTCAGGGAAAGCGATTCGAACTGGAAGTGGACGGACCGGTCGACGAGGCCGCGCTCGCCCGCATCCACGAGCTCGCGGAATCCTTCCTCGCCAACACCGTGATCGAGGACTTCACCGTCAAGGTGGAGGAAGTCGCGGAGGCCGCCAAGTGACCGCTCGTATTGGCGTCGTCACTTTTCCGGGCAGCCTCGACGACCGGGACACCCAGCGCGCGATCCGTATCGCCGGCGCCGAACCCGTCGCCCTCTGGCACAAGGACAAGGACCTCAAGCAGGTCGACGCCGTGGTGCTGTGCGGAGGATTCTCCTACGGCGACTATCTGCGCGCCGGCGCCATCGCCCGCTTCTCGCCAGTGATGGAGCCCCTCATCGAGCAGGCGAAGTCCGGACTGCCGGTCCTCGGCATCTGCAACGGCTTCCAGATCCTGACCGAGGCCCATCTGCTGCCCGGCACGATGCTGCGCAACAACCACCTGCACTTCATCTGCCGCGACCAGAAGCTGCGGGTGGAGAACGACCGGACCGCCTGGACCAGTGACTACAGCGCGGGCCAGGAGATCCACATCCCGCTGAAGAACATCGACGGGCAGTACGTCGCCGACGAGCGCACGCTCGACGAGCTGGAGGCCGAGGGCCGGGTCGCCTTCCGCTACCTGGACGTCAACCCCAACGGTTCGCAGCGCGACATCGCCGGCGTCAGCAACGCGGCCGGGAACGTCGTAGGCCTCATGCCGCACCCGGAGCACGCCGTCGAGTCCCTCATCGGCACCGGCCGCACCGACGGTCTGCCCTTCTTCACCTCGATCCTCAAGAAGCTGGTCAACGCATGAGCAGGACGCCTCTGGACACGGTCGAGCACGCGACCGCGACCCCCGACGTCGAGCTGCCCTGGGCCGAACTCGGCCTGAAGAAGGACGAGTACGAGCGGGTGGTGGAGATCCTCGGTCGCCGCCCGACCGGCGCGGAACTCGCCATGTACTCGGTGATGTGGTCCGAGCACTGCAGCTACAAGTCCTCCAAGGTCCACCTCCGCCAGTTCGGCGAGAAGGCGCCGCAGAGCGACGCGCTGCTGGTCGGCATCGGCGAGAACGCCGGTGTCGTGGACGTCGGCCTGGGCTACGCGGTCACCTTCAAGGTCGAGTCGCACAACCACCCGTCGTACGTCGAGCCCTACCAGGGCGCGGCCACCGGTGTCGGCGGCATCGTCCGCGACATCATCGCGATGGGCGCCCGCCCGGTCGCGGTGGTCGACCCACTGCGCTTCGGCGCGGCCGACCACCCCGACACCAAGCGCGTCCTGCCCGGCGTCGTCGCCGGCATCGGCGGCTACGGCAACTGCCTGGGCCTGCCCAACATCGGCGGCGAGGTCGTCTTCGACTCCTGCTACCAGGGCAACCCGCTGGTCAACGCCGGAGCCATCGGCGTGATGCGGCACGAGGACATCCACCTCGCGAAGGCGTCCGGCGCGGGCAACAAGGTCATCCTGTACGGCGCCCGGACCGGCGGCGACGGCATCGGTGGCGCGTCGATCCTGGCCTCGGAGACCTTCGACGACGCGAAGCCCTCCAAGCGCCCCGCCGTCCAGGTGGGCGACCCGTTCCAGGAGAAGCTCCTCATCGAGTGCACCCTGGAGGCGTTCGCCGAGAAGCTGGTCGTCGGCATCCAGGACCTCGGCGCGGCGGGCCTGTCCTGCGCGACGTCCGAGCTGGCGTCCAACGGATCCGGCGGCATGACGGTCGTCCTCGACGACGTACCCCTGCGCGACTCGACGCTCTCCCCCGAGGAGATCCTGATGAGCGAGTCGCAGGAGCGGATGTGCGCGGTCGTCGAGCCGGCCAAGGTCGACCGCTTCCTGGAGATCTGCGAGAAGTGGGACGTCATCGCCACGGTCATCGGTGAGGTGACCGACGGCGACCGCCTGGAGATCTACTGGCACGGCGAGAAGATCGTCGACGTCGACCCGCGGACCGTCGCCCACGACGGCCCGGTGTACGAGCGTCCGTACGCCCGCCCGTCCTGGCAGGACGCGCTCCAGGCGGACGACGCGAACAAGCTGCCGCGGCCGGCTTCGAGCGAGGACCTGAAGGACCAGGTCCTCCAGCTGGTGGCGTCCCCCAACCAGGCGTCGAAGAAGTGGATCACGTCCCAGTACGACCACTTCGTCCAGGGCAACACGGTGCTCGCCCAGCCCGAGGACTCCGGCATGATCCGGATCGACGAGGAGACCGGCCTCGGCGTCGCCATCGCGACGGACGGCAACGGCCGCTACGCCAAGCTCGACCCGTACAAGGGCGCGCAGCTGGCCCTCGCGGAGGCCTACCGGAACGTGGCCACGACCGGCGCGAAGCCGCTCGCCGTCTCCGACTGCCTGAACTTCGGCTCCCCCGAGGACCCGGCGGTGATGTGGCAGTTCGCGGAGGCGGTTCGGGGTCTGGCGGACGCCTGCCAGCAGCTGGGCACGCCCGTGACCGGCGGCAACGTCTCCCTCTACAACCAGACGGGCGAGGCGGCGATCCACCCGACGCCGGTCGTCGCCGTCCTCGGCGTGATCGACGACGTGGCCCGCCGCACCCCGGTCGGCTTCCAGGAGGAGGGGCACCTGCTCTACCTCCTCGGCGACACCCGTGAGGAGTTCGGCGGCTCGGCCTGGTCCCAGGTCGTCCACGACCACCTCGGCGGTCTGCCGCCCGAGGTCGATCTGGAGCGCGAGCGTCTGCTGGCCGAGATCCTGATCTCCGCCTCCCGCGACGGCATGATCGACGCCGCGCACGACTTGTCGGACGGCGGCCTGATCCAGGCGGTCGTCGAGTCCGCACTGCTCGGCGGCAAGGGCGCCCGCCTGGTGGTCCCCGACGGCCTGGACGCCTTCACGTTCCTGTTCTCCGAGTCCGCGGGCCGCGCGATCGTCGCCGTCCCCCGCTCCGAGGAACTCCGCTTCACCGACATGTGCGGCGCCCGCGCCCTCCCGGCCACCCGCGTCGGAGTCGTCGACGGCACCACGATCGACCTCCAGGGCGAGTTCACCCTCACCCTGGAGGAGCTCCGCGAGTCCCACGAGGCCACGATCCCGGCCCTGCTCGCGTAGCCGGTCGTCCCACGGCGAAGGCCCTGCCCGGTGTCGGGCGGGGCCTTCGTGGTCCCGGCGCCCGTCCCGGTGCGCCCGTCCCGGTGCGCCCGGCCGTAGGCTCACGCTCATGTCACCGGCCAGGAAACGCGCCCGCAACTACGACCCCGTCAGGACCCGCGCCGCCGTGCTTGCTCAGTTCGGAGCCGTCCGCGGGGCCGTCCGGGGGCTCACGGACGAACAGCTCGGGTTGCCCACGCGGCTGGGGGACTGGGCCGTGCGGGACCTCGTCGCGCACATCGGGATGGCGCTCGCGGCCGTGAGCCGGCTGCTCGGCGAAGCCGAGCCCGTGCGGCAGGACGCGCAGTTGCTCGACTGGCCGTCCGCCATCGCCGCCGACGCACCGGCCATCGCCCGCACCGCCCGGAGCCTCGCCGAGCGGCATCCCGACCTGGACGCCCACCTCGCCGACGTCGAGCGGCGTTTCACCGCCGACCTCGACGCGCACCCGGGCACCCGTCTGCTTCCCACCAGCGCCGGCGCGCTCCCGCTGGCCGACTACGTCGTCACCCGCACCGTCGAGCTGGTCGTCCACACCGACGACCTGAACGCCGCCGTGCCGGGCCTCGAGATCCCCTACGACCGGCAGGCCCTCGCCGCGGCCACCCGGCTCCTCACCGACGCGCTCGCCGCGAAGGCCCCCGGCGGTTCGACCGAGGTGCGGATCCCGCCGTACGCCGTGGTGCAGTGTGTCGAGGGGCCGCGGCACACGCGTGGCACCCCGCCCAACGTCGTCGAGACGGCCCCGCTGACCTGGATCCGGCTCGCGACCGGACGCCTCACCTGGCCGAACGCCGTCGCCGAGGCCAAGGTGAGCGCCAGCGGGGAACGGGCCGATCTGGGGAAACTCCTCCCTCTGATGGCCTGAGAGGGGAACCGATCACCCCACCCGCCCCGTCGAATCGGCATGTCCAGGCAGAAGCAGCACATCACCCTCACCGCGGCCCTCGCCCTCCTCCCGCTCGCCGTCGCCTGTGGCAGTGAGCAGGCGGGAAGCACGACGGCCGACGCCTCGAAGCCCGTCACGGGCGTCCACTGGAGCGTCGACAGCGTCACCGTCGACGGCAAGGAGCACGACGCCCCCGCCGACGCGCACGTCACGATCGACGACAGCGGCAAGGCCCAGGGCAACTACGGCTGCAACCACTTCAGCGCGCAGGCCTCCTTCGACGGCGACCGTGTCCGGTTCGCCGACGCCACGACGACCGAGATGGCCTGCGAGGAGAAGCCCATGACCTTCGAGGAGAACCTCGCCCGCACCCTCGCCGACGGGTCCCTGAAGACCGAGGTCGGCGGCGGTCGTCTGACCCTCACCACGGACGCCGGCGACACCGTCCGCCTGACGGAGGAGCAGTCAGCCCCGCTGTACGGCACGAAGTGGACGGTCACCTCCCTCGGCAAGGGCGGCCCCGACGGCACCGCGGAGTCCCTCCCCAAGGGCGCCGAGGGCAAGGCGCACCTCACCTTCGACAAGGCCACCGGCCAGGTCGGCGGCCGGCTCACCTGCAACAAGGTGACCGCCGAGGCCACCGTCCGCGACGGCAGCATCACGCTCGGCCCCGCCTCCACCACCCGCATGATGTGCGAAGCCTCACTCATGGCGACCGAAAAGCGCCTCCTGCGCCTCTTCGACGGCACGGTGGCCTACCGTCTGGAACACCACAGCCTGACGCTGACCAGCGAAAACGGCGAGACGGTCACGGCCGTCGCCGGGAAGTGATCCGTTACCGCCCGGTATCCCCAATTCGGACCAGTGCGCGACCTCGCCTACACTCGGTGGCGTGCCACGTGGTGACGGTCGACTCAATCACGATCTGCTTCCCGGCGAGAAGGGCCCCCAGGACGCATGCGGCGTCTTCGGTGTCTGGGCTCCGGGTGAAGAGGTCGCAAAGCTCACGTACTTCGGGCTCTACGCCCTCCAGCATCGGGGCCAGGAATCCGCGGGAATCGCGGTCAGCAACGGCTCCCAGATCCTCGTCTTCAAGGACATGGGCCTGGTCTCCCAGGTCTTCGACGAGACGTCGCTCGGTTCCCTGCAGGGCCACATCGCGGTCGGTCACGCCCGCTACTCCACCACCGGTGCCTCGGTGTGGGAGAACGCCCAGCCGACGTTCCGCGCGACCGCGCACGGCTCCATCGCGCTCGGCCACAACGGCAACCTGGTCAACACGGCCAAGCTCGCCGAGATGGTCGCCGAACTGCCCAAGCAGGACGGCCGTACCACCCGGGTGGCCGCGACCAACGACACGGACCTGCTGACGGCCCTGCTGGCCGCGCAGGTCGACGCCGACGGCAAGCCGCTGACCGTCGAGGAATCCGCCCCGGTCGTCCTGCCGCAGGTCAGGGGAGCCTTCAGCCTCGTCTTCATGGACGAGCACACGCTGTACGCCGCCCGCGACCCGCAGGGCATCCGCCCGCTGGTCCTGGGCCGCCTGGAGCGCGGCTGGGTCGTGGCGTCCGAGAGCGCCGCCCTCGACATCGTCGGCGCCAGCTTCGTGCGCGAGGTCGAGCCGGGTGAGTTCCTCGCCATCGACGAGAACGGCCTGCGCACCTCCCGATTCGCGGAAGCGAAGCCCAAGGGCTGCATCTTCGAGTACGTGTACCTGGCCCGCCCCGACACCGACATCGCCGGCCGGAACGTGTACCTGAGCAGGGTCGAGATGGGCCGCCGCCTCGCCAAGGAGGCCCCCGTCGAGGCCGACCTGGTCATAGCGACCCCGGAATCCGGCACCCCGGCCGCCATCGGCTACGCCGAGGCCTCCGGCATCCCCTTCGGTGCGGGTCTGGTGAAGAACGCGTACGTCGGACGTACGTTCATCCAGCCCTCCCAGACGATCCGCCAGCTCGGTATCCGGCTGAAGCTGAACCCGCTCAAGGAAGTCATCAAGGGCAAGCGGCTGGTCGTCGTCGACGACTCGATCGTCCGCGGCAACACCCAGCGCGCCCTGGTCCGCATGCTCCGCGAGGCCGGCGCGGCCGAGGTCCACATCCGGATCTCCTCGCCGCCCGTGAAGTGGCCCTGCTTCTTCGGCATCGACTTCGCCACCCGCGCCGAGCTGATCGCCAACGGCATGTCGATCGAGGAGATCGGCACCTCGCTCGGCGCCGACTCGCTGTCCTACATCTCCATCGACGGCATGATCGAGGCGACCACCATCGCCAAGCCGAACCTCTGCCGCGCCTGCTTCGACGGCGAGTACCCGATGGAGCTCCCGGACCCCGAGCTGCTGGGCAAGCAGCTTCTGGAGACCGAGCTGGCGGCCGGTCCGGCGGCCACGGCCGCGGCCGACGCGATCCGCCGTCCGTAGGCACTCAAGCCTCGTATCACCAACCCGAAAGATCCCAGGCAATGTCTGCTGCAGACAATCAGTCGCCTCCGGCGACGGGTCCTGATTCCGGTGCTTCCTACGCGGCTGCCGGTGTCGACATCGAGGCGGGCGACCGCGCGGTCGAGCTGATGAAGGAGTGGGTGAAGAAGACGCAGCGCCCCGAGGTCCTCGGCGGCCTCGGCGGCTTCGCCGGCCTCTTCGACGCCTCCGCCCTCAAGCGCTACGAGCGCCCGCTCCTCGCCTCCGCCACGGACGGCGTGGGCACCAAGGTCGATGTCGCCCGCCGGATGGGTGTGTACGACACGATCGGCCACGACCTGGTCGCGATGGTCATGGACGACATCGTGGTGTGCGGCGCCGAGCCGCTGTTCATGACCGACTACATCTGCGTCGGCAAGGTCCACCCCGAGCGGGTCGCCGCCATCGTGAAGGGCATCGCCGAAGGCTGTGTGCTGGCCGGCTGCGCCCTGGTGGGCGGCGAGACGGCCGAGCACCCCGGGCTGCTGGGCGAGGACGACTTCGACGTCGCCGGCGCCGGTACGGGCGTGGTGGAGGCCGACCGGCTGCTCGGCGCGGATCGCATCCGAACGGGTGACGCCGTCATCGCCATGGCGTCCTCCGGTCTTCACTCGAACGGGTACTCGCTGGTCCGGCATGTCCTGCTGAACCAGGCGGGCCTGTCCCTCGACGCCCACATCGACGACCTCGGCCGCACCCTCGGGGAGGAGCTGCTGGAGCCGACGAAGATCTACTCGCTGGACTGCCTCGCCCTCACCCGCACCACCGAGGTGCACGCCTACAGCCACATCACCGGCGGCGGCCTCGCGGCCAACCTGGCCCGTGTCGTCCCGGACGGCCTGCACGCGATCGTGGACCGCTCCACCTGGACCCCGGCGCCGGTCTTCGACCTCGTCGGCAGGACGGGTGACGTCGAGCGCCTGGAGCTGGAGAAGACCCTCAACATGGGCGTCGGCATGATCGCGGTCGTCCCGGAGGAGTCCACCGAGGTGGCACTGGCGACCCTGGCCGACCGCGGGGTCGAGGCATGGGTCGCCGGCGAGATCACGGACCGTGGCGAGCACACCACGGGCGCGGCCCTCGTCGGTGACTACGACAGCTGAGCTCCGTGCGGGCAGCACAGAACCCGGTCGGTGACCAGGGGTCACCGACCGGGTGGGTGCTCAGTGCAAGGTCAAGCGCCGCGACGATGTGAGGACTGGCCTTCCTCGTCCTCGTCGTCGTCCTCATAGAGGTCGGCGTACCGTGCGTACAGGTCGTCGTCTTGCTCATCGTCCTCGAAACGGTCACCGTTCGTACTCGTCGTACTCGGTGACGTATTCGCAGTCGATGCGCCCAGCTCCTCGGCCAGGCGTGAGAGATCTGTCCCACCGCTGTTGTACTTCAGCTGGCGGGCGACCTTCGTCTGCTTGGCCTTGGCCCGGCCGCGCCCCATGGCTCGACCCCCTCAACGACGGGGCTCGACGGCCCCAGAGTCTTGACACGCGTTCATGATCCGGCACGGGCTCTCCGTGGAGAGACCGGTCCGTAGGGCTTCCACGGTACCTGAGCCCGCGCCCATACGGTACGTCGCCCGCAGCACGCGCGTGTGCCCACAACCTTTGAGGCGCCCTGTCCTCGCTGGTCAGTGGCGATTTTAACCACTTATCGGCGGACGACCCGCCGGTCGAAGTGAGAGTTCTCTCCAACTGTCCACCGGCAGGTACCGCTCAAACCCTCGGATGAGGCCTGCGGAACGTCACCATCCGCGCGCCGCGCGAGCCTCCGCCATCCGCTGCTCGGCGATCCGGTCGGCCGCGGCGGCCGGCGGAATCCCATCGGCCTTCGCACGTGCGAATATGGCCAGCGTGGTGTCGTAGATCTTCGCCGCCTTCGCCTTGCACCGGTCGAAGTCGAAGCCGTGGAGCTCGTCGGCGACCTGGATGACGCCGCCGGCGTTCACCACGTAGTCGGGCGCGTAGAGGATCCCGCGGTCGGCCAGGTCCTTCTCGACACCCGGATGGGCCAGCTGGTTGTTGGCCGCACCGCACACCACCCGCGCGGTCAGCACCGGCACGGAGTAGTCGTTCAGCGCCCCGCCGAGCGCGCAGGGAGCGTAGATGTCGAGGCCGTCGACGCGGATCAGCGCGTCGGTGTCGGCGACCGCCGTGACGCTCGCGTGCCGCTCGGTGACGCGGCGCACGGCGTCCTCGCGCACGTCCGTGACGTAGACCTCGGCGCCCTCCGCCATCAGGTGCTCCACCAGGTGGTGGCCGACCTTGCCGACGCCTGCGATGCCGACCCGGCGGCCCCGCAGCGACGGGTCGCCCCACAGGTGCTGGGCGGAGGCGCGCATGCCCTGGTAGACGCCGAAGGCGGTGAGGACGGACGAGTCGCCGGCCCCGCCGTTCTCGGGGGAGCGACCGGTGGTCCAGCGGCACTCGCGGGCCACGACGTCCATGTCGGCGACGTACGTACCGACGTCGCAGGCGGTGACGTACCGGCCACCGAGCGAGGCCACGAAGCGCCCGTAGGCGAGCAGCAGCTCCTCGCTCTTGATCCGCTCCGGGTCGCCGATGATCACCGCCTTGCCGCCGCCGTGGTCCAGCCCGGCCATGGCGTTCTTGTACGACATTCCCCGCGCGAGGTTGAGCGCGTCGGCGACGGCCTCGGCCTCGTTCGCGTACGGGTAGAAGCGGGTACCACCGAGGGCGGGGCCGAGGGCGGTCGAATGGAGGGCGATCACGGCCTTCAGGCCGCTCGCGGGGTCCTGGCAGAGCACGACTTGCTCATGTCCGCCCTGGTCCGAGTGGAACAGGGTGTGCAGTACATCAGCAGGTGCGCCGGTTACGTCGGTCACGGTGGTGACTCCTGAGGTAAAAAGCGGCGATCGGACGGGGTCCCGTGCGGGTGGCGGGGCCTGTGAGCACGAGATTAGAGCCTCTCGGCCCCGCCGACCGAGCAGTGCTCAGGATCACCTCCGCACGGAGTACGTCCGTGCGACGATTTGCATAGTTTTCCCGCGCGTTTGTGGGCGGGTTCCGCGGTTTTCCCCGGCAGGCGGCGGGGGAGGGAGCAGGCGTGCCCAAGGTGTCCTCGGTGATCGTCCCCTATGCGGCGTACCTGCGCGTGTACGAGCCGCTGGCGGCCTTCCCGGAGCCTGAGCGCGATCACTGGGCGCGCTACGCCCGCCGCCCGGAGCGCCCCTCGTACCAGGACGAACTCCGCCGCTCCCTTGCCGACTTGCTGCCCACCCCGCCCGTGCCCGTGCCGGTGCACGAGAGCGCGGACGCCTTCGTGCTGGAGGCCGACGGGGTGGTCCACGTCTGCCCCTGGCGGACCCGGCTGCGCGGCTGGCAGGCGCTCGGCGACCTCGCCGAGGAGCTCGCGCCCCCGCTGCTGGACGCCGTGCTGCCGCCGGTCCTGCGCCACCAGGCGACCCAGGACTACGAGCGCTGGCTGGCCGGCAACCCGGACGCCCGCCCCTGGATCCGTACGGCGACCTGGCAGGTGCCGCTGAACTGGTTCGTCCTCGTCTCGGACGAGGAGCGGGAGTACGACAAGGGCTCCGGGGGCACCGACGCGGCCCCGCCCGTGCTGCGCTACCGCACGCCCATGGTCCAGGCCCGCCGCAGGGTGGCCCGGGGCCTGCGCACGCTGCGGAACGCCATGGACGAGGGGCCGCTGATCGACGGCCTGGTGGACGTCGGGCGCTGGCTGGAGGAGTTCCACCCGCGCTCCCTGGTCGAGCTGGACTACGGCGGGCTGGTGCACGCCCTGCCGACCGGTGACCTGGAGGGCGACCACTCGGCGGCCGACGTGGCCGAGGGTATCGAGGCGCTGCGCCTGGGTGACGGGGTCGCGGCGGGCGAGGCGTACGCGCGGCTGGTGGAGCGCTGGCGGTCGGTGCGAGACCTGCGTTCGGCGAACTGACGTACTGTTCTGTGACGTAGCTTACGGGGCGTCAACAAGGGATCTAGGGCCCGTTCTGGGCGTATGTGTCAAGAGTGTGATGCATGCGACAAGCGTGATGGAGCGCACGTACACGGCTCTTGCGTCCCTTGCCCATCCTCATGCCAAAATAGGACAAGGAGTCCGGGGAGGACTCTGTCCGTCCCAGTGTGTTCAACTGTGGGCGGAATCTACGTATTGCGTGCTTTGGGGGGTCTGACGACTCCTGATCGCCCTGTGACTGATCGTCACAGTGGCGTGACTGTCCGCTATGGCATGGTCCATCGGCATCCGTCGCTGATGAACACCTGGGAGGGCAATTCCATCGGTTTGGCCGACGCGGCTGGACAGATGGTGTAGTTGTAGTGCCGAGGACAAGCCGTTCGTCCTATAACCGACTCGACTCGCGTCCGCCATTTCGGGCAACGCGGGTCAAGGTGCAGAATTTAGAGGAAAGAACCGAGAAGGTTCGGTTCTCCCGAGGAGGCCGCTCATGACCGCTCGCACCCCTGATGCCGAGCCGCTGCTGACCCCGGCTGAGGTCGCCACGATGTTCCGCGTCGACCCGAAGACGGTCACGCGGTGGGCGAAGGCCGGCAAGCTCACTTCCATCCGTACGCTCGGCGGGCACCGCCGCTACCGCGAGGCTGAGGTGCGCGCTCTGCTCGCGGGCATCCCGCAGCAGCGCAGCGAGGCCTGAACAACTCAATAACAGGGCAAATCGGCGGATCCCCCAACCTGCCGAGGCGTCCGAAACCACGCTCCAACCGACGCGGGTTCTGCCCCAACAGGGCCCACGCCCAGAGCCTTCGGGCGACTGACAGGGTGCGTCATCGATCGCGCTGGACTCCGCCGGGTCCAGCGCGATCTTTTTTGTGCGCACGATGGCGAGCCTGTGGGTGGGCTTGTCGGAGTCTGGGGAGGGGTGTCGGAGCTGCCGTGAGGAGACCCCGCGAGAGAGTGCAATTGCACATATTAAATTGACCAGTTGTAGGAGATGGGTAAGTACCGCTGTTTCAGAAACTCATGCGGTGACTCCCGTCACATGCCAGCGTGCTTGTTGCCTCTGGCCTATGTGCGGTAGGGGAGTTGGGGCTGTGGGGCTGTGGGGCTGTGGGGCTGTGGGGCTGTGGGGCTGTGGGGCTGTGGGGCTTTGAGGCTTTGAGGCTTTGAGGCTTTGGGGTTGTGGGGCTCTGAGGCACTCATGCGCCGGCGGGACGCTCGTCCTCGACGCACTCCTCGGGGGCGTCCGTCGCGTGCGGGGCGGGATCCATGGCGAGGGCGAGGCGCAGCAACCGATGGCAGACCGGGCAGTGCCGGGTCAGATGCCGGTACGACGACGCGGCCGCGAGGTGCGCCCGAAGCAACGCCCGCGTCTCATGCCTCACCGATGCCGCCATACGCCACCTCCGGGGGCCCAGCGGGCGTGTCGCCCTGGTTTCTGAGTACCGACCGAATGTGACGCCGTCAAGGCGGCGCAGGGGCACACGAAAGAGCCCGGACTCCGAAGAACCCGGGCTCGAGGGTGTGGTCATGAAGGAGGCCCGCGTCCCTTGCCGGGATGCGGGCCTCATCTTGCTGCGGTCCTGACGGGATTTGAACCCGCGGCCTCCACCTTGACAGGGTGGCGAGCACTCCAAACTGCTCCACAGGACCAGGTTTCGCGGCGCGATTCCTTCGTTGCGCTGCGAGAAGAGACTGTACAGGAGCGCGGCCGCCTGGTCGAACTCACTTAACGTGCGAGGCCCGTCACGGCGCCGCCGCGTCGATCGCCTTCACGATCCGCTTGTCCGAGACGGGGTACGCCGTGCCCAGCGCGTGCGCGAAGTAGCTGACGCGCAGCTCCTCGATCATCCAGCGGATGTCCCGGACGGCGGCGGGGACCGGTCGGCCCTGCGGCATCTGCTCCAGGAGCCACGCGTACTCGTCCCGCATCTCCCGGACCTTCTCCATGCGCGTGGTGTCCCGTTGGACGTTCGTCGGCATCTGCTGCAGACGCCGGTCCGCGGCCACCAGGTAGCGCATGAGGTGCGGCAGCCGGCTCAGCCCCGCCGCCGTCACGAAGCCGGGCTTCACAAGGGCGTCCAGCTGCCCCCGCACGTCCTGGAGGTTCGCCAGCAGCGCGGGGCTGCGCACGGCCTTCAGACGGCGCTCACAGGCCTGCCATGCGGCGAGGACCTGCTGCACCTGGCCCACCGTGCGCACGGTCGTGTCGACGATGTCGGCGCGCACCTTGTCGTAGAGCCTGCGGTACGACTCCTCGTCCCACGCCGGACCCCCGAAGTCGGCGATCAGCTTGTCCGCGGCCGCGGTCGCGCAGTCGTCGAACAGGGCCTGGATGGAACCGTGCGGGTTCGCTGACAGGGCGAGCTTCTGGGCATTGGTCAGCTTCTCGGACGCGAACTTCGCGGGATTGACCGGGATGTTGCGCAGGATGAGCCGGCGCGTGCCCTTCCACATGGCCTCGGCCTGCTCCGCCTCCGTGTCGAAGAGGCGTACGGAGACCGTGTTCGTCGTCGGTCCGTCGTCGACGAGCGCCGGGTACGCCTTCACCGGCTGGCCGGCGCGGCGGGTCTCGAAGACGCGGGTGAGGGTGCCGATGGTCCAGTCGGTCAGGCCCTGGCGCTCGACGGACTCGCCGCCGCTGCGCTCCGCGGTGGCCGCGGCGGCCTGCGAGAGGGCCTTGCGGGCCTTCGGCCTGAGCTGGAGCCTCAGCGTCTCCAGATCCTTGTCCTCGGCCAGCTTCCGGCGCCGCTCGTCGACGATCCGGAAGGTGATCCGCAGATGGTCGGGGACCTTGGACCAGTCGAAGTCGTCGGCGGTGAAGGGCACGCCGACCATCCGCTTCAACTCGCGGGCCATGGTGGTGGTGAGCGGCTCCTGGAGGGGGGCGGCGGTGTCCAGGAAGCGCTTCGCGAAGTTCGGCGCGGGCACGTAGTGGCGGCGGATCGGCTTGGGGAGGGAGCGGATGAGCTCCGTGACCACTTCCTCCCGCAGGCCCGGGATCTGCCAGTCGAAGCCCTCGTCGGTGACCTGGTTGAGGACCTGGAGCGGGACGTGGACGGTGACGCCGTCGGCGTCCGCACCCGGCTCGAACTGGTAGGTGACCCTGAACTTGAGCGGGCCCTGGCGCCAGGAGTCCGGGTAGTCCGCCTTGGTGACCGCCTCCGCCGACTCGCGGATGAGCATCTCGCGTTCGAAGTCGAGGAAGTCGGGTTGTTCGTGCCGCTTGTGCTTCCACCAGGAGTCGAAGTGCGCGCCGGAGACGACGTGTTCGGGCACCCGCTGGTCGTAGAAGTCGAACAGGGTCTCGTCGTCGACCACGATGTCGCGGCGCCGGGCGCGGTGCTCCAGCTCCTCGACCTCGCTGAGGAGCCGGCGGTTGTCGGCGAAGAACTTGTGGTGGGTCCGCCAGTCGCCCTCGACCAGCGCGTTCCGGATGAACAGCTCGCGGCTGGCCTCCGCGTCGATCCGGCCGTAGTTCACCTTGCGCTGGGCGATGATCGGCACGCCGTACAGCGTGACCTTCTCGTACGCCATCACGGCCGCCTGGTCCTTCTCCCAGTGCGGTTCGCTGTACGTCCGCTTGATCAGGTGCCCGGCGAGGGGCTCGACCCACTCGGGTTCGATCTTGGCGTTGACGCGGGCCCAGAGGCGGGAGGTCTCGACGAGTTCGGCGGACATCACGAAGCGGGGCTGCTTCTTGAAGAGCGCCGAGCCGGGGAAGATCGCGAACTTGGCGCTGCGCGCGCCCAGGTACTCGTTCTTGTTGCCGTCCTTCACGTCCTTCATCCCGATGTGGGACAGGAGGCCGGCGAGGAGGGAGGTGTGGATGCGGTCGGCGGGGGCGTCGTCCTCGTTGAGGTGGATGCCCATCTGCTTGGCGACCGTGCGCAGCTGGGTGTAGATGTCCTGCCATTCGCGGATGCGCAGGAAGTTGAGGTACTCCTGCTTGCACATGCGGCGGAAGGACGACGAGCCGCGCTCCCGCTGCTGCTCGCGGAGATAGCGCCAGAGGTTGAGGTAGGCGAGGAAGTCGCTGGTCTCGTCCCGGAAGCGGATGTGCTGCTGGTCGGCCTGGGTCTGTTTGTCCGCGGGACGCTCGCGGGGGTCCTGGATGGAGAGCGCGGCGGCTATGACCATGACCTCGCGGACACAGCCGTTCTTGTCGGCCTCCAGGACCATCCGGGCCAGCCGCGGGTCGACCGGGAGCTGGGCGAGCTTGCGGCCGGTGTCCGTGAGCCGCTTGCGGGTGTCCTTCTGCGCCGGGTCCAGCGCGCCCAGCTCCTGGAGCAACTGCACGCCGTCGCGGATGTTGCGGTGGTCCGGCGGATCGATGAAGGGGAACTTCTCGATCTCGCCGAGGCCGGCGGCGGTCATCTGCAGGATGACGCTCGCCAGGTTCGTACGGAGGATCTCCGCGTCCGTGAACTCCGGGCGGGCCTCGAAGTCGTCCTCGCTGTAGAGGCGGATGCAGATGCCGTCGGACGTACGGCCGCAACGGCCCTTGCGCTGGTTGGCGCTGGCCTGGGAGATCGGCTCGATGGGCAGCCGCTGGACCTTGGTGCGGTGGCTGTAGCGCGAGATACGGGCGAAGCCGGGGTCGATGACGTACTTGATGCCCGGGACGGTGAGGGAGGTCTCGGCGACGTTGGTCGCCAGAACGATCCTGCGTCCGGTGTGCTGCTGGAAGACGCGGTGCTGCTCGGCGTGCGAGAGCCGGGCGTACAGCGGGAGGACCTCGGTGAATCTGTACTTCTTCTTCTCCAGCGCGTCCGCCGTGTCGCGGATCTCCCGCTCACCGGAGAGGAAGACGAGGATGTCGCCCTTGCCCTCGCCCATCAGCTCCTCGACGGCGTCCGTGATCGCCGTGATCTGGTCGCGGTCGGCGTCGTCGGAGTCGTCCTCGAGGAGCGGCCGGTAGCGCACCTCGACGGGGTAGGTCCGTCCGCTGACCTCGATGATCGGGGCGTCGCCGAAGTGCCGCGAGAAGCGCTCGGGGTCGATGGTCGCCGAGGTGATGACGACCTTGAGGTCCGGCCGCTTCGGCAGCAGCTGCGCGAGATAGCCCAGCAGGAAGTCGATGTTGAGGGACCGCTCGTGGGCCTCGTCGATGATGATCGTGTCGTAGGCGCGCAGCTCGCGGTCGGTCTGGATCTCGGCGAGCAGGATGCCGTCGGTCATCAGCTTGATGAAGGTGGCGTCCGGGTTCACCTGGTCGGTGAAGCGGACTTTCCAGCCGACGGCCTCGCCGAGCGGCGTGTCGAGCTCCTCGGCGACCCGCTCGGCGACCGTGCGGGCGGCGATACGGCGGGGCTGGGTGTGGCCGATCATGCCGCGGACGCCCCGGCCGAGCTCCACGCAGATCTTGGGGATCTGCGTGGTCTTCCCGGACCCGGTCTCACCGGCGACGATCACGACCTGGTGGTCGCGGATGGCGTCCGCGATCGCGTCCTTCTTCTGGCTGACGGGAAGCTGCGGCGGATAGCTGACCACGGGCGCCTGCGCCCGGCGGTCGGCCATCCGGGCCTCGGCCTTCTCGATCTCCGCCTCGATCTCGGCCAGTACGGTGGCACGGGCCTCCGGCTTGCGGATCTTGCGTGCGCCTTCGAGCCTGCGGCCGAGCCGATGCGCGTCGCGCAGGGAGAGGTCCGTCAGGCGGGGGGCGAGGGCAGGCTGCGTAGACATACGGGTACCAGGATCTCATCCTCGGGAAATCCCTGGCGAATGATTTCGTTCCGGCGCGGGCACGGAGGCACGACGAAGCCCCCGCCGATGATCTCGACGGGGGCTTCTGCGGTGGCTGGGGCCGGGGTCGAACCGGCGACCTATCGCTTTTCAGGCGATCGCTCGTACCAACTGAGCTACCCAGCCAGGAGGTTTCAGGGAAACCTCAGCGGTCCTGACGGGATTTGAACCCGCGGCCTCCACCTTGACAGGGTGGCGAGCACTCCAAACTGCTCCACAGGACCAGGTGTGGATGGTGCGCGAACCAATGTAGCCAAGTGTCGCACACCGAACTGCGTGCCCCCAACGGGATTCGAACCCGTGCTACCGCCTTGAAAGGGCGGCGTCCTAGGCCGCTAGACGATGAGGGCTATCGGCCCGCCTGCGCGCTTCTCAGCGCGTCGGGGACGTGAGAAGCATATGGGATGGCGGGAGGGATCGCCAAAACGGTTTACGGACTTCGCTCGCCGGAGGGAACGGGGGACGGGCTGCGGGACGGCGTGGACCCTGGCCGGCCCGAGGGTGTGGCTCCCGGCTGGTCCGACGGTGTGGACCCTGGCTGGTCCGACGGTGTGGCTCCCGGCTGGTTCTCCTCCACCAGGTGGCGGCTGACCTCCGCCGTGGAGAGGCCGAGTCCGCCCAGGCGGATCGCGTCCCAGGCCTGGAGGCGGTGGGTGTCGCGGTCGAAGTAGAGGATCGACGCCTCGATCGGGTCCGGATGCGCGTCCTCCACCGCGCGCAGTCCGCTGCCGCCGGTCGAGCCCTCGATGCGCAGCCGGGTGCCGTACGGCAGCACCTCCATCTCCTGGTGGTGCACATGGCCCGCCAGGACCAGCGGAACCTCGCCGTCCGTCTGCCGCGCGGCCTGCGGCTCATGGGCGACGGCCACGTCCGCCGGGGTGCCGGCGGCGCTCTGGTCGCGCAGGGCGGTGGCCAGGCGGGCGCCGGCCAGCTCCTGGGAGGCCTCGGCGCCGGGCTTGTCGCTGCGGTCGGGGGTGAACTGGGGGTCGCCGATCCCCGCGAACCGCAGCCCCGCAACCGACACCGCGCGGCCGTCGTCGAGGACGTGCACGTTCTTCAGGTCCTCCAGATAGCGCTGGGTGAGCCGCGAGTCGTGGTTGCCGCGCACCCACACGTACGGGGCGCCCAGGTCCTCGATCGGGTCGAGGAACCCGTTCTCGGCAGAGGTGCCGTGGTCCATCGTGTCCCCCGAGTCGACGATCACGTTCACCTCGTACTGCTCGACCAGCGACGCGATGATCTTCCAGCTCGCCGGATTGAGGTGGATGTCCGAGACGTGCAGGACGCGGATGGTGGTCGGGTCCGGCCGGTACGCGGGGAGCGTGGACGTGGCGTCGTAGAGCTTCGTCACGTTCGTCACCAGGCGCGCCAACTCCTGCTGGTAGACGTCGAACTCGGTGACGATGCTGCGCGCGTCGCCGACCAGGGAGGGGGCGGAGGAGAGCAGGCCCGAGAACCTCGGCTCCAGGACCGACTTGGGATTCCAGGTGGCGTACGCCGTCGCCCCCGAGGCCGCCAGCAGGGTGAGCGCGATACCGCCGGCGGCGAGGGCGCGGCGCGGGCGGCGGTAGACGGCGAGGCCGAGCGCGGTCGCGCCGGCGACGACGGCCACGCAGGAGCGCACGGCCAGGTCGAGGGCGCCGTGGCCGACGTCCCGGGCGACCTCGTCCTGGAGGCCGGAGAGGCGCTCGGGGTGGTCGACCAGGGCCTGGGAGCGCTCCGGGTCGAGCTGGTCGACGTTCACGTCCAGCCGGACCGGGGCGCTGTGGCTGTCCAGGTGCAGGGCGCCCAGCGGGGAGATGTTGATCTTCGTGCCCCCGGTGAGGGACGGGCGCA
Organism: Streptomyces sp. NPDC059861; assembly: GCF_042731435.1. NCBI lineage: Bacteria > Bacillati > Actinomycetota > Actinomycetes > Kitasatosporales > Streptomycetaceae > Streptomyces > Streptomyces sp. NPDC059861. The sequence continues at coordinate 27,117 of NZ_JBHWJQ010000053.1, read as the reverse complement.
GGGTCATCGTCGTGTCCATCGGGCCGACCGGGACCCGGACGTTTCCGACGACGAGCAGCCCGAGCCACGCGCCCAGCAGGACGACGGCCATCAGACCCAGGGCTCTGGTCCAGCGGTTCGGAGGTGAGGGGACGAGCGCGGTCTCGGTGGTGGGGCGGGGGCGGCGGCGGATACGGAAACGGCTCATGGTGGTCAGGACTGCGGCTGGGACGCGGGCCATTGGTCCCGTATGCCCATGTGGGCAGCTGGGTATGCGGCGCCGAGCGGGTCGTACCCGCGTGGTGGCGGGGGTCTCGAACCGGGGTGGCGTACCGGACAATGGGCCTGTGCTGGAGATGACGCGCGAGGAGTTCGAGGAACTGGTCGCCGAGGCGCTGGACCGGATCCCGCCGGAGCTGACGCGGCTCATGGACAACGTCGCGGTGTTCGTCGAGGACGAACCGTCCGCCGACGATCCCGACCTGCTCGGGCTGTACGAGGGGACGCCGCTGACAGATCGTGGGGAGTGGTACGCGGGGGTGCTGCCGGACCGGATCACGATCTACCGGGGGCCGACGCTGCGGATGTGCGGGACCCGCGAGGAGGTCGTCGCCGAGACCGAGGTCACGGTCGTGCACGAGATCGCCCACCACTTCGGGATCGACGACGCGCGGCTGCACGCGCTGGGATACGGGTAACGGGGCGCGTGTCCTCTTGTGGGTGGCGGGAGTTGGGCACGTTGACTCCATCACCCCGCCTCGGAGGTGGCTGCCCGTGCGCCCCTTGTACGTACCTGTCCGCCTGGCCGCCGCCGTCGTGGCCGCCGCCGCTGCCGCCGGCTGTATGAGCGTGGGTGACGACGACGGCGACCGGGCCAGGCCCTCGCACTCGGCCGGACCACGGGGCGGCGAGGCGCCCGACGGAGGAACGGCCTGGTCCGGCGGTGGCGTCGCGGGCGGCGGGGCCGCGGGCGGCGCCGATCATGTGCGCGGCAAGGACGGGAAGGGCGGTCGCTCGGCGTCGCCGGGCGGGTCGCCCACCCCCTCCGGTTCGGCGAAGGCGCCGGGGGCGACCGCGTCGGGCTCGGCGCCGGGCAAGCCAGGGCACACCGTCAAGCCGGGCGATCCGCCGCCCCCGCCCGAGCCGACCCCCACCCGCACCACCACGGCTCCGGAACCGCCCCCACCGACGCCGGAGCCGCCCACCACCCCGGAGCCGACGGTCGCGGAGCCGTCCTCGTCGGCGCACGAGGACACGAGCCCGCAACTGGTCCAGCGGGAGCCGGCGCCGGAGGCGGGGTCGCCGGTCTAGGGCTGGCTTTCCCGGCGTGAGGCGCCTCCCGCGGGCCCTCGTAGCCGCGCCGACCAGGCATTTCCGGACCGGTTTGCCTTCTGGGGTGGTGGGTGCGTATGGTGGTAGATCGTTTGATCCCATTTGCCCGGCGCCACCGCAGAGCGCGCCGTGTGGCGCGTACTCTCCCTTACCGTGGCGGACCGCATTGAGGCGGTCGTGTGCGAATCACGGAGTTGACGGGCGCGTGCCGATGAGACTCCGGAAGGTTTCGCAGACGTATGTCCATCGCCAGTACTGATCATGCCGTCATGCCCACGGGCGACGACCAGACCCCCGACGTACCTGAGGTACCCGAGGTACCCGAGATCACCTTCTCCGACCTCGGCCTGCCCGAGGGTGTCGTGCGCAAGCTCGCGCAGAACGGTGTGACCACCCCCTTCCCGATCCAGGCCGCGACCATCCCGGACGCCCTGACCGGCAAGGACATCCTGGGCCGTGGCCGCACCGGCTCCGGCAAGACCCTCTCCTTCGGCCTGCCGACCCTGGCCACGCTGGCCGGCGGCCGCACCGAGAAGAAGCGCCCCCGCGCCGTCATCCTCACCCCCACCCGCGAACTGGCGATGCAGGTCGCCGACGCGCTCCAGCCGTACGGGGACGTCCTCGGGCTGAAGATGAAGGTGGTGTGCGGCGGTACGTCGATGGGGAACCAGATCTACGCCCTGGAGCGGGGCGTCGACGTGCTGGTCGCCACCCCCGGCCGGCTCCGCGACATCATCGGCCGCGGCGCCTGCTCGCTGGAGGACGTGCAGATCACCGTCCTCGACGAGGCCGACCAGATGTCCGACCTGGGCTTCCTGCCCGAGGTGACCGAGCTGCTGGACCAGGTTCCGGCGGGCGGCCAGCGGATGCTGTTCTCCGCGACGATGGAGAACGAGATCCAGACACTCGTCGAGCGCTACCTGAACGAGCCGGTCTCGCACGAGGTCGACGCGGCTCAGGGCGCGGTGACGACCATGTCGCACCACATCCTGATCGTGAAGCCCAAGGACAAGGCCCCGGTCACCGCCGCGATCGCCTCCCGCAAGGGCCGCACCATCATCTTCGTCCGCACCCAGCTGGGTGCGGACCGGGTCGCCGAGCAGCTGCGCGACGCCGGTGCGAAGGCCGAGGCGCTGCACGGCGGCATGACGCAGGGCGCCCGGACCCGGACGCTGGCGGACTTCAAGGACGGGTACGTCAACGTGCTCGTCGCGACGGACGTCGCCGCGCGCGGCATCCACGTCGACGGCATCGACCTCGTGCTGAACGTCGACCCCGCCGGTGACCACAAGGACTACCTGCACCGGGCCGGCCGCACCGCGCGTGCCGGGCGCACCGGCACGGTCGTGTCGCTCTCCCTGCCGCACCAGCGCCGCCAGATCTTCCGCCTGATGGAGGACGCGGGCGTCGACGCCTCGCGCCACATCATCCAGGGCGCCGGAGCGTTCGACCCCGAGGTCGCCGAGATCACCGGCGCCCGGTCGATGACCGAGGTGCAGGCCGAGTCCGCGGGCAACGCCGCGCAGCAGGCCGAGCGCGAGGTCGCCCACCTCACCAAGCAGCTGGAGCGGGCGCAGCGGCGCGCCGCCGAGCTGCGCGACGAGGCCGACCGGCTGGTCGCCCGGGTCGCACGCGAGCGCGGCGAGGACCCGGAGGCCGCGGTCGCCGAGGCGCAGACCGCGGTGGCCGAGGCGGCCGAGCTGCCGGACGTCGTCGAGGTGTCGGTGCCGGAGCAGGTGGTGGCGCGGGACGTCGAGCGCTTCGAGCGGCCCGAGCGTTCCGGGGCCTCCTCCTACGAGCGCCGGGACCGTCGTGACGGTGGCGAGCGTGGTGGCTTCCGCCGCGACGAGCGCCGGGACAACGACCGTGGCGGTCGCTCCTTCGAGCGTCGTGACGGCGACCGTGGTGGCCGTTCGTTCGAGCGTCGCGACGGCGACAGCGGCGGCCGTTCGTTCGAGCGCCGTGACGACCGTGGCGGCCGCTCCTTCGACCGCCGTGACGACCGGGGCGGCTTCCGCCGCGACGACCGGGGCGACCGTGGTGGCCGCAGCGACAGCGGCGACCGTGGTGGCCGTTCCTTCGACCGTCGTGACGGTGGCGAGCGTGGTGGCTTCCGCCGCGACGAGCGCCGGGACAACGACCGTGGCGGTCGCTCCTTCGAGCGTCGCGACGGCGACCGTGGTGGCCGTTCGTTCGAGCGTCGCGACGGCGACAGCGGCGGCCGTTCGTTCGAGCGCCGTGACGGTGGCGACCGTGGTGGCTTCCGCCGCGACGAGCGTCCCGCCCGTTCCTTCGACCGTCGTGACGAGCGCGGCGGCCACCGCGGCAGCGACCGCCCGTTCAACCGCGACCGCCAGGGCGACCGCCCCGGCTTCCGCACCGGCGGTCACGAGCGTCCCTACGGCCGCCGTGACGACCACCGTGGCGGCGGTTCCTTCGGGCGCCGCGAGGACAAGCCGCGCTGGAAGCGCAACGGCTGACCTGCCGTAGCCGGCGAGCCATGAGCGCCGTGGCCCCCACCGATCCGTCGGTGGGGGCCACGGCGCTTTCCGTACATGAACAGTCGGGCAACTGGCCGGCCGAGCTACGGGGGCCTGTTCCAGCCAGTGACCGGCGCGTCCGGGGGACGCGCCGATTCGGTGACGCCTGTGGCTCGCGAACCGGGAGATCCCTAGCGCTTCCGGACCCTTCCGCCCCGCACACGGCCCCGTCTCCCGGATACCCGATCGGCGACGCGGCCTCCTCCGGCTATGCTCGGGGAGGCAACATCGCCTGGGCCCTTAGCTCAATTGGCAGAGCAGTGGACTTTTAATCCATTGGTTGTGGGTTCGAGTCCCACAGGGCCTACAAGAAAGCCCCCAGCTCACAGGACCCGAGCTGGGGGCTGCCGCGTCTTCGAAGTCCGGTCGGACCTCGGCACCCTGATCCGACGTCACCCGCACGCCGCCGTTCGCCCCGTCCGTCCGAGCCCGCCGGTCCCGTCCGCGTTCAGCTCACGCCCAGCTTCGCGAGCGGCAGCGTGTGCTGGGTCTGGAGGACCTTGGCGCGCAGGTAGCGGACGTTGTGGGCGGTGGCGAAGACGCCGGTGGGGACGCGGTCGTGGACGGTGATGCCGAGCGCGCGGAGCTGGTCGGCCTTGTCGGGGTTGTTGGACAGCAGGTCCAGGTCCGTCACGGACAGGGCGCGCAGCATCTGGGCCGCCGCCGTGTAGTCGCGGGCGTCCTCCGGGAGGCCGAGCGCGGTGTTCGCCTCGTACGTGTCGAGGCCCTGGTCCTGAAGGGCGTACGCGTCGAGCTTGTTGTAGAGCCCGATGCCACGTCCCTCCTGGCGGAGGTAGAGCAGCACGCCGCCGCGGGCCGCGATGCTCTCGACGGCCTCGCGCAGCTGAGGGCCGCAGTCACAGCGGGCGGAGCCGAAGAGGTCGCCGGTGAGGCACTCGGAGTGCAGGCGCACCAGGGGGCGGGGCCCGGGCTCGCCGAGGACGAGGGCCACGTGTTCCTGGCCGTCGGCCAGGCCGTGGAAGGTGACCAGGTCGGCGTCGACGCTGTAGCCGTCGTGGAAGCGCAACGGCACCCGGACGCGGGCGCGCGGCGTGGCGGCGGGGAAGTCGGGCATACGGTCTCCGGGGTCATGTGTTCCAGATTTGAAGCAGCCTCTCGAGGGGCGACCCTACCCCGTGCTTTAAAGTTGAAGCAAACAGTCCCGGGCGGTCTCAGGAGCACGGTGACGACCGGCGCCGCCACGGCACATCGCCCGACGTGCCGCCCGCGTCCTCCCCCTGCAGCGCCTGCGCGACCCCCGTGAAGATCTCCTCCAACTGCCCCACCTGCCGCGGGGTCAGATGGTCGAACAGGGTCGCGCGCACCGTCTCGACATGTCCCGGCGCCAGTCGCTCCACCGTGCCCATCCCCTCCTCCGTGAGCGCGGCCACGCTCCCCCGTTTGTCCGAGGGGCACTCCTCGCGCCGTACCAGCCCGTCCTTCTCCAGTCGGCCGACGGCGTACGTCAGCCGACTGCGGGTGATCTTCAGCAGCTCCGCGAGATCGGTCATCCGGAGCCGGCGTTCCGGGGCCTCGGAGAGATTGGCGAGGATGGAGTAGTACATGTGCGGCATGCCGGCCTCCTGCTGGAGCTGCCGGTCGAGCGCGTCCTCCAGGAGAAGGGTGGCCCCCAGGTACGCGCGCCAGGCGCGCTGTTCCTCCGGGGTGAGCCAGCGAGTCGTCATGCCGCCAGTGTAGATTTGCTTAAAACTTGAATCAAATCGCCGGACGGTAAGCCCCAGTCCCTCAGGCCACCCAGCCGGCGAACCGCCGGTCCCCGACCCCCGAGGTGGAGTGCGCCCCATGCCCTACCCCTACGTCCTCCTGTCCGCCGCCGTCTCCCTCGACGGCTACCTGGACGACACCGGCCCCGACCGCCTCCTCCTCTCCAGCCCCGCCGACTTCGACCGGGTCGACGAGGTGCGCGCCTCCGTCGACGCGATCCTCATCGGCGCCGGCACCATCCGCGCCGACAACCCCCGGCTGCTGGTCAACTCCCCGGCACGACGGGCGGCCCGGACGGCGGCGGGAAAGCCGGAGTACCCCCTCAAGGTCACGGTGAGCGGCACGGGCGACCTCGACCCGGCCGCCAACTTCTGGCACACGGGCGGCGAGAAGGTGGTGTACACGACGACGGAGGGTGCCCGGCGCCTCAAGGAGAACCCCGTCGCCGCGGACGTGGTCGCGCTCGGCGACACCCTCGACTGGCGAGCGGTACTGGCGCACCTGCACGACGTACGAGGCGTCCGCCGCCTGATGGTCGAGGGCGGTGGCACCGTCCACACCCAGCTCCTCCTGGAGGGCCTCGCCGACGAGGTCCAGCTGGTCCTCGCCCCCCTCTTCGTCGGCGACCCCGCCGCGCCCCGCCTCTTCGGCCCCGGCGGCTACCAGTCCGGGCGCCTGCGCCTGGTCGAGACCCGGCGTATCGAGGACGTCGTCCTCATGCGCTACGAGCCCACCGCCCCCGGTGCCGGCAGCCTCGCCTCGGCCGCCGACCGCCGCTGGCTGGCCCTGGCCTGCGAGCTGGCGGCGCTGTGCCCGCCGTCAAGGACGGCGTTCAGCGTCGGCGCGGTGGTGGTGGCGCGGGACGGCACCGAACTCGCGAGGGGGCACTCCCGGGAGGGCGGCGACCCGGTCGTCCACGCGGAGGAGGCGGCGCTCGCGAAGATCGACGCGGCCGACCCACGGCTGCCCGGCGCCACCGTCTACACCAGCCTGGAACCCTGCACCCGCCGTGCCTCCCGGCCCAAGCCCTGCGCGCGGCTGATCCTCGACGCCGGGGTGGGGCGCGTGGTGACGGCCTGGCGGGAGCCGGACACGTTCGTGACCGGCGCGGACGGGAGCGGCATGCTGGCGGGGGCCGGAGTGGAGGTGGTGGTGGTTCCGGAGTACGAGGAGGCGGCCAAGGCGCCCAATCGGCACTTGGTGGGGTGAGAGCCCCGCGGGGGACGCCGCGATCGCACCTCCGACCGCTGGTCGACGAGGGCGGCGGGAAACCGTGGCGCGGAGCGTCCCGCGCATGGCGTACACTGGTGTCATACCGACGCGGGGTGGAGCAGCTCGGTAGCTCGCTGGGCTCATAACCCAGAGGTCGCAGGTTCAAATCCTGTCCCCGCTACTGAAGGCCCGGGGCCGGAATCCAGATCTTGGATTCCGGCCCCGAGTCGTTTCCGGGCATCGCCCGCTCCTGTCATCCGGTCGGCCCGCCCGGCTGGTCCCGCGCCTGTCTTCCGGGAACTCTGGACTGGTGCGGTGACCTGCGTAACGGGAGACGACAGTGCGGCCTGCGGAGGCAGAGGGAGAGTGGCCGCACGCCAGATCCGGCGACCGCGTCCCCGACGCCGCCCTCGGCCGCGGGGACGACTCCTCCACGCTGGCACGCCCGGTGCCGCCCGTGCCCCCCGCGCCGCCCTCCGACGGACGGCGGATCTCCCTCGCCCGGGCCTTCGTCCGGGCGCTCCCCACCCTGCTCCTGGTCATCGGCGGCAGCTACGACTACTTCACCCCGCGGGGCTTCACCGGCGCCCCCCTCTTCACCGCCGCCCCGCTGGTCGCCGCCCCGATCCTGTCCCGCCGCGCCACGGTCCTCACCGGCGTCGTGGCCGTCGCCATGGTCATCGGGCTGCAGGTCCGGTACGGCACCCTGATGCAGGTCGAACCGTTCACCGAACTGCTCACCGTGGCCACGGTCGCCGTCCTCGCCGTGCTGATCAACGTGCTGGTCCGGCGCAGTCACGCCCGCCTCGACTCGGCCTGGGAGATCGCCGAGGCCGCCCAGCTCGCGGTGCTGCCGGAACCGATGCAGCGGATCGGCGGGTTCGAGATCGCCGCGCGCTACGAGGCCGCCCAGGCGGACGCCTTCATCGGCGGCGATCTCTACGCGGTGCAGGACAGCCGGTACGGCGTGCGGCTGGTGGTCGGGGACGTGCGGGGCAAGGGCATGGGGGCGGTCGCGGCGGTCGCGGTGGTCATCGGGGCGTTCCGGGAGGCCGCCGAGCACGAGACGACGCTGGAGGCGGTCGCACAGCGGCTGGAGCGGGCGCTGGCGCGCGAGGGCGCCCGCCGGGACGGGATCGACGCCTTCGAGGGGTTCACCACCGCCGTACTCGCCGAGATCCCGCACGAGGACGGGGTCGTACGGATCCTCAACCGCGGCCATCCACCGCCGCTGATGCTGTACGCCGACGGCACCGTGAGTCCGCTGCCCGCCCGTGATCCGGCGCTGCCGCTCGGGATGGGCGAGCTGGGCGCCTGGCCGGACCGTGCGGAGGAGTCCCGGTTCCCGGGCGGGGCGACGCTGCTGCTGTACACCGACGGCCTGTCGGAGGCCCGCGACGCGCAGGGCGCCTTCTACGACCCCGCGGCCCGGCTGGCCGGCCGGACCTTCCGCAGCCCCGGCGAACTGCTGTGCGCGGTGACCGAAGAGGTACGCCGGCACAGCGGCGGCGGCACCACCGACGACATGGCGCTGCTCGCGGTCCGGCGGCCGACCGACGACTGTCACCAGGCGTGATCGAACGGAATCCCTCCGCATAACAACTGACATACAGTCAGATGTGGAGATCACCCTGAACCGCGGTCAACTCGCCCGATTTTCGCCGTTCATGAACCTGTACGTCCCGACAGAAAGCGTTAATGATCAAGTGGAACGGCTTGGAAATCAGGCCCCGGTTCTATTAACGTCCGATAACGCAGCGCGGTCGTCCCAGCCGTCACAAGAGGCGGCTCCGTGCGCACGCGCCGAATCCCGCGCGAGGCCCTCATCGGCCGCACAAGGGAACCGGGGAACCATCATCTTGGGGTGAATCGGGCGTATGCCGTCGTAGCAGTACGGCTGGTTTACGCGCGTAGGAGACCTTCCTGCTCCGAACCCGTCAGCTAACCCGGTAGGCGAGAAGGAAGGAAAGGAGCGCGCCCACGTGGCGTCCAACCGGCCTGCCCCACAGGCCCCGTTCGTGCCGGACCAGCGCACCGCCGACAGCGCCGACACGTTCGTCTACGGCGCGCAGCGCACCGACGAGGGCCCGTGGGAGGAGTGGAATCCCACCGCGGAGACCATCCGTCCCGTACGCGGCCGGCATCGGGTCAGCAAGCAGCGCGGCGGCGGACTCGCCCGCAGCTCCACCGTTCTCGGCGTCGGTGTCATAGCCGCGGTCGGCGCGGGCGGCATGGCGAGCGCGAACACCGGCAAGCCGCCGGTGTCGATCTCCATGCCCGACCTGCCCAACGTCGGCTCGCTGATAGCCGACGACGACTCCGACTCCCCCGACACCAAGACCGCGAGCGCCCCGCTCAGCAGCCTCGGCACGGCCACCGTGGACACCGCGGAGGGCACCACCGACGCCGGTGAGAGCCTGCGCGCCCGCATCATCGCGCAGGCCGAGCAGCAGCAGGAGCAGGTCGAGAGCAAGGCCGCCGCGCAGGCCGTGGCCGCCGCCGAGAAGGCCGCCGCCGAGGCCGCCGCCAAGGCGGAGAAGGAGGCCGAGGAGAAGGCCGCCGCCGCCAAGGCGAAGGCCGAGGAGGAGGCCCGGCAGAAGGCCGAGGCCGAACGGCTCGCGGCGCTGGCCAAGCAGTTCACGCTGCCGACCTCCTCGTACACCCTGACCTCCACCTTCGGTCAGGCCGGCGCCCTGTGGTCCTCCGGCTACCACACCGGCCTCGACTTCGCCGCGCCGACCGGCACGCCCCTCAAGGCCGTGCACAGCGGCACCATCACCGAGGCCGGCTGGAACGGCTCGTACGGCTACAAGACCGTGCTGACCCTCGATGACGGCACCGAGATCTGGTACGCCCACCAGTCGTCGATCGGCGTCAGCGTCGGCCAGAAGGTCGCCACCGGCGATGTGATCGGCCGCGTGGGCGCGACGGGCAACGTGACCGGCGCCCACCTGCACATGGAGGTGCACACCGGCAGTTCCGGTGGCATCGACCCGCTGGCCTGGCTGCAGAGCAAGGGCCTCAACCCCTGAGAATCCCGACACGGGTTTCTCGCGAACTCCGGTGGTCCTGACGGCAACCCCCCGACGTCAGGACTGCCGGTTTTCGCATGTCCGGGGCTGTTCCGCGCCGCCTTCGTCCTACGTCCGGTACGGGTTGTACGCGGGGTAGGGCGCCGCGTGCCCGTGCATCGGCGCCCAGCCATGGACCGGCGGCATCAGCACCGGCACCGGCGGCGCGGTCGCCCGCGCCGCGTACTCCAGGGCCGGGCGGGCGATCTCCCGGCGGATCCACAGCTCCTGGAGCAGCTCGCGTTCCCGTACGACGAAGTCCGCACGGGCGCGGCCCATGCGGCCCCGGCGCCGGAGGAAGGCCAGGGACGTGGCGTACGCCTCGTACTGCGCGACCGTACGGGCCGCCGGTTTGCCGAGGTGGTGGCCGGCGTACTCGCGGGCCAGCCGACGGGCCCGCATCGAGCCGAGGGCGAACGGCTGCGCGGGCGAGAGCCAGCCGGCGACGACGTAGGCCGGGAGCTCCTCGCGGACGGTCCGCAGTTCCCGCTGGCGCGTCCAGATCACCAGCCAGGTCAGCAGCCCGAACGCGGGCACCATGAAGCCGCCGTACACCGCGAAGAAGCCGTAGTCGCCGAAGGTCGCCGAGCCGTTCCAGAAGGCGTGCATGCCCATCGCGAGCAGCAGCCCGGCCGGGGGCAGCAGGACGCGGCGCAGCCGCTGGCGCTCCCCGGCGAGCGCGGCGATGCCGAAGCCGATGCCGGTGAGCACGGTGAACAGGGGATGTGCGAACGGCGACATGATGACCCGCACGAAGAAGGTCGCGGCGGTCACGGAGGCGATCCCGCTGTGGCCGGCCAGTTGGTCGGTGCCGAAAGCGGTGCCGAGGTAGAGGATGTTCTCGGTGAAGGCGAAGCCGGTGGCGGTGACGCCGGCTATGACGACGCCGTCGAGGATTCCGGTGAAGTCGCGGCGCCGGAAGAGGAAGAGCAGCAGGACCGCGGCCGCCTTCGCGGACTCCTCGACGATCGGGGCTATGACCGTGGCGCCCCACGTGTCCGCGCTGGTCGGGTCGGCGGTCGCGGTCGCTATCCATCTGGTCGCGAAGCTGTTCGCGATGATGGCTATCAGCGCGGCCGCGCAGGCGCCCCAGGAGAAGGCGAACAGCAGATTCCGCCAGGGGCCGGGCTCGACCCGGTCCAGCCAGCGGAAGACGGCTATGAGCAGCGGCACGGGCAGGACCGCGAGGCCGAGGCCGACCAGGAAGCCCCGAGTGCCGGTCTGTTCGCGGACCAGGGCGAGGATCACCAGGCCGGACAGGGCGAGCAGTGTGATCAGCGCGCCGTACCGCACCCACCGCTTGTGCCACCAGTGCGCGTGCCGCAGGGCGCCGCCGGTGGGGATGCCGGGGTTCGTCGGGTACGGGGGACTGGTCGCCACGGCATTGACCCTAACGAGGGGAGGTTCGAACGAGGGAAGGTTTTACGGCTGACCTTCGTGCGATACGCGGCGGAAGAGCAGGTCGTTCACCACATGACCCTTCTCCAGCCCCTGCCCCTCGAAACGGGTGCGCGGGCGGAAGCCGGGGCGCGGCGCGAAACCTCCGCCGGGCCGGGTGTTCGCGAAGGCGGGGTGCGCGGTGAGCACCTCCAGCATCACCTCGGCGTACGGCTCCCAGTCCGTCGCGCAGTGCACGATCGCGCCTGGCCTCAGCCGGGTCGCGGCGAGGGTGAGGAAGGCCGGCTGGATCAGCCGCCGCTTGTGGTGCCGCTTCTTGGGCCAGGGGTCCGGGAAGAAGACGCGCAGCCCGTCGAGGGAGTCCGGGGTGAGCATCTCGTGCAGCAGGATGATCGCGTCGCCGTTGGCCACCCGGATGTTGCCGACGCCGCTCTGGTCGGCGAGGTTGAGCAGATTGCCCTGGCCGGGGGTGTGTACGTCCACGGCGAGGATGTTGGTGTCCGGGTCGGCGGCGGCCATCCGGGCGGTGGCCTCGCCCATGCCGAAGCCGATCTCCAGCACGACGGGGTTGTCGTTGCCGAAGAACTCGGCGAGGTCGAGGACCCTCGAGCCGTCGACGTCCAGCCCCCACTTGGACCACAGCCGCTGCAACGCGTCCGCCTGCCCCGAAGTCACCCGGCTCCGCCGCGGCTGGAAACTCCGGATCCGCCGCTCGAAGTGCGACCCGGCGGGGTCCGCCTTCGGCCCGTCCGGGAAACGCGGCTCCCCCTTGACCCGCACCCGTGGGGCGACGGCGTCGGGGGTGGGGTGGGGGGCTTCGGGGGTGTTCAGCGAGTCAGACACAGTGGGGTCGATTTTACGGGGTCCCGGGTGGGTGGGTTCGTGGTGCGCGGGCGGCGGGGGCGCGGGGGCACGAGAGGGTGCGCGGCCGCTGCCGCGGGGCAGGACCGGCCGGGCCGGCAGCACCCGCACGAGCCTCGGCGAGGCACGCCCGCACACGGCCTGACACCGCCGGCCCATACGGCCCGATATCGCCGCCCACGGCCCGATACCGCCGCACACGGCCTGACACCGCCCGCCCATACGGCCCGATACCGCCGCACACGGCCCGATACCGCCGCACACGGCCTGACACCGCCCGCCCATACGGCCCGATACCGCCCGCACACGGCCTGACACCGCCCGCCCATACGGCCCGACACTGCCCGCCCATACGGCCTGACACCGCCCGCCCACGGCCCGGCAATCCCGGACGCCGGCTCGCAGCGCCCCACGCGGCCACGGTCACGCACGGCTCAGTGCGCCCAGTGCGCGGCGGGCCACCTCCCGGCCGATCGGCAGGGACGCCGTGGCCGCTGGGGACGGGGCGTTCAGCACGTGGACGGCGCGGGCGCCCTCGTGGATCAGGAAGTCGTCCACCAGCGTGCCGTCCCGGAGCACCGCCTGGGCCCGCACCCCTGCCTCAGACGGGACCAGGTCCTCCTCCGTCACCGCGGGCAGCAGCCGCCGTACCGCACGGGTGAACGCGCCCTTCGACACCGACCGCCACAGCTCGCCGCCCCCGTAGCGCCAGTGCCGGCCCGCTATCCGCCACGCTCCGGGCCAGGCCAGCGTCCGGGCCAGCTCACGGGGCCGGACCACACCCCGGTCGTAGCCCTCACGGGCGAGCGCCGGGACGGCGTTGGGGCCGACGTGGACGCCGCCGTCGATGCCGCGTGTGAGGTGCACTCCGAGGAACGGGAACGCCGGGTCGGGGACCGGATAGACCAGTCCGCGCACCAGCTCGGGCCGCGCCAGCTCGTAGTACTCCCCCCGGAACGGGACGATCCGCATGCCGGGGTCGTCGCCGGTCATCCGGGCGACCTCGTCGCAGTACAGCCCGGCGCAGTTCACCAGGACCCGCCCGCGCACCACGGCCCCGTCCGCCGTCCGCACGGCGACCCCCAGCTCCGGGCGCCGGTCGACGCGCACCACCTGCGCGCCGTAGCGGATCTCGGCGCCCGAGGCCTCGGCCAGCTGCCGGGCGACCGCGACGAAGTCGCACACCCCGGTCGTCCCGACGTGTATGGCCGCCAGGCCCCGCACCCCTGGTTCGTACTCCGTGATCTGCGCCGCGACCAGTTCCCGCACCGGAATGCCGTTCTCCCGGCCGCGCTGCACGAGGGAGTGCAGCCGGGGCAGCTCGGCGCGCTCGGTGGCGACGATCAGCTTGCCGGTGACCGCGTGCGCGATGTCGTACTCCGCGCAGAACTTCACCATCTCGGCCGCGCCCCGCACCGCGTACCGCGCCTTGAGCGAGCCGGGGCGGTAGTAGATCCCGCTGTGGATGACGCCGCTGTTGTGCCCCGTCTGGTGCCGGGCCGGGCCGGCCTCCTTCTCCAGGACCGTCACCCGTGTCCCCGGCGCGGCGCGCGTGAGGGCGTACGCCGCCGACAGGCCGACGATCCCGCCGCCGATCACCAGCACGTCACAGTCGTAAGCGACAGCCCGCACCCGCACCACCTCCCGCTCTCGATAGTGCACTGCGCCACTGACAACGCCCTCAAACCCGCAGGCCGTGCCGCGGCCGCGGGCGGCGTCGGACGCGCGACGGCGGCAGGCCGCGCTACGCCGGCGTCATCAGCAGCGGCCGGGCCCGCTCGCGCAACTCCACCACGCGCGGCTCGTCACCGTACGGTTCCAGCCGATGCAGTAGATCCTTCACGTACTCCGTGGTCCGCGCGGACGATATCCGCCCCGCGACCTCCACCGCCCGCACCCCCTGCTCGCACGCCGCATCGAGGTTCCCGGACTCCAGTTCGGCGACCGCGGACACCACGAGCCGCAGCCCGTGCGAGCGGACGAACTCCTCCGTCGGCTTCGACAACGCCTGCTCGGTGAACCGCCGCACCTGCCGGGGCGCCTTCAGATCGCGGTAGCACTCCGCGGCGTCGGCCGCGAAACGGTCGTACGAGTAGAAACCCAGCCAGGACGGGTCGTGGTCCCCGTCGCGGGAGCGTTCCAGCCAGCCCTCCGCCGCCTTCAGGGCCGCCCCGGCCGCCTGCGCGTCACCCGCCCGCGCGTGGGCGCGTGCCTCGACCAGGCGGAAGAAGCTCATCGTGCGGGCGGTGGCCAGCCCCCGGTTGCGCTCCAGCGCGGCCTGCGCGAGGTCGACCCCCTCGTCTCCGAAGCCCCGGTAGGTCGCCTGGAGGGACATCGAGGCCAGGACGTAGCCCCCGAGCGGCACGTCCGCCGCGGCCCGGGCCAGCCGCAGGGCCTGGATGTAGTACCGCTGCGCGGCCTCCTGCTGGCCGGTGTCGAAGGCCATCCACCCGGCGAGCCGGGTCAGCTCGGCGCTCGCCCCGAACAGTGCGCGCCCGACCTCGTCGGAGTAGGCGCCGAGCAGCAGCGGCGCCGCCTCCACCCGCAGGCACTCCGGCACCATCGACGAACGCCAGTCGCCGCCCCCGTACTTGGAGTCCCAGCGCCTGGCGTCCTCCGCGGCCTCCCGCAGCTTCTGCACATCGCTGTGGCCGACTTTGATCGGTGCGCCGGACCCCTCCGCCGGGTTCACCTCGCGCGCGACCGAGCTGTCGGCCGGGGTTATCAGCCACCGTGAGGCGGGCGTCGCGTATGCGCTCACCGCGAACGAGCCGGCGAGCGACTGCCAGATGCCGCCGGAGCCGGCCCGGCGCCCGGCGAGGTCGAGGCGGTACAGGTCCGTCGCCGACCGCACGGCCTGCCCGACGTCCCGGGGGAAGGCGAGGCCCACCTCCGGCGCGGGATCCGCGTCCGCCAGGCCGATCTCGTGGAGCGGCACCGGACGGCCCAGCTTCTGGCCGATCGCGGCCGCGATGAGGTGCGGCGCGGCGCCCTGCGGCACCATTCCCTTCGACACCCAGCGCGCGACCGACGTCTTGTCGTAGCGAAGCGTCAACCCGCGCTGGGCGCCAAGGTCGTTGACGCGTCGTGCGAGTCCCGCGTTGCTGATTCCCGCGAGGGCGAGAACGGCGCCGAGCTTTTCGTTCGGCCCGCGTTGCTCCCTGGACATGCGCCACCCCTCGACACAGACGGCTGCCGCGCTGGCATAACCATGCGGCATTCGTAAACCCAGCGTAGTTCGCCGCATCCCAAGCGTTAAGGGGCATTGTTCCGGATGGCGGGATTGTGGTCCGTACGGAAGTACGGTCCCGATACGCACAGTTGTGGCGTGCTCCCATTGTGTGGCCGTGCGCCCGTCCGTGCGCTCTTCTCCGGCCATCGGGGGAGCGGTTCCATGGCTCTGCGTGGGTCGGCCCGCTGTACTGGACCAGTGGGCTGGGGGATACCGCCGCCTCAATCCCCGCGGGCGGCGGACCGGTCCGGGAGGCGTACTCCGCCTCCCGGACCGTGCGTGGTCCGACCGGTGCGCAGAGCCTGCACGGAGCGTGCACGGAGCGTATGCACGTGCACTTGCCCGGGGTCGATTTGGCCGAAAATCGACCCCGCCCTCCGTAGGTGACTTCCGCGTCCACCACGGAGTTTGAGGGCGCGTTGGGGTTTTCAGGGGGCGTGTCAGGGGCGCATTCGCGTCGCAGTTTCCTTGTGGCAAGCTGCTGTTGGGGCAGCATGCGATGCGTCAGCGGTCGGATTCCAGGGTATCTCCGGGGTGTTCCGGGGTCACGCGAGGCGGTGCGCGGGGCGCATTCGGGGGATCACAAGCGGCACCGCCGCCGCTCTGCGGCGCGTTCTTCGTGGCAGCATGGTGAACCGGTTCGTACGGTGCACTGGTTGTCCACAGCCTGTGGAGGCGTCGATGCGGTGGTTGGTGGGGTGGAGCAGCACCGCCGCGGGAGCCGCCCGGATCGGTTCGGCAGGCGCGACCGGCTTCGACGGCGAGACCCTGCACCCGGTCGGCTCCCAACTCCTGTGGGGCGACCCGGATCCGCTGTGGGCGGTCGGTGACTGGCGCCCGGACGAGGTCCGACTGGTCTCGGCCGACGCCCAGACCCGTGTCGCCGTCCTCGGCACCTGCGGCGCCACCGACGAGGAGCTGCGGCTCGGGCTGTTCACCGCGCGCGGAGGGGCACTTCGCCATCTGACGGCCTGGCCCGGCAGCTACACGGCGGTCGTCCAGGTCGGCCGCCGCATCACGGTCTGCGGCGATCTGGCGGGCGCGAGACCCGTATTCCACACCCCCTGGGCGGGCGGCACCGCCTATGCGACCGCCGCCCTGCCGCTGGCCGACCTCATCGAGGCCAACCTCGACTTCGGCCACCTCGCCGCCCTGCTGGCCGCCCCCGACGTCCCCGCCGCCCTGCACGACTCCACCCCGTACGACGGCGTGCGCCGCATCCCCCCGGGACACGCGCTCATCCTGCGTACCGGGGCCCGCGAGGTCGCCGGGTACGAGCAGGTCGCCTCGCTGGCCGTCGCCGCGCCGCCCGCCGACCCCGACCGCGCGGTCGACGCCGTCCGCGACGCCCTGGTCGAGGCCGTCCGCGCCCGCCTCGCCGCCCCGCGGCACGTGCCCGGAGCCGACATCGACCCCGGGCCCGTCCCCGGCATGGGCCCCGCCGAACGACGTGCCGCGCGCGGGATGCCGGTACCCGGCATCGGGGCGGACCTGTCGGGCGGGCCCGCCTCGGGGACGCTGGCACTCCTGGCGGCCGGGCTGCCCGGGATGCCGGGAACGGTGCTGGGACACGGCACGGGCGCCGGGGAGCGGCTGCTGGCGGTCACGTTCAACGATCTGGCGGTGGGCGGCCGGGAGGCCGAGCTGGAGCGGGCCGGGGCGCTCGCCGCCAACCCGCGCCTCCACCACGTGGTGGTGGCGGGCGGCGAGGAGACCCTGCCGTACGCCACCCTGGAAGGCCCCCTGACCGACGAACCCGGCGCCAGCCTGGTGACGGCCGTCCGGCACCGCGCCCGGCTCGCCTCCGGCAGCGCGGACCACCTCACCGGCTACGGCGCCCGTCAGGTGCTGGACGCCCATCCGGCCCGCCTCGCCGACCTGCTGATGGACCGGCGCAGACGCCATCTGGTCCGGCCGGTGGCCGCCCTCGCCAAGGCCGACGGGTCCGTACTGGTCCCCGCGCGCGTGTACGCGGCGGCCCGGCGGCTCGCCCGCACGCCCTACGGGTCGGGCCTGGAGAGCCTCGCCGACCGGCTGCTGCAGAAGCGGTTCGAGGAACCCGGCGGCGCGGTCGGCGCCTCGCTCGCCGCGCTGAACTGGGCCAGACCCGGTCCGGCCGCCCGCTGGCTGACGGGGGAGGCACTGGCAGAAGTATCGATTCGCTTGCAGGGGGCCACCCATCGCTCCGGCGCCGGGCTCGGACCCGGTCAGCGGCCGGGCGACTTCCGTGCGCGGGCCGCCCTCGCCCGCACGGCGGCCGACATCCGGGTACTGGAACAGGCCGCCGAGATCCGCTTCCAGCGCCTGCACGCGCCGTTCCTCGACAACCAGGTCGTCCGGGCCTGCCGCGCCCTGCCGGAGGCCCTGCGGGTCCAGCCCGGGGCGCGCGCCGCGATCCTGCGCAGGGTCCTGCGGGGCGCCGGCATCACCGACCTCCCGCCCGGCTGGGGCGCCCCCTCCCACGCACCGGCGGCGGCCGCCTCCCGGGCCGGTCTCCGGGTCGCGGTCGACTCTCTGATGGCGCTGTTCGACACACCCCTGCTGGCGGAGGCCGGGCTGGTCGAGGCCCGCGTCGTCCGCAAGGCCCTGCGGGCCGCCACCCAGGGCGAGTCGCTGCCCCTGGACGGCCTTGCGGACCTGGTGTCCCTGGAGCTGTGGCTACGACGGCTGCTGGCCCGGCGGGGCACCTGCTGGACCGGGACACCCGCACGCGCGCGTGCGGTGCCCGCCGGGATCACACCACGCCGGGGAGCGCTGGCGTCCGGCGGATGAGCCTCACCCGCACCGGAACCTCGACTCCGCCCAGTCCGCCACGGCCAGGCCGTCGAAGTGGCCGTGCGCTTCCACGACCAGGCGCACCGTGCTGTGCCCGATGAGGTTCACCCGCACCGGCGTCGCCGCGTCCCCGCCCCTGATCAGGTCGGACTTCCAGAGCCGGGTGCCGTCGGCGTAGACGGAGAAGTAGACCTTGCCCAGGCCCAGCATCGAGTCGTCGACGCCCACCAGGGCCTCGTACGACGTGCACGGTCGATTGAGCTCGACGGTGACGGACGAGCGGGCGTGGACGGTCACCCCGCGCGCGTACCGCGTCCCGCCGATCGACAGGCCGTGGCGCTGCCACACCCAGCTGCTCCCGCTCAGCCGCAGTTCGGGCTCGGTGCCGTCGCCCGTGACGTCGTAGGAGAGCTCACTGAGCTCGTAGGAGACGGGCGGCGGGGGCGGGGTGGGTGCCGGGGGCGGAGTCGGTTCCCGCGTCGGGGCGGGGCTCGGCGTCAGGGTCGGGGTCGGCCTGGGCGTGGGGGTGGGGCTCGGCTCCGGGGTCGGTGAGGGGGTGGGCCTCGGGGCCGGGTCGGCCGCCGGGACGACCGGGGGCGCGGGGGGTGCCGGGGGTGGGTGCGGGGCCGGCTCCGACGGGGTGGGCGTGGGCGGCTCCGGCTGTGCGGCCGGGGCCGACGCGGGGGGCTTGGCCGTCGGCTTGTTGTCGGCCGGCTGGTCGTCGCCTGCCAGGGCGAGGGCCACGACCGCGATCGCCGTGGCGGCGATGCCCGCCGCGATCCCGGCCTTCACGGGCGCTCCCAGGCCCTCGGACGCCGCTGCCCCGCCCCCACCGCTCGCCCCACCGGACGAACCGCCGGCGGCCGCACCGCTGCCGCCACCGGCCCCGCCGGCCGCCGAGCCGCCCGCTGCCCCGCCCCCTGTCGCCCCGCCTGCCGCCGAGCCGCCCGCAGCGGAGACGGCCCCCGCCGCACCGGCCGCGCCCGCGACGATCCCGGCCACCTTGGCGTAGCCGGCGGCCCCGAACCAGCCGATGACCGCGACCGGCACCACCGCGGGGATGCTGCTCGCGAGGTCCTCGATCTGGCTCGCGGCCAGCCGGCACTTCGCGCACTCCTCCAGGTGCTGGCGCAGCCCCCGCTCGGCACGGGTGCGCAGCCTGCGACGGGCGTACGTGCCGAGCTGGTCGGCGTAGCGGGCGCACTCCTCGTCGCTGGTGAGCGTCGCGCTGACGTGGGCCTGGAGATAGGCCTGCCTGAGACCCTCACGGGCGCGGGAGGCGAGGACGCGGGTGCCGTTGGCGTCGAGCCCGAAGAGCGTGGCGACCTCGCTCGGCGACTCGTCCTCGACCTCGGTGTGCCACAGCACGGCCTGCCAGCGCTCCGGCAGCGAACGGAACGCCCGCATGGCCAGGGACTGTTCGGCGGCGTGCATGGCGCGCACGTCCGCGCCCAGGTCCAGGGTGTCGGTGTCGGACACCTCGGAGGCCCGCCCGGCCTGGGCGGCGAACACCGCGAAGTCGTCTACCAGTTGCTCGCGCCTGGCGGAGTTCGTCCAGCTCGCGGCCACGCGCCGGACGGTGGTGAGCAGATACGCGCGTACGGCGTGCTCAGGGCCGTGCCCGCCGCGGACCGCCTGGAGCACGCGGGCGAAGACCTCGGCGGTCAGGTCGTCGGCGGTGTGCGGATCGCGGCAGCACGTGCGCGCGTACCGGCGTACGGCCTCGGCGTGGCGGCGGTACAGCTCCTCGTAGGCGCTGTCGTCGCCCGCGCGCATCCGGCCGATCAGCTCGGCGTCGGACGGCGGCAGCTCGATCGGCGGCGGCAGGACGCCGTCGTCCCGCCGGTCGCGCTGCGCCGGTACCTGGGGTGCGGGCAGGCCGTCGGCCTCGCCGTCCCCGTCACCGAGTGACTCGTCCCGCCCGTCAAAACCCATCGCGGAAAGCCCCCGCCGCCTGCCCAGCCAGTCCCGAACAGGGGCCAGGTTGCCATATTGGCTTTTGTTCAGGAGGCGGTCGTGCGAACCATCCACCCGTCCGTGGCGGCCTGTCGTGAGCCAGTGCTAGAACTCAGCCGTTCGAGGCGGGACAACAGGGCACCGTGAGACAGGGGCTGGGCAGGGACGGGCGAGGCGTGGGCGGGTCGCGCCCACGCCCTCCGTCACATCGGCCGCGACCGCAGACCCTCCAGGAGGATGTCCAGCAGCCGTGCCGAGGCCGCCGCCTGCTGCGCCGCGTCCGGCAGCGCGGGCGCCGCCGTCGCGATCACCAGCAGGACGTCGGAGACCGACACGTCCGGCCGCAGCTCGCCCGCCGCGCGCGCCCGCTCCACGAGCCGGCCCACCACGTCGAGCAGCGCCGCCGCACCGGCGTCGTCCCCGGCCGCCGGCGGCTCCGGCACCAGCCGCAGCTCACCGCCGCCCGGCTGGGTCCGCTGCTGCGGCACACGCGTCCCGTCGAGTTCCTCCTCCTCGGGGACGCCGACCCGCAGCACCTGCGGCGGCAGCAGCCGCCCGGCGCCGGACGCCACCGACGTGCGCAGGAAGCGCGACAGGGCCGACCACGGCTCGTCCTCCTGGCCGAGCGCCGCCCGGGCCTGGTCGGTCAGCCGGGAGGTCTCCTCCTCGGCTATCCGCCGCACCAGGACGTCCTTGCTCGGGAAGCGGCGGTACACCGTGCCGACGCCCACGCGGGCGCGGCGTGCCACGTCCTCCATCGGCGCGCCGTAACCCAGCTCACCGAAGACCTCGCGCGCGGCCCGCAGTACGTGTTCGAGATTGCGCTGTGCGTCCACCCGCAGCGGCGCGGTCCGCGGGCCGTCCCCGCGTCCGTTGCTCGCCGCCGCGACCGCGCCACCAGGTGCGACGGCAGTTGCGGATGACCAACGAGAGTCCTGAATCTGCATACGAAATCCCCCGGTAATGATGTCTCCCCCCGGAGACACTCCCCGCATTCGGCAGCCGGAGCGCCGGGAACAGGCCCCTACCGCGAGCCTGCCCGCCGGGCCACCGGGCCGCCCGTCGCGAACCCGAGAACCGACGGGCGTATCCCCCTACACCCCGTCGACACACGAACATAGTTGAGAGACAGTCAATTCAGAAGGGGCAGGTTCCGCACGGAGCGCCCCCCGATCGGAGTACGGGTCGTATACGTCCCGATTGCGCCCCCTTACTCCACCCGGCTCACGCCTCCTGACCTGCACGGCTCCCGCACGACCGGTCGTTTCGGCCAACCATGGGCCCGCTCCCAGCCCGGTCACACAAATTGTCGAGGCTGTGGACAAACGCGAGCGCCGGGTGCGTCATGGGATGGTGAAGGAACGAGCGCGCATTCTCGTTGTCGGCGGCGGCTACGTCGGGATGTACACGGCCCTGCGCCTGCAGCGGAAGCTGAGGCGGGAGCTCGGTCGGGGTGAGGTCGAGATCACGCTCGTCACCCCTGACCCATATATGACCTATCAGCCGTTCCTTCCCGAGGCGGCCGCCGGTTCCATCTCCCCGCGCCACGTCGTCGTACCGCTGCGCCGCGTCCTGCCCGACTGCCGGGTGATCGTCGGAGAGGTCCGCTCCGTCCAGCACGCCAAACGCCTCGCGACTCTCGCCACCCTCGCCACCGAGGAGGAGGGCGCCGGCCTCGAACCGCTGCCGTACGACGAACTGGTGCTCGCCCCCGGCTCGGTCTCGCGGGCCCTGCCCGTCCCAGGTCTCGCCGACCACGGCATCGGCTTCAAGACCGTCGAGGAGGCCATCGGCCTGCGCAACCACGTCATCGAGCAGATGGACATCGCCTCCTCCACCCGCGACCCCGACATCCGGGACGCGGCCCTCACCTTCGTCTTCGTCGGCGGCGGCTACGCGGGCGTCGAGGCGCTCGGCGAGTTGGAGGACATGGCCCGCTACGCCACGCGCTACTACCACAACATCCGCCCCGAGGACCTGAAGTGGATCCTCGTCGAGGCGACCGGCCGCATCCTCCCCGAGGTGGGCGAGGAACTCGGCCGCTACACGATCACCGAGCTGCGCCGCCGCAACATCCAGGTCCTCCTGGAGACCCGCCTGGAGTCCTGCGCCGACCGGGTGGCGGTGCTCAGCGACGGACAGCGCTTCCCCACGCGCACGGTCGTCTGGACGGCCGGCGTCAAAGCCCACCCCCTGCTCGCCGCCACCGACCTGCCGCTCAACGGCCGTGGCCGTCTGCGATGCACCCCGGAGCTGGCGGTCGAGGGGCACGCGCACGCGTGGGCCGCGGGTGACGCCGCCGCCGTTCCCGACGTCACCGCCGGCGCGCCCGGCACGGAGTGCGCCCCCAACGCCCAGCACGCGCTCCGCCAGGCGAAGGTTCTGGGCGACAACGTCGTCCACTCCCTGCGCGGCGAGCCCCTCCAGACGTACGGCCACAGGTACGCCGGCTCGGTCGCCTCCCTCGGACTGCACAAGGGCGTCGCCCACGTCTACGGGCGCAAAGTGAAGGGCTACCCCGCGTGGTTCATGCACCGGGCCTACCACCTGAGCAGGGTGCCGACGTTCAACCGCAAGGCGCGCGTGCTCGCCGAATGGGTCCTCGCCGGCCTCTTCAAACGGGAGATCGTCTCCCTCGGTTCACTCGAACATCCCCGAGCGGAGTTCGAACTCGCGGCCGGTGGAAAGCCTCCTTACGACCCGAAGGGGTCGACCTGACCTTCCCGAGGAACTCCTGCGGCCACCCCCGCGTCTGACGGATGTCGGCCCGGTCGGCCACACTGCCAGACTGGTCCCCGCGCCGGGGCGGGCCGCCGCCCACCCCGGCCACCGAACCCACGAGGCTTTTCCCAAGTGCTGCACTTCCCAGGGGTCGTAACAGGGCGTGGCCACCGCCATGCCACCCCCGGGGGACCGGGCCAGGTCCGGAGCCGGTCGACGACGACTACACGAGGCAAGGATTCGTGAACTTCACGCGCTGGAGCGCCCGGCTCCCCGGAACGCAGCGCCGCGCCGCAGCGCGGACCGACCAGGGGGTCGCCCCGGACCGCCGCGGGGACGGCTCCGTCCCCGCGGCCCGCGCCGAACAGCTGACCGACGACCCACCGTCGGCCCCCGCCGTCGACGAACTGCCGGTACGCGAGGTCCTGGAGCGCGTCCCCGCACTCGTCGCCCTCGTCCACGGCCCCGACCACCGCCTCGCCTACATCAACGACGCCTACGCCACGGCCTTCGGCGGCCGCCCGGCGGGCGAACCGGCCGGCGAGGCCCTCCCCGAACTCCGCGAGCTGGGCCTGCTGCCCCTCCTCGACCAGGTCCTGCGCAGCGGCAAGCCCCGCACGGTCAAGTCCCGCAAGGCCCCCGACGGCCGCTCCTACACCTTCACCTGCACCCCCGTGGCCGACGGCGACGGAGCCGGCGTCCTGATCTTCGCCACCGACGTCACCGACCACGCCGAGGCGGCCGAGCGCGTCAGAGCCAGCGAACGCCGCCAGCGCGAGACGGCCGTGACCCTCCAGAGGTCCCTGCTCCCCCAGGAGCTCGAACAGCCGGACGACCTGCGCATCGCCGTCGCCTACCAGCCGGGCGGCACGGAGGCCGCGGTCGGCGGCGACTGGTACGACGTGATCACCCTCGGCGGCGGCCGCACGGCCCTCGTGATCGGCGACGTCATGGGCAGGGGCGTGCGCGCCGCGGCGGTCATGGGCCAGCTCCGCACGGCCGTCCGCGCCTACGCCCGCCTCGACCTCCCCCCGCACGAGGTCCTCCAGCTCCTCGACGGCCTCGCCACGGAGATCGACGCCAACCAGATCGCCACGTGCGTGTACGCCATCCACGACCCGAACGAGGGTCGGCTGGTGTACGCCTCCGCGGGCCACCTCCCCATCCTCGTCCGCGACGAGAACGGCACGGTCCTGCGTGCCGATGAGCCCAACGGCCCGCCCCTCGGCACCGGCGGCTGGATGCACGCCTCGGGTTCGGTCCCGCTCGCCCCCGGCTCCACGGCCGTCCTCTACACCGACGGCCTGGTCGAACGCCGGGACGCCGACCTCGACGAGGGCATCGAGGCCCTCCAGCGTGCGCTGGCCGGCGCCAGGGGCACGCCCCAGGTGATCTGCGACCGCCTGCTCCGCTCGGCCGGCGTCACCGCCGACCACGACGACGACGTGGCCGTCCTCGTGCTCCAACACCCGGCCCGCACCGGCGCCGACAGCGACCTTTTCCGCAACGCCGCCCTGGAACTCCTCGGCGGCGTGGAAGCGGCCCCACGCGCGCGTGCCTTCGCCTCCGGAGTCCTGAGCAGCTGGCGCTTCCCGGCCGAACTGCACGACCTGGGCGTCCTGGCCGCCAGCGAACTGGTGGCCAACTCCCTCCAGCACGGCACCCCACCCATGCGGCTGCGCCTGCGCCGCACCGACCGCCGCCTGATCGTCGAGGTCACCGACGGCGACGACCACCTGCCCCGCCGCCGCCGGGCGGAACCGGGCGACGAGTCGGGCCGTGGCATCGCGATCGTGGCGACGATCGCCTCGTCCTGGGGCAGCCGCAGAACACCCGGCGGCGGGAAGGCGGTGTGGTGCGAGTTCGCGCTGCCGAACAAGCCGACGTGACGACGTGACGACTTGTTCGGGGTGACGGCGTGACGGCGTGGCAGCCGGCCGGGGGCTATGCCTCCGCCGGCACCGGCTCCGCGGCCCCGCCCCGTGTCACGACACGGCTGCGCGCCCGCCACGGCTGATCCTGCGCCTCGGTCAGCCGCCGCCCGAGCCGCAGCGCGAGGACGGTGATCCCCAGCGAGAACAGCAGGAAAGTCACGATGTACGGCGCGTGCAGCGAGGCCCCCATGGGCCCGCCCACCGCCGGCCCGACGGCCAGCGCCAGCTGCTTCACCAGGGCGAAGGCGGAGTTGTACTGCCCCGCCATCCCCCGCGGCGCGAGATCGGCGACGAGCGGGGCCACCGTCGGCGACAGCATCGCCTCACCGAGCCCGAACAGCGCGTACGTCGAGACGAAGGCGGCCGTCGCCATCTCCTGACTGCCGTGCCCCAGCCCGGCGTACCCCGCCGCGATCCAGGCGACCGCCCAGATCAGACCCACCACGGCGATCATCCGCGAGCGCCGACGCCGCTCGACGAACCTCAGCACCAGGAACTGCGCCACGACGATCATCGCGGTGTTGGCGGCCAGCGCGGTCCCCAGCGCGGACGTGGAGATCCCGGCGGCCTCGACCCCGTACGCACTGAGCCCCGACTCGAACTGCCCGTAGCAGGCGAAGAACAGCACGAACCCGAGCACGCACAGCTGCACCATCGCCCGGTTCCCCAACAGCTGCTTCCAGCTGCCCTTGGCGGACGCGGCCGCGGCCGGGGCGTCCTCGATCCGCGGCGAGCGCGGCATCCGCACGGTCACCATCACCACGACCAGAAGCAGGAACATCGCCGCCTCGATCGCGAACAGCAGGGTGAACGACGAGGCCCGCGTCGCGTCGACGAGGTGCCCTCCGATGAGGCCACCGACGCCGAGCCCGAGGTTCTGCAGAAAAAACTGCGTCGCGAACGCCCGCGACCGCGTCTCCGCCGACGAGCAGTCCACGATCATCGTCGCCAGCGCCGGCTGCATCACCGCCTGCCCGGCACCCAGCGCCGCCGCCGACAGCAGTACGGCGGTCGCGTTGCTCGCGAGCCCGAGGCTCAGTGCCCCCACGGCGGCGGTGACCAGGGCGGTGAGCAGAACCGGCAGCGGCCCGCGCCGGACGATGGCCCGCCCGGCGAACGGCAGCACGATCAGCGCGGCCACGGCGAAGACGGCGAGGACGAGCCCCGCCGTCATGGCCCCCAGCCCCCGCACCTGCGCCACGTAGACGTACAGGTAGGGGACCGTGAAGCCGAGCCCGAAGGCGCTGAGTGCGTTACCCACGTGGATCCGGCGCATCGCTGCGCCCATCGCCCTGGTCACGTTCACCTCTCTCAGGATGGCGAAGCCGTCAGAGGTTAGGCCTGAAGACTTCGAAGCTAAACTTTGAATGTAAAGAGTACATACAGAAGGACTTCAACGCCAACGGCTCCGTGCCATACTGCGATCCATGGGCGACACCCCCGGTGCCACAGAGCCGACCCTCGAAGAACAGATCGCGGCCTACCAGCGCGAGTTCCAGGACCTCGATCCGCAGGTCGAGAAGATCGTCTCGGCGCTGTCGCGGCTGAACCGCCGCATGAACGTCGCCTACGGCCGCCAGACCGCCGCCCTCGGCATCAGCAACGCCGAGTGGGAGGTCCTCAAGGCTCTCGTCCTGTCCGGCGCCCCCTACCGGCTGGGCCCCAGCGAGCTCGCCAAGCGCCTCGGCCTCACGCCGGCCGCGATGACCCACCGGATCGACCGCATGGTCGCCGAGGGACTGGTGACCCGGGAGCGCGACGAGAACAACCGTGTACGGGTGATCGTGGAGCTGACCTCCGAAGGCCGCGAGAAGTGGCTGGAGGCGATGCGCCTCGCGACGGTCTTCGAGGAGGACCTCCTCCAGGACCTGTCCCCGGACGACCGAACTGCCCTCGGCGAGGTCCTCACCCGGCTCCTTCGCCGGGTGGAGCACGCGCAGCCGGACGCGGGCGGCCGCCTCAGCGACCTCGACTGACCAGGGCCTCCAGATCCTTACGGACGGATGGACAAGCAGTGCTTGACAGCCTCCCGTCCGATCCGTAAAGTTCTTCGGGTTGCCGCGGAGCCGTAACGGTTCTCCGGCAGCACCTTCCGCCGCGCGAGCGGCAACAAACCATCAGCACGACCTCCCCCCGGGAACGAATTCGGCATGCCCGAATTCAATTCCGAATGGGACTCGGCGGCCCCGATCGGCTCGATTGGGAATCACCGAGAGGATCCGCTAAGGTTTGAGACGTCGGAACAGCCGAAGGGCCGGGAAGACAAACCCCGCTGACTGGGGATCAGGTCGAGAAAAGATCTGATAGAGTCGGAAACGCAAGACCGAAGGGAAGCGCCCGGAGGAAAGCCGCGAGAGAGATTCTCGGGTGAGTACAAAGGA
>NZ_JBHWJQ010000052.1:0-47621 GCF_042731435.1 Streptomyces sp. NPDC059861 | reverse complement strand
GCGGAACGAGGGAAAGCGGCACCACCAGGCCCTCATCGCCCTGGCGCGACGCCGCGTGAACGTCCTCTACGCCATCCTCCGCGACCGCCGTCCCTACGAGAACCGGCCCCAACTGCGTCTCGTGGCTGTACTTCAGCATTAGGCAGCCGCCTCCTTGCTCCGGTGGGTCTCGCGGGACCCGCTGGTCTCGTCGGCGGCGCGGCCGACGGCCTGGACGATCGACACATAGGCGGCGCAGCGGCAAAGGTTGCCGCTCATCCGCTCCCGGATCTCCTCCGGGGTCAGGGGTGGCGGTCCCGCTTCAGGCCGTATGTCGTCGGTGACGGCGCTCGGCCAGCCGGCCGTGTGCTCCTCGATGACGGCGATCGCCGAGCAGATCTGTCCCGGTGTGCAGTAGCCGCACTGGAAGCCGTCGAGGTCGAGGAACGCCTGCTGCACCGGGTGCAGCCGATCACCGTCGGCCACGCCCTCGATGGTGGTGATCTCCCGCCCGTCGGCCGCGACCGCGAGCTGCAGACAGGACACCGCCCGGCGGCCGTCGACCAGGACGGTGCAGGCACCGCATTGCCCCTGGTCACAGCCCTTTTTCGTGCCGGTCAGATCGAGGCGCTCGCGCAGGGCGTCGAGCAGGGTGGTGCGGTGGTCGACGGACAGCGGATATTTCTCGCCATTGATGTTCAAGGTGATGGCGCTGGACGTCGAGGGGGCCATGATCAGCCTTCTTTCACGTATCCGAGGCACGCGGACGAGGAAGAATGAGGGAGACGAGGGCGGAGAAGGGGTCGGGAGACGGAGCAGGAGAGTGGGGAAAGACGCCGTGATGGCGCTGTACATGGCGAAAACCGCTCGCTCGCCGCTATGGTGGTGTTAACCGGACAGCTGTCCACTATCACCAAACGTACCGGACAGTTGTCCGCTTAGCAAGACCGGGTTGGGGACACGACCCGCGGGGAGGACGAGTGCAGGAGAAGAAGGCGGGGCCCCAGCGCTCGGACGCCCAGCGGAACCGGGAGCGCATCCTGGAGGTCGCGGTGGCCGAGCTGACCCGGTGCCCGGACGCTCCGCTGAGCGCGATAGCCAAGAAGGCGGGCGTGGGGCAGGGCACGTTCTACCGGAACTTCCCCCATCGCGAGGCACTGGTCCTGGAGATCTACCGGCACGAGATGCAGCAGGTCGCCGACAGCGCGACCGAGCTGCTGGAGAGCCGGGAGCCGGACGAGGCACTGCGGGCGTGGATGGACCACCTCGCCCGGTTCGCCATGACCAAAGCGGGCCTGGCGGAGGCGATCCGGCAGGCCACCGGCACGCCGGGAGCACAGAAGCCCGGCCCCACCCCGGTGATCGCCGCCGCCGAGCTCCTGCTGCGCGCCGGCGAGAAGGCCGGCACCATCCGCCCCGGCGTGTCCGCGGACGACTTCATCCTCGCCATCTCCGGCCTCTGGCAGCTCGACCCCCACACCGACTGGCAACCGCGCGCCACCCGGCTGCTGGATCTCGTGATGGACGGGCTGCGAGTGGGGGCTCCGGGGCGCTGAGGCCCCCGGCGTGCGGTACACCGCATTCCGCAGAAGTCAATAGTCGATTCGTATAAGCGATATCCACTGCCGTTCACCGGCGCTTCTTTGTGCTCCCGTGCGCCCCCGCCAAAGAGTATTCGAGGGGCCGATCCCGGGTTGCACTGGGCAGGACAAAGATTCAAGAGCGGGGCCGGTGGGCAGTCACCGGCTTTCCGTGTGTCCGCTGAGGCAGGGGGTATTCGATGAGCGGTGCCGTGACCGATCCGACGCGAGTATCGAGGGTGGGTACTGCACCAGGCATATTCCCATCCGTCGGTCATGCTATTGCCTTGTTCCACCGCCCGCTCGACTTTCTCAATTCCCTTCCCGCGCAAGGGGATCTGGTCGAGTTACGCCTCGGCCCGCAGCGCGCCTGGATGCTCTGCGATCCGCAGCTGGTCCACCGGATGCTCATGGACCCCCACACCTTCGACAAGGGCGGCACGCAGTACGACCGGCTCGGCGCGCTGATGGGCAACGGCATCGTCACCTGCCCCCAGTCCGAGCACCGCCGCCAGCGCACGCTCCTGCAACCCGGCTTCCATCCGTCACGCATCGCCGCGTACACCGCGCTGATGGCCGAGGAGGCCGGGGCGCTGTGCCGTGAGTGGCGGGCGGGTGAACAGGTCGACGTGACCGGGGCGATGATGACCCTGACGACGCGGGTGACCAGCCGGGTGCTCTTCTCCGGCTCGCTGGACGCCGAGCGGGCGGCCGTGGTGCGGGAGTGCCTCGCCGCCGTGGTCCGGGGCCTGTTCGTGCGCACGGTCGTGCCGGTCGACGCCGTCTTCCGGATACCCACGCCGGCGAACCGGCGCTACCGGGGAGCGCTGCGCCGGCTGCACGGACTGATCGACGCGATCATCGCGGAGCGACGGGCGGCTCCGCCGCGCGAGGATCTCCTGGGCACCCTGCTCGCGGCGCGGGTCGAGAAGGGCGACGGGGCCCCTCAGGGGGATGGCGAGGAGCCTTCAGGGATCACCGACCGGGAAATCCACGACCAGATCCTCACCCTCCTGCTCACCGGGGTGGAGACCACGGCGATGTGTCTGGCCTCGGCGTTCGGCCTGCTGGCGGAGAACCCGGAGGCGGAGCGCGCACTGCACCGCGAGGTCGACGCGGTGCTCCCCGACGGACGCGCGCCGGGTCACGAGGAGCTGGCGCGCCTGGAGTACACCCGGTGCGTGGTCACCGAGACACTGCGGGCGCGGCCGCCCGGCTGGCTGTTCACCCGGATCACCACGCGCGAGACGGAGCTCGGCGGGCGGCGGTTGCCGCGGGGGTCGATGGTTCTGTACAGCCCCTATCTCCTGCACCACGATCCGGCGTCCTTTCCCGAGCCCGAACGGTTTCTTCCCGAACGCTGGCTGCCGGAGCGGCAGTCGGCCGTACCGAAGGGCGCGATGCTGCCTTTCGCCGCGGGGAACCGCAAATGCATCGGCGACCGGTTCGCCGTCGCGGAGGCGATGGTCGGGGTCGCGACGGTTGCCGCTCACTGGCGTTTGCGCCCGGCGTCGGGACAGGAAAGCCGGCCGCGTCCAGCAATGACATTGGGTCCGAGGTCCCTGATGATGCTCTGCGAGCCGCGTCATCACAGCCACCACAACCGAATGGCAGGTGACAACGGTGTCGACAACGTATGAGGGAATACCCGTCGCGTGCGGCAGCGGAATTCCGGCGGGCACACTCAAGGAACTGATCGAGACCACCCTCTACATGCCCTTCCCCTTTTCGATCAATCCCCATGAACGCGAGGCCGCGGCAGGCGTCGACTCCTGGCTGCGCACCTGGGGGCTGAACGACGATCCCGCCACGGCGGAGATGATCGTCCGCACCCGGCCCGCCGAACTCGCGGCCTGCAACAGCCCGACGATGGCCGCCGACGTGCTCCAGCTCGTGGCCGACCAGATCGCCTACCAGTTCATCTTCGACGACCGGGCGGAGGAGGTCGGCCGCCGACGGCCCGGTCGGCTGCTGCCCATGCTGAGCGAGAGCATCGGCATCCTCCGCGACGACCAGCCTCCCAGCACCGCGCTCGGGGCGGCCCTGGCCGACCTCTACCGGCGGGTCCAG
This sequence comes from Streptomyces sp. NPDC059861, assembly GCF_042731435.1. Lineage (NCBI taxonomy): Bacteria > Bacillati > Actinomycetota > Actinomycetes > Kitasatosporales > Streptomycetaceae > Streptomyces > Streptomyces sp. NPDC059861. The sequence goes on along the minus strand of NZ_JBHWJQ010000052.1, from coordinate 43,992 downwards.
GAGCGGTGCACACCGGCCCAGGCCGCACGATGGGCGTGGAACTCCCGTGAGTACGTGCACGGTCTGCTGTACGAATCGGTGGCCCAGACGCTGACGTCTCCCGTACGCATCAGGCTGTGCAGCTCGATACGCGCGCTGATCGCGGGTGTCGAGCCGTTCTATCCGCTGTGCGAAGCCGCCGCGCCCCATGAACTCGACCCCGGGGAACTCCATCACCCCGTCATGCGGCGGCTGGGGCGCCTGTCGGCCGACGCGGCGGTGTGGATACCCGACCTGTATTCCGCCGTGAAGGAGCAGCGCGAGGGCGGGGTCATCAATCTGGCGCTGGCCCACCAACGCGCGTACGGCTGCTCACTGCCCGAGGCCGTCATGCTGGCGATCCGCCAGATCAACGGCACCATCGAGGAATTCGAGCGGCTTCGCGCGGAGATCGGACCGGAACTGAGCGCGGCCGGCGTCGCCTATGTGGAGGGCATGGCGGGCTGGATCCGCGGTTGCTACTACTGGTCCCGCACCGTGCCACGCTACGCGGACACGGCCACAACGGCCGCCGTCCTCTGACGGTCCGCCGACGGCCCCCTGACGCCATTCGCAGAGAGCCGATCCGATCCAAACTACCCCGAAAAAGCCTGTCGAACCCGACAGGGCGGAGGATTCACCCATCCCTGTCGTCATCGGGCTCAGGTTTGGCCATGGCGCAGCGGTGTGCGCGTACGCTCGGCGCTGTCCTCCGAGGGCCGACGACAGGAATTCGGGTACAGCACATGGCCAATGGGCTGCGACAACCGAACAGCGAGCACCAGCCGTTGCTGGAGCGTCACCGTGAACTCCTGGCGCTGAACGCGTCGTTGGCCAACCTGCGCGACACGGTCGACGGTGTGTCGCGGACGCCGCAGGGCGGACTGCTGGCCTTCACCGGTTCCGGCGGGCTCGGCAAGACGACGCTCGTGGCCCAGGCCCGCGCCCGGGCCGGCGCTCTGGGGTTCACGGTGCTGTCCGGCATGGGCGGTGAGACGGAGCATGAACTGGCGTTCCGCGTGGTGCGCCAGCTCATGCAACCCACCCTCGCGGCGATGGACGAGACCACCCGGCGTGAGCTGCTGGGGAGTTGGTACGACATCGTCGCGACCGCGCTCGGGCTGGAGGCGGCGGGCACCGCGCCGGTTCCGGACCCGACCGGCGTGCGCGACGGCCTCGACTGGGTCATGACGCGTCTGACCATGAAGAAGGGGCCCGTCGTCCTGCTGCTGGACGACCTGCAGTGGGCCGACGCCGAGTCCCTGGGCTGGCTCGCCTCCTTCGCGCCGCGCACCGCCGACCTTCCGCTGCTGATCATCGCCGCCTACCGCCCCGACGAACTGCCCCCGGAGGCGGCCTCGTTCCGCTCCCTCTTCGAGGGTCACGGCAACCGTCCCTACGCCCTGGCCCCGCTCACCGCGGTCGCCGTGGCACGGATCATCCGGCATGAACTGGGGGACGGAGCCGAGGACGCCTTCTGCGACGAATGCTGGACGGTCACCGGAGGGAGCCCCTTCGAAACCGTCGAGCTCGCCATCCGGCTCGGTGAGAACGGGCTGAAGGGCACTCAGGAGGAGTTGCCCGCTATGCGTGGTCTCGCCTCCGCGGTGAAGGGACCCGGGCTGCTCGACCAGCTGAGGCGGCTCGGGACGACCACCGTCCGCTTCGCGTGGGCCGCCGCCGTGCTCGGCACGTCCATCTCGCCGGAACTCGCGGCCACCATCGCGGTGATCGGCAGCGAGCAGGCCGCCGTGGCGACGGAGCAGCTGCGCGGGCGCCGGATCCTGGCGAAGGCCGCGGGGCCGGACGGCGGCCTGGAGTTCGTCCACCCGCTGATCGCCACGACGATCTACCGGGACATCCCCCCTCACCTGCGTGTCGGCCTGCACAACGCCGCCGCGGTAGCCGTCCGGGCCGCGGGGCTCGGGCCCACCGCTGCCGCGCGGCATCTGCTGGAGGTTCCCGCCGAAGGCAACGCGGAAGCCGTCGCGTGCCTGCGCGAGGCCGCCCGCGAGTACCTGCGCGCCGGTGCTCCGGAAGCCGCCCGTCGGGTCCTGAGCCGAGCACTCCAGGAACCGCCCCTCCTGGATGAGCGTGCCGAACTCCTCAACGAGCTGGCGTCCTCGACCTTCCTGATCGACCCCGCGTCGACCGTCAACCATCTCCGTGACGCCCTGGCGGAGCCCGAGGTCGCCCCCGAGCTGCACGCCTCCATCGTCTACCGGCTGACCCAGGCGCTGGCCCACACGGACCAGATGGCGGAGGCGGCGGCCGTCGCCGAGCAGGAAGCGCGGCAGACCCCCAACGCACGCGTCAGGCTGCGCATGCAGGCGGATCACTTCGTCTGGAGCATGTTCCGCGCCGACGAGCCCGACTCGCCCGTCCGTTCCCGCAGGCTGACCAAGCTTGCCCGGCAGCTTCCGGGCCGTGGCCTGGAGGAGCGCTACATCCTGGGCCTGCGCGCCTGGGACGCGCTGGTGCGCGGCGAGCCCCGCCGGACCGTCCTCGGAACGGCCGAGGAGGCGCTGCGTGACGGGATGAGCTGGACCGACGAGAACCGAGGCTTCGAGGTGCCCGTCTCGGTCGCCCTCGTGTTCATGTACTGCGACCAGCCGCACCGGGCCGAGGAGCTGTTCTCCAGGGGCATCGCCGAGTGCGTCGCCAAAGGCTGGCGCGGGTCCCACCTGGCCCTCGGCAACACCCTGTCCGGTTACATCCGCTACCGGCGCGGCAGCCTCGCCGAAGCGGAGGACCTGGTCCGCGACGGACTGCGCATCGCCGAGAAGGTCGAGGGTGCCGTACCGGCCCTGTGGTTCGCCGTCGGCATCCTCATCCAGACACTGCTGGCCCGCGGCCGCACCACCGACGCGCGTACGCTCGCCGACGCGTACCACTACGGCGAGGTCGCACCGAACGCTGTCATCTACCCGGACCCCCACGCGGTCTACTCCGAGCTGCTCCTCGCGGAGGGCCGGCACGCCGATGCGGAGCGGGTGCTGACCACCCTCGGGGACCGGCTGGAGGCCCGGGCCTGGCGCAATCCCGCCTGGTGCCCGTGGCAGTCGAACCTCGCGTACGCCGTCGCGCCGACGGCGCCCGACCGGGCGGTCCGGCTCGCCCGGGACGCCGTCAAGCGGGCCCGCGACTTCGGCGCGGCCTCCGCGATCGGCCAGGCGTTGCACACCGAGGCCGAGGTGACCGGCGGGACCGCCGCCCTGGACGTCTACGCCGAGGCCGTGGACCAGCTCCAGCGGTCGCCGGCCGCGTACCAACTGGCTCGCGCGCTGGTCGGGCACGGCGCTGCGCTGTCCCGCAGCGACCGCGTGCAGGAGGCCGCCGACCGGCTCTACCAGGGCCTGGAATGCGCGGTGCACTGCGGTGCGGAGGCCTTGGCGACGCGAGCCCGGGACGAGCTCTCGGCAGCGGGGCTACGGCCGTTGCCCCTCCGCTACGCCCAGACTGACACCCTCTCGGCCCAGGAACGCCGGGCCGCCGAGATGACCGCGCTGGGCAAGCCGGTGGCGGTGGTGGCCAAGGAGCTGCGGCGCACCGAGCAAGGGGTTCGGCAGTTGCTGTCCCTGGTGTACCGCAAGGTCGGTACGGATGCGGCGGGGCTGGCGCGGGCGTTGGAGACGTTTCCCCGGCAACGGTCGTGACCCGCACCCCGGACCTCACCCACCTCTACGTCGCGCGCGTACAGCGCCCCGTCGGGCTCGTGGCCGGGGGCCGGCACTGGAGGGCGTAGTCGGCCGGGCTGGTGCTCAGGTAGCGGCCCACGCAGTCGTTCGCCGTGGTACGCCCACGCTCTGCACAGAAGGTCAGCGCCGCGCGGCCGTCCGTGAACGGACCCGGGGCGTAGATCACCCAGTAGCCCGGTCGCAGTGACGCGTAGTCGTCGCTGCGGACGAAGACGGCCTCGGGGACCGACTCGCGTACCCGGGCGAGGCGCTGGTCGCGGACCGCGGTGCCCGTGGAAATCGGCTCGGAGTGCAGCTGGGCGATCCAGCGGCCGTCTCCGGCCGGGGCGGAGGGCGAGGGTGCCGGCGGCTCGGGCGCGGCCGGCGTCGGGGTCGGAGTGGGTGTCGGTGTCGCGCCGGGCGTCGGGGTCGGGGTGGGGTCGGCCGGAGCCGAGGAGGAGGCGGTGGTCCTGGAGCCTCCCTGCGCTCCGACCGTCTGTCTGTCGTCCCCCTCGCCGTCGTCCGGTGTGAACACGGTGAGGGCGAGCGCGGTGACCACGCCCACCGCCAGCACGGCCGAGACGGCGGCGAGCAGGATCGGCCTACGGCCACGGGACGGGCTGCTGGGACGCGGAGTGTCCAGCCGCGTCGGAGTCGGCGTCGGGAACGGCCCAGGCGGCGGAGCCGGTGTCACCGTCTGCGTCGGCCGGGCCCAGTGCGGTGCGGCGCCGGACTCGACCTGTGCGAGCATCGCGTCCAGTTGCCCGGCGCCGGGCCGTGCCGCCGGGTCGCGTACGAGGAGGGACTGCAGTACGGGAGCGAGGGGGCCGGAGCGTACGGGCGGGGGCACGGGGTCGTCCAGGACCGCGGCGAGGGTGGCGAGGGTCGTCTCGCGGCGCAGCGGGCTGACGCCCTCCACACAGACGTACAGGACGAGCCCCAGGGACCACAGGTCGGCCGCCGGGTCGTCGCCGTGGCCACGGACACGCTCGGGCGCCATGTACTCGGGGGAGCCGACGAGTTCACCGGTGACCGTCAGCGCGCTCGCGCCCTGGAGGGCGGCGATGCCGAAGTCGGTGAGGACGGCGGTGCCGTCGGGGCGGAGCAGCACGTTGGCGGGCTTCACGTCCCGGTGCTGGATGCCGGCGGCGTGCGCGGCACGCAGCCCGGAGAGCAGCTGACGGCCCACGCGTGCCGCCTCCGCCGGTGCCAACGGGCCCTCGGTGAGTCGCTGTTGCAGCGAGACGCCCGGCACCAGCTCCATCACGATCCACGGATGGGGGTCCACCTCGACGATCTGGTGGATCGTCACCACATAGGGGTTGTTGAGCCGGGCCAACGCCCTCGCCTCGCGCATCACCCGTTCCCGTACGGCCTCGGACGCCTCGGCGTCCGGGCGTACGGCCTTCAGGGCGACGTCGCGGTGGAGCACGGTGTCCCGCGCCCGCCAGACGGTGCCCATCCCCCCGCTGCCGAGCCGCTCGATCAGCTCGAAGCGTCCGTCGACCATGTCCCCCGGTGCGTTCACCCGCCATAGGTTAGGGCAGGAAGCAGCACGGTCGCGGGGTGAGGTCGATGATCCACCCTTCACCCAGGGGTGAAGATCTCCCTTACCCTGCTGTACCTTTCCGCGGGCCGCCTGCGCCTGGTCGGCGTCGACGGCGGTCAGGCCCGTACCGTCCGGGTCCCGCTGGAGTACCGCCGGCCGCGGCCGGCCGACACGGTCGTACGCGCGGGACGCTTCTGGGACGGCACCGGGTCGCAGGTCCGCGAGGACATCGATGTCGTGGCCCGTGACGGCCGGGTCGTGGAGGTCGTCCCGCACCGCACCGGCCGGAGGGCCGCGCGACGGGTCGACGCGAGCGACCGCACGGGATCCCGGGCCTGTGGGACGCGCACACCCACCCTTGGCAGCCGCCATATGCGACGGGAAGGGTGCTGCGACATGGAGAACGGGGGCTGACGGGGGCTGACGGAGGGCTGAGAAACGGGGCGCGCCGGGCGCCGTCGTGCTCTGCGGCGCTCAGTGGCGCGGAGGGTTCCGGCGCGGCGTGATGACGGCGTTGGGCAGGCTCGGCGCGGGAAGACGGTCACCCGGGTAGCCCTCGACGGCGCCGAAGCGGTCGGAGGACGCCTCCCAGTCCTCGCGGGCGCGCACGATGTCCTCGTGGCTGCGACCGACGAAGTTCCACCACATGACGATCTCCTCGTCGAACGGCGTACCGCCGAGCAGTACCGTGCGCGCGGGTCCGTCCGACTCGTTCACCAGCGTCAGGGAGTCGGCGCCGGGGTGCACGTAGCCCAGCTCCGCCGGGGCGAGCGCGGTGCCGGCCAGGCGGACGTCCCCGCTGTCGACGAGGAGGCCGTGCTCGAAGGCCGTGTCCACGGGGAGAGTGATCTCCGACTGCGGTGCGAGGCTGATCTCGGCACCGAGCAGGGGCGAGAAGGTCCGCACCGGGGAGGTGTCGCCGGCGAGTGAACCCAGGAAGACCCTGATCTCGGCGTCGTCGAGCCGCACGGTCCCGGGCACGTAGTGCTGGAAGTCGCGTGCGGTGTTCCGGTGCTCCTCGGGCAGCGCCACCCACAGCTGGACGCCGTGCAGGACGGTGGTGCCGGGGGTGGAGACCTCCGTATGGGCGATGCCGTACCCGCCGGTCATCAGGTTCATCTCGCCGGGCCGGACGAAGGCGTGGCTGCCGAGGGTGTCGCGGTGCTCGATCTCCCCGCTGAAGAGCCAGCTCACCGTCTGGAGGCCGGTATGAGGGTGCGGGGCGACGTCCATGCCGCCCGTCAGGGAGACGTCGTCCGGGCCGTAGTGGTCCGCGAAACACCAGGCGCCGATCAGCGACCGGGCCCGCTGCGGCAGCGTACGCCGTACGGGCATCGCACGCGGGCCGCCCAGGGGGACCTCCCGTGCGGAGAGCACGTCGACACGCGGCGCCGCCGTGCGCCGCCTGTCGTCGACCCGCGCCCCGCACCGCACCGCCGAGGGCTCCGCTTCCACGTTGCTCATCAGGATCACCTTCCGCCCATTCCACGCGGTCAGCGACCACGCCTCGTCCACCACGTGGAAAGTGTAATCGGTTGAGTATTCAACCATTCGGATGGGTGGCCACGACTGCCGGGAAGGCGCTTGTACGCCCGCGCGGCACCGCACTACGGTCCCGACGTGGATCTCTTCTCACCGTCATGGGCGGCGTTGCGCGCGGCGGTCGCCGAGCTCGCGGACGAGGACTTCGCGCGGCCGTCGGGCTACGCCGGCTGGCTCGTCCGGGACCTGGTGTGCCATCTGGTCATCGACGCCCAGGACGTCCTGATCACTCTGGCGACGCCCACCGAGGCGCCACCGACCCGCGACGCGGTGACCTACTGGGAGGTCGCCGACACGCCTCCGACCGGCGATGACCCGCTCGACGCGCTGATCGTCCGGCTGGCGGCGGCGTACCAGGAGCCGTGGCTGCTCAAGTTCCACCTCGACGACGTCGGCTCCGCCGCCGGGCGCGCCGCCGGGCTCGCCGACCCCGGTCTCCGGGTCAGCACGCGCGACCAGGTCCTCACCGCGGGCGACTACCTCTCGGCGTACGTCCTGGAGTGGACGCTGCACCACCTCGACCTGATCGCGCACCTCCCGCATCTGGCGGAGCCACCCGCGGAGGGGCTCGCCCGGAGCCGCGCGATGCTGGAGGAGATCGCCGGGGGCGCGTTCCCCACGTCGTTCTCCGACAAGGACGCGCTGCTCGTGGGGACCGGGCGGCGGGGGCCGACCGGTGCGGAGGAGGCCGAGCTGGGTGCGGCGGGGGCGGGAGGGCTGGGTGCAGCGGGAGCGGCAGGCGGGGCGGGAGGGCTGGGTGCAGCGGGAGGGCTGGGGGCGAGACTTCCGCTGATCCTCGGGTGATCGGCCGCTCGTAGGGTTCGGTCAGCCCAGGAAGCTCAACCGCACCTGCCGGTTGGGGTTGTCCCGGTTGGTGTCCACCAGGCACACCGACTGCCACGTCCCCAGCTCCAGCCGCCCGCCGACGACCGGCAGGGTCGCGTGGGGCGGGACGATCGCCGGGAGGACGTGGTCGCGGCCGTGGCCGGGGCTGCCATGGCGGTGCTGCCAGCGGTCGTCGGCGGGGAGCAGGGTGTGCAGGGCGGTGAGGAGATCGTCGTCACTGCCGGCACCTGTCTCGATGACGGCGATCCCGGCGGTCGCGTGGGGGACGAAGACGTTGAGCAGGCCGTCGCGGCCCGCGGCCACCTCCCCCAGGAAGGACTCGCAGTCACGGGTCAGGTCGACGACCGTCTCCTCGGTGCCGGAGGAGACCTGAAGGACTCGGGTGGTGAACGCGTCTGACATGTGTCCCATCCTGACCCATGGCTGACTCGTATCTCGACCTCCGTGCCCGGACGGTCGCCCGGACGCTGATACGAAGGGTCCACTTCGCGAGACGGCCATTGACCGCGAACATGCCATCTGGCTACGTTCAGCGGCATGTTGCGTTCAGCTCTGCTCACCACGCGCGGTCACATCGACCTGCTGCGGGTGGCCTCCGCCGCGTGTCGTCGCGGCTGCTGACGCCCTTCTTCCTTCTCGTTGCCTCTGTGTCCGCCCCTGCCCCGGGTGGGTGAACTGATCCTGCCGTGAGCGGGAGCACAGAGGGCTCCCTCCTTGCTTCCCGCCGTGTCGCCACGTCGCTGTGTCGCCGGCCCACTCCGTCGTCGGCCCACTCCGTCGTCGTATCGCCCTGGAGCAGCCATGAGCATCAGCCATGCCCCACCCAACTCTCCTGAACCCGATATTTCGCCTATATCACCTGAGCGATCAGCTCCTCCCACCAAGGCCGCGGACTCCGGCCCACACCTCGACCTCCGCCTCGAACCCCTGCTCCCCGCCTCCTCCCGCCGCACCCGCGTCCCCCGCTGGCTCCGCCGCACCACCGGCCCACTCATCCTGCTGGCGTTGTGGCAACTCCTCAGCACAACCGGCGTGCTGACCGCCGACGTGCTGGCCTCACCGGGCCGTATCGCCCAGGTCGGCGGCGATCTGATCGCCGACGGTTCGCTGCCCTCCGCCATGGCGACCTCGCTGCAGCGCGTGGCGGGCGGACTGCTGCTGGGCACCCTGATCGGCACCGGACTCGCCCTGGTCTCCGGGTTGTTCAGGATCGGCGAGGACCTGGTGGACGCCTCGGTGCAGATGCTGCGGACTGTGCCCTTCGTCGGGCTCATCCCGCTGTTCATCATCTGGTTCGGCATCGGCGAGGCGCCCAAGGTCGCCGTCATCACGCTGGGCGTGACCTTCCCGCTGTACCTCAACGTCTACGCCGGTATCCGCGCAGTCGACTCCCAGCTCATCGAGGCGGGTGAGTCGCTCGGGTTGTCCCGGTGGGGGTTGGTGCGGCATGTCGTCCTGCCGGGCGCGCTGCCCGGTGCGCTGACCGGCCTGCGCTACTCGCTGGGCATCGCCTGGCTCGCGCTGGTCTTCGCCGAGCAGATCAACGCGGACGCGGGGATCGGCTTCCTCATGGTGCAGGCACGGGACTTCCTGCGTACCGACGTGATCGTGGTCTGCCTGATCGTCTACGCCTTCCTCGGCCTGCTGGCCGACTTCGTCGTCCGTTCCCTCGAAAGGCTGCTGCTGCAATGGCGACCGACGTTCACCGGCCGGTGAGCACCCGCACGGCGGTGCACGTCCAGGGGCTCACCCGGTCCTTCGACGGCCGCGCCGTCATCGGCGACCTTCGACTGGAGGTGGAGCGGGGCGAGTTCGTGGCCCTGCTCGGCCGCAGCGGCTGCGGCAAGTCCACCCTGCTGCGCATCCTCGCCGGACTCGACCGTGACATCGAGGGCACCGTACTGGTGCCGCGCCGCAAGGCCGTCGCCTTCCAGGCGCCGCGGCTGATGCCCTGGAAGAAGGTGTGGCGCAACGTCCTGCTCGGGCTGCCCGGCAGGCCCGACCGCGCCGTCGCCGAGCGCGCCCTCGAAGAGGTAGGCCTGAGTCACCGTACGAACGCCTGGCCCAAGACGCTGTCCGGCGGTGAGGCCCAGCGGGCCTCGCTGGCCCGTGCCCTGGTGCGCGAGCCCGATCTGCTGCTGCTCGACGAGCCCTTCGGCGCCCTCGACGCGCTCACCCGGGTCAACGCCCAGCGCCTGGTGGGTGAGTTGTGGCAGCGGCGCGGCTGCGCGGTGCTGCTGGTCACGCACGACGTCGAGGAGGCCGTACTGCTCGCCGACCGTGTTCTGGTGATGGACGGGGGCGTGATCGCCCACGAGCAGCGGATCGAGCTGGACCGTCCGCGCGACATCGCCGACCCCCGGTTCGCCGAGCTGCGTGCGGGACTGCTTCAGCGCCTCGGTGTCGAAGCCGCCTGACGTCCTCGGGCCGTCACCGACGTGCCCTGCCTGGCAACGCCCTCAACAGGCACTTCCTCAACAGGCACTCCCTCAACAGCCACTTCCGCAACTGACCATGAACGGATCCAGCATGCGACCACGCCGACCACGCCTCGCCCCGGCCGCCCTGCTCCTGCCCCTGGCCCTCCTGCTCACCGCCTGCGGAGGCAGCTCCGCGGCCGACTCCGGCTCGGACACCGACAGCGAGGGCTCCCTGACCCTCGACGTGGGTGACCAGAAAGGTGGTTCCGAGGCGCTGCTGCGGGCCGCCGGTGAACTCGACGACCTCGACTACAAGATCAAGTGGTCCACCTTCACCTCCGGCCCGCCGCTGCTGGAGGCCGTGAACGCGAAGGCCGTCGACATCGGCGGAGTCGGCAACACCCCGCCGGTGTTCGCGGCCGGCGCCGGCTCGAAGATCACGGTCGTGGCCGCCTGGCACGGCACGTCCGACGGCGACGCCCTCCTCGTACCGAACGAGTCGAAGCTCACCGGCACCGAGCAGCTCAAGGGCAGGTCCGTTGCCGTCGCCCAGGGGTCGTCCGCGCACTACCAGTTGGTCGCCTCGCTGCGGAAGGCCGGACTCGCGCTGAGCGACGTACAGGTGAAGTACCTCCAGCCGGCGGACGCGCTGGCGGCGTTCACCAGCGGCAAGGTCGACGCGTGGGCCGTCTGGGATCCGTACACCTCGCAGGTGCTCCAGGCCAAGCAGGGCCGCGTCCTGACCACGGGCCAGGGCGTGACCAACGGCCTGACCTTCCAGGTGGCCGCTCCCGGCGCTCTGCGGGACAAGGCCAAGGCGGCGGCGATCGACGACTACCTTGACCGCCTTCGACGCGCCCAGGACTGGGTCCACGAGCACCCGGAGGAATGGGCGAAGGTGTGGGCCAAGGACACCGGGCTGCCCTACGAGGTGGCGCTGGCCTCGGTCAAGCGCTCCAACGGCACGCGGGTACCGGTCGCCGTCGACGCACCGCTGATCAAGTCCGAGCAGGAGATCGTGGACGCCTTCGCCGACCTGAAGCTGATCGCAAGCAAGGTCGACTTCGGCGCGTTCGTGGACACCCGCTACAACGGCGACCTGCCGCCGTCGAGCACCGCTCCCCGCGTCTACAAGGAGAAGTGACATGGCCGTTCGTCTCCACTGGTTCCTGCCGACGGGCGGCGACGGCCGCACGCTCGTGGACCGGCACGCGTACGCCGCGAACAACTCCGGCGCCGCCAGGAAGGTCGGCGGGGTCCGCGCCCCCGACCTGGACTATCTCGTCCAGATCGCCAAGGCGGCCGAGCGGTTGGGCTTCGAGGCGGTACTGACGCCGACCGGCACCTGGTGCGAGGACGCCTGGCTGACCACGGTGGCCCTCGCCCAGCACACCGAGCGGCTGAAGTTCCTGGTCGCCTTCCGGCCCGGGGTGATCTCGCCGACCCTCGCCGCGCAGATGGCGTCGACCTACCAGCGCCTCACCCGCGGGCGGCTGCTGCTCAACGTCGTCACCGGCGGCGACTCCGCCGAGCAGCGCCGCTTCGGCGACCACCTCGACCACGACGAGCGGTACTCCCGCACCGACGAGTTCCTGTCGGTCGTTCGCGGGGTGTGGCAGGGCCGGCCGTACGACTTCCACGGCAAGCACTACGACGTCGAGGGCGGACTGACCGCGCTGCCGCCCGACCCGCTGCCGGAACTGTTCTTCGGCGGGTCCTCGGCCGCGGCCGGGCCGGTCGCGGCACGGCATGCCGATGTCTATCTGACCTGGGGGGAGCCGCCCGCCCAGGTCGGGGAGAAGATCGGCTGGATCCGCACGCTGGCCCGCCGGGAGGGCCGCACGGTCCGCTTCGGCATCCGGCTCCACACCGTCTCGCGCGACACCTCCGCCGAGGCCTGGGCGGTGGCACACCGGTTGCTGGACGACCTCGACGCCGACACGATCGCCGCGGCGCAGGCGACGCTCGGGCGCAGCGAGTCGGTGGGGCAGCGGCGGATGCTGGCGCTGCACGGGGGCTCGCGGGAGCAGCTGGAGATCTACCCGAACCTCTGGGCGGGCGTCGGCCTCGTCCGTGGCGGGGCCGGGACAGCGCTGGTCGGCAGTCATGCCGAGGTCGCCGAACGGATCGCGGAGTACCACGCGCTGGGCGTCGAGCACTTCGTGCTCTCCGGCTATCCGCATCTGGAGGAGGCGTACTGGTTCGGGGAGGGCGTGATCCCGGAGCTGGCGGCGCGGGGGCTGTTGGGCGGCACGCCCGGGGCGGCGGGTGCGCCCCTGCTCGTGTCGAGCGGACGGTGATCCGATGGCCCCGGTCGCCTCGATTTCCCGGGTCGGGTCGCCTTGATTCCATCGGTCGCGCGCTGATTCCCCTGGTCGCCCGGATCGCCCTGGTTACCCCGCGGGAAGATCCACGGCCGTGGCGCTGTTCGTAGAAATGTGAACAACACGCGCGAGGTCGAGGTTGTCGTCATAGGCGCTGGTCAGGCAGGTTTGGCCGGCGCCTATCACCTGCGGCGGAGCGGGTTCGAGCCGGACCGTGACTTCGTGGTGCTGGACCACTCCCCCGGACCTGGCGGCGCCTGGCAGTTCCGCTGGCCCTCGCTGACGTACGGCAGGGTGCACGGGATGCACGCGCTGCCGGGGAGGGAGCTGACGGGCGCCGATCCGGCGCGGCCGTCCTCCGAGGTGATCCGGGAGTACTTCGCCGCGTACGAGCGGGAGTTCGACCTGCGGGTGCGGCGGCCGGTCGACGTACGGGCGGTCCGGGAGGGCGCCGACGGGCGGCTCCTTGTCGAGACCTCCGCCGGGGACTGGGCCGCACGGGCGCTGATCAACGCGACTGGGACCTGGGACCGGCCCTTCTGGCCGCGCTACCCGGGCCAGGAGACCTTCGGCGGACGGCAGTTGCACACCGCGGAGTATCCCGGGCCCGAGGAGTTCGCCGGTCAGCGGGTGGTCGTGGTGGGCGGTGGGGCCTCCGGCACGCAGCATCTGCTGGAGATCGCCCCGTACGCGGCCGCCACCACCTGGGTGACCCGCAGGCCGCCGGTCTTCCGTGAGGGACCGTTCGACGAGAACGCGGGACGCGCGGCGGTGGCACTCGTCGAGGAGCGCGTACGGCAGGGGCTGCCGCCGCGGAGTGTGGTCTCGGTGACCGGGCTGCCGCTGAACGACGCCGTTCGGCAGGGTCTGGCCGACGGGGTGCTGGACCGGCAGCCGATGTTCGACCGGATCACTCCGGACGGCGTGGAGTGGAAGGACGGACGGCACGTCGACGCCGACGTCATCCTCTGGGCGACCGGCTTCCGGCCCGCCATCGAACACCTCACGCCCCTACGGCTGCGCGAGCCGGGCGGCGGCATCCGGGTGGACGGGACCCGTGCGGTCGCCGACCCCCGGGTCCATCTCGTCGGCTACGGCCCGTCGGCCAGCACCATCGGCGCCAACCGGGCGGGCCGGGCGGCGGTGCGGGAGATCAGCCGCTTGCTGGCGAAGACGGAGGAGAGGGAGGACAGCGGGGACAAGGAAGACAGGGACGAAAGGGATGAAAGGGAGCGGGGAGGGCGCGGAGAGCTGGGGGAGCAGGGAGAGTCGGTCGCCGCGTGACCCCTCCGCTCCTACGGGACACCAGGCCGCCCACGCCGCGGCAGGGCCGGTCATGATGTCCCGTCGGCTCAGCGTGCCGGGCTCTGACTCCTCTGGTGAGCGTTGAACTCGGTGACGTTGCGCTGGTGCTGCGCGTAGTCGGCCGTGAAGCGGGTGTCGCCCGGCTTGACCGTGACGAAGTACAGCCAGTCCCCCTGGGTCGGGTTGATCGCGGCGCGCACCGCCTGCTCGCCGGGGTTGTCGATGGGCGTGGGCGGCAGACCCATGCGCTGGTACGAGTTGTAAGGGCTGTCGATACGCGTGTCGCCGAGCGTCGTCTTGAGCGTGTGGCGGTTCAGCGCATAGTTGATGGTGGAGTCCATCTGGAGCGGCATTCCGCGCTCCAGCCGGTTGAAGACGACTCGGGCGACCTTCCCCATGTCGGCCTTGGTGGCGGCCTCGGCCTGAGCGATGCTGGCGATGGTGACCGCCTGATAGACATTCATGGCGTTGCGCTGCGCACCGGCGGCGACCGGCGCCCCGTTGAACTTCTTGTTGGCGGTGTCGACCATCGTGGCCAGCACCTTCTCCGGCGTCGTCCCCTCCGGCAGCGGATAGGTGGCCGGGAAGAGATAGCCCTCGGGGTTGCCCTCTGCGTCGTTCGGCAGTTGGAGGTGGGCTCGGGGAACGGCCTTCCTCGTGGTGCCGGCGGGCAGGGCAAGGGCTTTGTCGATGGCGGCGTAGACCTGGCCGGCTCGCCAACCCTCCGGGATCACCAGCGTGGCCGGCTTGGCCGGCTTTTCCTCGCCTCCGAGGGTCAGCAGCGGCACCGCCACGGCGGTGCCTGCCACGACGGCTCCGGTCGCGACGAGGGCGGCACGGCCCCGGCGCGTCAGTCGAATCGTGCGAGTCGTGCTCCGTGGCGGAGTGTTCATCTGCATGCGGGCACGGTAACCCGCATATCGCCACAAATCCGGCATATCTTCATCTTGTCGGCTCCAGTTGGGCGTCCCGCCGGACCAGCGCCGCATACCTCCCGTCCAGTTCCAGCAGTTCCTCGTGCGTCCCCCGCTCGACCGCACTGCCGGAGTCCAGGACGAGGATCTGGTCGGCGCCCCGGACAGTGGACAGCCGGTGCGCGATCGTGAGCGTCGTCCGGTTGGCCGACAGGGCGTCGATCGCCTGCTGGACGGCGTGCTCGGTGCGGGTGTCCAGCGCGCTCGTCGCCTCGTCGAGGATCAGCACGGGCGGATCGCGCAGGATGGTGCGCGCGATGGCCAGGCGCTGCTTCTCGCCGCCGGAGAAGCGGTGGCCGCGCTCGCCGACGATCGTGTCGTAGCCGTCGGGCAGGGCCGCGATGTGGTCGTGGATCTGGGCCGCTCCGGCAGCCGCGTGCAGTTCCTCGTCGGTGGCGTCGGGCTTGGCGAAGCGGAGGTTATCGGCGACCGAGGCATGGAAGAGGTACGTCTCCTGGGAGACGACGCCGACCGCTCGCGCGAGGGTGTCGAAGTCGAGGTCACGGACGTCGACCCCGTCGAGGGTGACACGGCCGCCCGTGACGTCGTACAGCCGCGGCACGAGGTAGCCCAGCGTTGACTTTCCGGCGCCGGTCGGGCCGACGATCGCGAGGCTGCCGCCGGCCGGGACGGTGAGGTCGATGCCGTCGAGGATCGGGCCGCCCTTGCCGTCGTAGCGGAACTCGACGCTCTCAAAGCGGACCTCACCCCTGACCCGGTCGAGGTGGGTCGGCCGCTCGCGTTCGGTGATGTCGACGGGCAGGTCCAGGTACTCGAAGATGCGCTGGAACAGGGCCAGCGACGTCTGGATCTGCACTCCGGTGCTCAACAGGCTGACCGTCGGGCGGAACAGGCCCTGCTGAAGGGAGACGAAGGCGACGATCGTGCCGATGGAGACGCCGGGGCCGCCGACATGGAGGACGAGGCCCGCGGTCCAGTAGATGACGGCCGGCATGGCGGCCATGACGATCGTGATGACCGCCATCCGCCAGCGACCTGCCATGTTCGACCGCACTTCGAGGTTCACCAGGCGGTCCGACTCGTCCGCGAAGGACTGCGTCAGCGACTCGGCACGACCCATGGTCCGGCCGAGCAGGATGCCGCTGACCGAGAGCGACTCGGTGACCGTGGCCGCCATCGTGGCCATCTGCTTCTGGCGCTGGGTGGTGATCTTTCTGCGCTCGTCGCCGACCCTGCGGCTGATCCACACGAACACCGGCAGCAGAAGCAGCGAGACGACGGTCAGCCGCCAGTCCAGGGCGAGCATCGCGACGACCGTGGCGACGACGCTGGTGAAGTTGGAGACCAGGGAGGTGGCGGTGGAGGTGACGGTCGCCTGCATGCCGCCGATGTCGTTGGCGATGCGGGACTGGACCTCGCCGGTCCGGGTGCGGGTGAAGAAGGCGAGGGACATGCGCTGCAGGCGGCCGTAGACCGCGGTGCGCAGGTCGTGCATGACGCGCTGGCCGACGGTGGTGGAGATGAGGGTCTGCAGGACGCCGAAAACGCTGGTCAGGACGGCACTGAGGATCATACCGAGGGCCAGCAGGGTGAGGAGGCCGGTGCGGCCCTCGGGGATGGCCGTGTCCAGGATCGCCTTCAACAGGAAGGGCGTGGCGACCGATACGACCGACGCGGCGGCCACGAGCAGGCCCACGACGGCGAGCCGGCCTCGGTAGGGGCGGAAGAGCTTGAGGATGCGGCGCACCTGCCGCGGCTGCTCCTGACTGTCGGCAGGCGGCGTCCAGGCGGGTTCATGGTCGGGCTTCATGGGCTCCTACGTAGATGAGTCGACGCTGACTGAATGGAGCGTAGCTCATTGTTACCTATACTCACAATGAACGGCGTCCTGATATTGTTCCCGCATGACCACGCCCGATCCCGACGGACTGCTCGCCGAGCAGTTGCTGCGGCTCACCCGCCGGGTGCACCGGATCCAGAAGCGCCATCTCCAGCAGCGCATCCTTGGCATCACTCCAGCCCAGTCCCGCCTGCTGCGCACCCTCGGGGAGTACGACGCACCACCTCGCATGGCCGACCTGGCCGGGCGGCTGGAGGTCGTCCCGAGGGCCGTGACCACGCTGGTCGACGGGCTGGAGGCGAACGGCCAGGTGCGCCGGGCACCCGATCCGACCAACCGCCGGGTGATCCGGATCGAACTGACGGACCACGGACGCGAGACGCTGCGCGAGCTGCACGGGGCGCGGAGGTCGGCGGCGGAGGAGATCCTGGCGCCGCTGACGGATGTGGAACGGCGGGTGCTGGGGACGCTCCTGGACACGTTGGTGGACGGCGGGAGCGGCGGTGAGGGGCAGTGCTGAATCCTTTTGCCCACGCAAGGGACCGCGCGCTGCCCTCGGGTGAGAAGGGCAGCGCGCGGTCCGTTTCCGAGTCTTGGGCGACCGAACTGGGGGGCGAGCTTCCTGCCGGCCTCAGTGGCTGGTGCCTCGCAGCCCTCGGGTGACCGGATCGTGCCAGTCGGTGCCGAACTCCGCGGGGACCGGTGTTCTACGGCGAGTAGGGCTCACCCGCAATGAGGCCTCTGGGGCGGGGGGCCACGCGAGGGGACGGGCTGTAGCCGGTTCTGCGCGATGGTCCGGAAAACCGGTTGCCTCCGACCTGCCTGTGGCGCGAGCCTTTCACGGCTTGGTGCCCACCCGCGCGCTCCGCGCTCGCACCCCTTCCGCCCTGACAAGAGCCACTGGGACGTCATGCAGATTCAAGACCTTCCGTACCCCGACCCTGGTGTGCCGGACGCGCGTTCGGGGCCGCGGTTCCTGTGGTGGCTGGGCCGGAACCAGTTGCGCGGCCAGCTCATCGCCCTGACCTGGGGCCTGGTGCACTTCGTCTCGGTCTCCTCGCTGCCGTTCTGCGTCGGCTTCGCCGTCCAGGCCGTGGTCGACGGCTCCGGGGAGCGGCTCGCCCTCGCCGGCGGGCTGATGGTGCTGGCGTGCGCGGGCAACGCCCTCGGCGACACCTTCCTGCACCGGGCCGCCGTCACCAACTGGATCACGGCGGCCGCCCGGGTCCAGCAACTTCTGGCCCGCAAGGCCGCGCATCTGGGTTCCGCCCTGACCCGGCGGGTCGCGGCCGGCGAGGTCGTCGCGGTATCCACCGGTGACGTCGAGAAGATCGGCTGGTTCGTGGAGGCGGTGTCCCGCTTCACCGCGGCTGCCGTCACGATCGTGCTGGTCTGTATCGGCCTCGTCGTCTACCAGCCGGCCCTCGGCGTCGTCGTCGCCGTCGGCCTTCCGGTGCTGGCGGTGGCCGTACTGCCCCTGCTCCCCCGCGCGACCCGGCGTGCCGACGTCCAGCGGGAGAAGGCGGGGTACGCCACCGAACTCGCCTCGGACACCGTCGCCGGGCTGCGCGTCCTGCGCGGCATCGGCGGTGAGGAACTGTTCCTCGACCGCTACCGCCGCGCCTCCCAGGAAGTCCGTCACGCGGCCGTGCACAACGCGCGAATGTGGTCGCTGATCTCGGCGATCCAGGTGCTGCTGCCCGGCCTGCTGCTGATCACGGTCGTCTGGTACGGCGTGCATCTGGCCCGGCAGGGCCGCATCACCGTCGGGGAACTCGTCACCGTCTACAGCTCTGTCATGCTCCTCACCTATCCCTTGCGGCACTTCGAAGAGATCGCGATGGCCTATTCGTTCTCGCGGCCCTCCGCCAAACGGGCGGCCCGTGTGCTGTCCCTGGAGCGGGCCACGGACGCCGAGGGAGCGCGTGAGGACTCTGCTGAGCCATCCCCCGGGGGCGTGCGCACGGACTCAGCGGGCTCATATGCGGGCTCGCAACCAGGCGACCTGCCGTCCGGGGACCTGCCCTCCGACCTGCCTTCCGGGAACCTGCCCTCGGGGGACCTGTACGACCCGGTCACCGGTCTGCTCGCGCCGTCCGGTCGGTTCACGGCCGTGGTGTGCGGCGACCCCGACGCGGCGGGGCGGCTGGCCGAGCGGCTCGGCGGCCACCCCTCGGAGGCGGGTACGCCGGTGCTGCTCGGCGGGGTTGCGCTCGACGAACTGCCGCTGGATCGCGCGCGGACGGCCGTCCTGGTCCAGGACAAGGATCCCGTCCTGCTCTCGGGCTCCCTGCGCGACCTGCTCGACGTCCCCGCGTCCGGGAACGTCCGCCCGGACGAGGCGCTGGCGGCCGCGCAGTGCGAGGACGTGCTGACGGCGCTCGTGCAGGGCTCGCTCGACGCCGACGACCCGATGGACGCCCGGATCACCGAACGCGGGCGCTCCCTCTCCGGTGGCCAGCGCCAGCGGCTCGCCCTCGCCCGGTCGCTCATCACCGACCCGGAGGTGCTCGTCCTGGACGAACCGACGTCCGCCGTCGACTCCCACACCGAGGCACGGATCGCGGAAGGCGTGCGCGAGCTGCGGGCCGGGCGCACGACGGTCGTGTTCACCTCCTCGCCGCTGCTGCTGGACCGCGCGGACCGGGTGGTGCTCGTCCACGAGGGCGAGGTCGCCGCGGTCGGTGTGCACCGGGACCTGGTGCACGAGGAGCCCCGGTACCGGACCGTGGTGACCCGGGAGACCGAAGAGGAGGCCGCCGCGCTGAGCGGCGTACTCGCCGAGTTCGACGCCGACGAACTCAACAAGCTGGATGAACTGGACGAGCTGGACGAACTGGACGAGATCGAGGAGACAGCATGATCGGCGTGGCGCCACCGGCGTACGACCCGGCGGCCCCGACGACGGCGCACACCCTGCCCGTCGGTGCCCCCGCGACCGTGCGCGCCTACGTGGCCGAACTGTTCCGCCGGCACCGCCGGGCGCTCCTGCTCCTCGTCGTCGTCAACACGATCGCCGTGATCGCCTCCATGGTCGGCCCCTACCTGCTGGGCGGTCTGGTCGAGCGGGTCTCGGACGACGCGCGCGAGCTGGACCTGGGCCTCACGGTGACGTTCTTCCTGATCGCCCTGGTCGTGCAGGCCGTGTTCGTGCGTGAGGTGCGGTTGCGCGGCGCGATGCTCGGCGAGCGGATGCTGGCCGAGCTGCGCGAGGACTTCCTCGTGCGGTCGGTCGGGCTGCCGCCGGGAGTCCTGGAGCGGGCGGGAACGGGTGATCTCCTGTCCCGGATCACCACCGACATCGACCGGCTCGCCAACGCCATGCGCGAGGCCGTTCCCCAGCTGGCGATCGGTGTGGTGTGGGTGGCCCTGCTGCTGGGCGGCCTGGTCGTCACGGCACCCCCGCTGGCCGGGGCCGTGCTGCTCGCTCTGCCGCTGCTGGTGATCGGGTGCCGCTGGTACTTCCGCCGGGCGCCTGCGGCCTACCGGTCCGAGGCCTCCGGGTACGCCGCCGTGGCCGCCGCGCTCGCCGAGACCGTGGACGCCGGGCGCACCGTCGAGGCACATCGGCTCGGCGACCGCCGGGTGGAACTGTCGGAGCGCCGGATCAAGGAGTGGACCGCCTGGGAGCGCTACACGCTCTGGCTGCGGTCGGTGCTGTTCCCGGTCATCAACGTCACCCATGTGACCGTGCTCGCGTCCGTCCTGATGGTCGGCGGGGTGTTCGTGCTCCAGGGCTGGCTCGGGGTCGGGCAGCTGACCACGGGCGCGCTGATCGCGCAGATGCTCGTCGATCCGGTCGGGCTGATCCTGCGCTGGTACGACGAACTGCAGGTGGCCCAGGTGTCGCTGGCCCGGCTCGTGGGCGTCCGCGACATCGAGCCGGACGCCGGGGACCCGGCGCTGGCGCCCGACGGCCGGGACGTGCACGCCCACCAGGTGCACTTCGGTTACGTCGAGGGTGTCGACGTGCTGCGCAAGGTGTCGCTTGACGTCGCCCCCGGCACCCGGCTGGCGCTGGTGGGCCCCTCCGGCGCGGGCAAGTCGACACTGGGCCGGCTGCTCGCCGGGATCTACGCGCCGAGGGACGGCCGGATCACCCTCGGCGGCGCGGAACTGTCCCGTATGCCCGCGGAACGCGTCCGCTCGCACGTGGCTCTCGTCAACCAGGAGCATCACGTCTTCGTCGGCGCCCTGCGCGACAATCTGCTGCTCGCCCGCACCGACGCCGTCGACGCCGAGCTGTGGGCGGCGCTCGGCGCGGTCGACGCGGACGGGTGGGCGCGCGCCCTGGAGAAGGGGCTGGACACCGAGGTCGGCTCGGGCGGGCTCGCACTCACCCCGGCCCAGGCCCAGCAGATCGCGCTGGCCCGGCTGGTGCTGGCCGACCCTCACACGCTGGTCCTGGACGAGGCTACGTCCCTCCTCGACCCGCGCGCGGCACGTCACCTGGAACGGTCCCTTGCCCGCGTCCTCGACGGCCGCACCGTCGTAGCCATCGCCCACCGCCTGCACACCGCCCACGACGCCGACGTCATCGCCGTCGTCGAGAACGGCCGCATCAGCGAGCTGGGCAGCCATACCGAGCTGGTCGAGGCGGACGGGGCGTACGCGGCGCTGTGGAGGTCGTGGCATGAGTGAGAGGTGACGGCTCGCGGCGCCCGGCCCCCTGGGGACAACAGGGTGCGAGCGGCGCGCGGCCGCTCTTCGATGGCCCCCGGCGTCGCCGCGCACCGTCCCGGCCGAAGCCCCCCGTCCGGCCCGGGCACCCACTGGCCGGGCCGCGCGGCTTCGACGGCTCGCCCCCTGTCGGTGCCCGTGCCGTTGCGCGGTGGCGAACAGGGGTGGAAGGCTGGAAAGCGGCGCAGGCTCGGGGAGCGTCCGCGAAGTGCGCGGGACAGCGTTGGGCGCAGTCTGTGTCCCCGGTACGGACGGCGCGCCGCCGACCGTGGCGGGAACGGCCCCGTCCTCACCACCTGGAGGTACCCGTGAACAGCGCCGACGGATGGGGAGACGACGTCTACCAGCCCGACGGGTCCGAGCAGCGCGAGGACACGGGGCTGCTCGACGGGGAGGACACTCTGGACAACGACGGTGTCAGCGACCCCCTGGATCGGGGCTGGTCCCCTCCGGAGCGGCCGTGGGCGGTGGAGCGCAGCGGCGTGACGGCAGCCGAGCGGGTGCGGGGCGAGACCCTGGACCAGCGGCTGGCGGAAGAGCTGCCCGAGTCGGCGGTACCCGAAGGCGACGGCCTCGGCGACGCCGACGGCACCGACGGGGAACTCCTTGACAACGAGGTCGGCGGCGCCCGGTCCGGGCGGCTCGTCGCCCCGGACGAGGGAGCGCACGAGGACGACGAGTCCGCACTGATCGCCACGGACGTCGGGATCGACGGGGCGGCCGCCTCCGCCGAGGAGGCCGCCGTCCACATCGTCGACGAGGACGCCCTGTCCGGCTGACGCCGGCCGCGCCAGCCCGACGCCCCCGCCCATGCCACCTCCGCACCAGGAGCAGCCATGCAGCAGGACAAGCACCCCGACTACCACCCGGTCGTCTTCCGGGACCGCGCCGCCGGGTACGCCTTCCTGACCCGGTCCACCGCCACCAGCGAGCAGACCATCGAGTGGGACGACGGCCAGAACTACCCCGTCGTGGACGTCGAGATCTCCTCGGAGAGCCACCCGTTCTACACCGGCAAGGCCCGCACGGTGGACACCGAGGGCCGCGTCGCCCGCTTCGAACGCCGGTACGGGGAAGGTACACGTCAAGGCACCGACTGACGCCTCCGCGCGCGCCGTGCGGGGCCTCAGATCACGTTGAGTGCCGCCGCGCCGCCCACTCCCCCGAGCACCATGAACGCCGGCATCAGCACCTTCAGCTCCACCCAGCTCCCCGCCCTGAACCGCATGACCTTCGGCGGCCCGATCGGATACCAGCGCTTGCGGCCCACCGGGATCGGCCACAGTATCGGGCAGCCCGAGACGGTCAGCGCGTCCCCGATGTCGTGCACCAGCGCGCCGAGCACGATGGGCAGGCCCAGCCACAGGTACTCCTGGCCCGGCTCTGTGAACAGCCAGTCCGCCCCGTTGCCGGGCTGGTCCAGGACACCGGCGACGATCCAGGCGCTCGTCGCGGCGAGCAGCCACACCAGGACATCCGCGCTGGCACCGCGGGTCGCCCGCCACAGCAGGCCCTCGATGGCCAGCACCATGTGGACGAAGAGGATCGCCAGCACCGTCCAGCGCCCGCCGGTGATCGCCAGCACCGAGGCGCCCGCGCCGATCAGGACCGCCCACAGCCAGGTGTGCGTGAGCGTGCGGTGCCCCCCGGAGCGACGCGGATCGCCCTGCTTCTTCGTGGCCTTGTAGACGGCGTAGGAGAGTTTGTCGACGATCTCGCAGAGCCAGCGCGACAGCGGTCCGAAGGAGCGCGAGATGGTGGCGGCCTTGTGGTCGAGGTCGGGGGCGAGCGCGGCTCCTGCGCAGATCAGCGCGCCGCACAGCAGGACCGGCCAGGGCATCCCATGCCCTGCCGCGGTGGCGGCGGCTCCGACGCCGAGCCAGGCCGCGGCGCCCGAGAGAGAGTGTGCTGGTCCCATCATTGCCGCTGCCCGCCCCATTCTTCGTGCGCCGCTGTCCAGTTGACTCGTCGCGCCGACGTCGTGTCGGCGACACAGCGTAGCGTTCGCGATCTTCATGCGGGCATCCGATTCCCGCATCGGCCGGAAGGCCAGGCAAGATGGGGGCGTGACCCTCATCGATCAGCTGCCGCAGACCGCCGACCCCGACGCACTCTACGAAGCCTTCGAGTCGTGGGCGCAGGAGCGCGGTCTCACGCTCTACCCCCACCAGGAGGAGGCGCTGATCGAGGTGGTCTCCGGTGCGAACGTGATCGTGTCGACCCCCACCGGATCCGGCAAGAGCATGATCGCCGCGGGCGCCCACTTCGCCGCGCTGGCGAGGGACGAGGTCACCTTCTACACGGCTCCGATCAAGGCGCTGGTCTCGGAGAAGTTCTTCGAGCTGTGCAAGCTGTTCGGCACCGAGAACGTCGGCATGCTCACCGGCGACGCCTCCGTGAACGCCGACGCCCCGGTCATCTGCTGCACCGCCGAGGTGCTGGCCTCGATCGCGCTGCGCGACGGCAAGCACGCGGACATCGGCCAGGTCGTCATGGACGAGTTCCACTTCTACGCGGAGCCGGACCGCGGCTGGGCCTGGCAGATCCCCCTGCTCGAACTGCCGCAGGCGCAGTTCGTCCTCATGTCGGCCACCCTCGGCGACGTCTCGATGTTCGAGAAGGACCTCACCCGGCGCACCGGCCGCCCGACCTCGGTGGTCCGCTCGGCGACGCGTCCGGTGCCGCTCTCCTACGAGTACCGGCGCACCCCGCTCACGGAGACGCTGACGGAGCTGCTGGACACCAAGCAGGCACCTGTCTACATCGTGCACTTCACCCAGGCGCAGGCGGTGGAGCGGGCGCAGGCGCTGATGAGCATCAACATGTGCTCGCGTGAGGAGAAGGACAAGATCGCCGAGCTGATCGGCAACTTCCGCTTCACCACCAAGTTCGGCAGCAACCTCTCCCGTTATGTCCGGCACGGCATCGGCGTGCACCACGCAGGCATGCTGCCCAAGTACCGCCGCCTGGTGGAGAAGCTCGCCCAGGCCGGTCTGCTGAAGGTCATCTGCGGCACGGACACTCTGGGCGTCGGCGTCAACGTACCCATCCGCACCGTGCTGTTCACCGCCCTGACCAAGTACGACGGCAGCCGGGTACGCACGCTGCGCGCACGCGAGTTCCACCAGATCGCCGGGCGCGCCGGGCGCGCGGGCTTCGACACGGCCGGTTTCGTGGTGGCCCAGGCTCCCGAGCACGTCGTCGAGAACGAGAAGGCGCTCGCCAAGGCGGGCGACGACCCGAAGAAGCGCAGGAAGGTCGTCCGCAAGAAGGCGCCGGAGGGGTTTGTCGCCTGGAGCGAGGACACCTTCGAGAAGCTCATCTCCTCCGAGCCGGAGCCGCTGACGTCCCGCTTCCGGGTCACGCACACCATGCTGCTGTCCGTGATCGCCCGGCCCGGCAACGCCTTCGAGGCCATGCGGCACCTTCTGGAGGACAACCACGAGCCGCGCAGGCAGCAGCTGCGGCACATCCGGCGCACGATCGCCATCTACCGCTCGCTGCTGGACGGCGGCATCGTCGAGAAGCTGGACCAGCCCGACGCCGAGGGCCGCATCGTCCGTCTCACCGTGGACCTTCAGCAGGACTTCGCGCTCAACCAGCCGCTGTCCACCTTCGCGCTCGCCGCCTTCGAGCTGCTGGACCCCGAATCGCCGTCCTACGCGCTGGACATGGTGTCCGTCGTGGAGTCCACGCTGGACGATCCGCGCCAGATCCTCGCCGCCCAGCAGAACAAGGCGCGCGGTGAGGCCGTGGCCGCGATGAAGGCGGACGGTGTCGAGTACGAGGAGCGCATGGAGCGGCTCCAGGACGTCTCCTACCCGAAGCCGCTGGAGGAGCTGCTCTTCCACGCGTACGACACGTACCGCAAGAGCCACCCGTGGGTCGGAGACCATCCGCTGTCGCCGAAGTCCGTGATCCGGGACATGTACGAACGGGCGATGTCCTTCACGGAGTTGGTCTCCTTCTACGAGCTGGCCCGGACCGAGGGCATCGTGCTGCGCTACCTGGCCGGCGCGTACAAGGCCCTTGAGCACAACATCCCGGACGACCTCAAGTCCGAGGACCTCCAGGACCTGATCGAGTGGCTCGGCGAGATGGTGCGTCAGGTCGACTCCAGCCTGCTGGACGAGTGGGAGCAGCTCGCCAACCCGGAGGTGATGACGGCCGAGGAGGCTCAGGAGAAGGCCGACCAGGTCAAGCCTGTCACCTCCAACGCGCGCGCCTTCCGGGTCCTGGTCCGCAACGCGCTGTTCCGCCGCGTCGAACTGGCCGCGCTCGACCAGGTGGCGGAGCTGGGCGAACTGGACTCCGAGTCCGGCTGGGACGCCGAGGCCTGGGGCGAGGCCATGGACAAGTACTGGGACGAGTACGACGACCTCGGCACCGGCCCTGACGCCCGCGGCCCCAAGCTGCTGCTGATCGAGGAGGAGCCGGAGCACGGGCTGTGGCGCGTCCGGCAGATCTTCGACGACCCCAACGACGATCACGACTGGGGTATCAGCGCCGAGATCGATCTTGCGGCCTCCGACGCCGAAGGCCGTGCCGTGGTCCGCGTCACCGACGTCGGCCAGCTGTGAGCACAGGAGACACACAGTCATGACAAACCCGGCCGAGAGGCTCGTCGACCTGCTCGACCTGGAGCAGATCGAGGTCAACATCTTCCGGGGCCGCAGCCCCCAGGAGTCGCTGCAACGGGTCTTCGGCGGCCAGGTGGCCGGCCAGGCGCTGGTCGCCGCCGGGCGTACCACCGAGGGCGACCGGCCGGTGCACTCGCTGCACGCGTACTTCCTGCGGCCCGGGCGACCGGGCGTGCCGATCGTGTACCAGGTCGAGCGGGTCCGCGACGGGCGGTCGTTCACGACCCGCCGGGTCACGGCCGTGCAGCAGGGCCGCACGATCTTCAATCTCACCGCCTCCTTTCACAAGCCTGAGGAAGGGAACTTCGAGCACCAGTTGCCGCCGGCTCGCGAGGTGCCGGACCCGGAGTCGCTGCCGACCGTCGCCGAGGAGATCCGGAAGCATCTTGGTGCGCTGCCCGAGCAGTTGGAGCGGATGGCGCGCCGCCAGCCGTTCGACATCCGGTATGTGGACCGGCTGCGCTGGACGCCGGAGGACATCAAGGGCGCGGAGCCGCGCAGTGCCGTGTGGATGCGCGCCGTCGGGCCGCTCGGTGACGACCCGCTGGTGCACACCTGCGCCCTGACGTACGCCAGCGACATGACCCTGCTGGACGCCGTGCGCATCCCCGTCGAGCCGCTGTGGGGTCCGCGCGGCTTCGACATGGCGTCGCTGGACCACGCGATGTGGTTCCACCGGCCGTTCCGCGCGGACGAGTGGTTCCTGTACGACCAGGAGTCACCGATCGCGACCGGCGGGCGAGGGCTCGCCCGTGGACGGATCTACGACCTGGAAGGCCGTCTGCTGGTGTCGGTCGTCCAGGAAGGGCTGTTCAGGGCGCTGCAGCTGTAGCTGCAGGGGAGGGTCCGGCCGCGCGTGGGCGGGCCTTCATGAGCTTCTGCGGCGAAGCCGGCTCAGCAGTCCTCGGGGGCGCTCCGGTTCGGGTGCGCGAGCGTGGGTGTGGGCGTCGGGTCGGGGCGTGGCAGGGCGTGTGGGGGGTCGGGACGCGGGCGGGCGCTCCTTGTGCAAGGCACCCGGCCGATGCACCGCACGGTGCGGGTGGGCGGGTCCGGCCGGGTGCACCGTACGGCGCGCGTCACCGTGATCGGCCCGTCGCTCCGTACAGTGCCCGTCACCATGGCCCGTCCGACGGTCCGTACGGCGCGCTTCAGCGTCGTCGGCCCGACGTTCCACACCGTGCGCGTCGTCCTGTTCGGCCTGGCGTTCGCCCCGAGGTGCTGGTCGCGGCGCCGGACGATGTGCTCGGGCCTCGTCCAGCACCTGGCTGAGCTCGGCTCGCAGCCAGCTGATCTCGCCCGGGTCGTCGGCCGTCATGAGCCTCTCGGCGCGCTCCGCCGACGGTGAACCTGGCGCGCCTTGGGTCGGCGGCACCGGACGGAACCGGTTCATATGGGCGCGCTCGTAGGGATCCTTGACGATCTCCGCGACCTGAACGGGATCCAGCAGCGCGGCCAGGGCACCGGCACGCTCCCAGGGATCCTCGGCCCGGCGCAGCAGGAACCCCACATACCGTCCCCGCCAGTTGCGGGCGCGCAGGTCCACCCCGTCCCGCAGCCGAAGCCGCATCCCCTCCGGCAGCGCGCGGCCCTTCACCAACGGAGCGTTCCGCTCGTCGGCCGCGAACTGGCACACCTCGTCGGCCAGATAGAGCCACACGAGCGTCCGATAGCGGTTCAGATAGAACGCGACCGGCACCACAAGCCCCAGTCGGGCCAGGCGCGTGAACCGGTCACCCGTCACGCCCATGAGGTGCGCGGCCTCGTTCGTGCTCACGGTCCGCACCCGTGCGAGGAGCGCTTCCGGGAAGCCGTCCTCCGCGCGCAACCGCTCGATCTCGGCACGGGTGACACGACGCCCTCCGCCGCCTTCGTCGGGCAGTGTGCGGATCCGTCCGAGACTCACCGCGAGCTCGAGTTCGCGTCGCTTCAGTCCCAGTTCGCGTGCGGCGCGGCTCGGCGTGTACGTGAGCACTTCCGGACTCGCGATGGTGTTGCCCGACATGGCGTGTCTCCCCCGTGGAGTCGTGATCGATGGGCTCCGCTCACGCTCTGTGCGTTCGCGGTCACACCACCGTAGCCGCTCCGGCCGATCACGTGGCGAGCCTGTGGAAAACTTCGCGAGGGCTGAAAACGCACAGGTCAGAGGTCTGTGGAGGGGAACCGCTCAGGCTGGCGGGCGTCCACACCGAGGTGCTCGCCGACCCGGTTGACGAGCAGTGTCATCTCGTAGGCGATCTGGCCGATGTCGGCCTCCGCGGCGCTGAGTACGCACAGACAGCTGCCACTGCCGGCCGCCGTGACGAAGAGCACCGCGTCGTCGAACTCGACCATCGTCTGGCGCACCTGCCCCGCCCCGAAGTGGCGTCCCGATCCCTTGGCCAGACTGTGCAGTCCGGACGCGACGGCGGCGAGGTGTTCGGCGTCCTCGCGCCGAAGCCCGGTGCTCGCCCCTGTCACGAGTCCGTCGTTGGACAGGACGAGTGCGTGCCGCACATGCTCCACGCGCTCGGTCAAGTCGTCCAGCAACCAGCCCAGTCCCTTGTGCACCATGATGTCGATCTCCCCGTGTGACGACTCCCCCTGGCCGGAGGATCTCTCCGCCAGCCTTCACCACGTCCGGCTGACGGGCAAGCAGGATGGGGGCATGGCACAGAAGATGACCGACACGGAATGGCGGGCCTTTCTGTCACAAGGCACCCGCACCGCAAAGCTGTCCACCGTCAGGGCTGACGGGAGCCCGCACGTGGCGCCGATCTGGTTCCTGCTCAACGGGGACGAGGTGGTGTTCAACACCTCCAAGGAAAGCGTGAAGGGGCGCAATCTGGCCCGGGACGGGCGGGTCGCCCTCTGCGTGGACGACGACCGGCCGCCGTTCGACTTCGTCGTCGTGCAGGGGCGGGCCCAGCTCTCCGAGGACCTCGACGAACTTCGGGAGTGGGCCACCCGGATCGCCGGGCGGTACATGGGTGAGGAGAACGCCGAGGCGTTCGGGGAACGCAACGGCCAGCCGGGAGAACTCCTGGTGCGGGTCACGATCGACAAGGTCCTGGCCCAGAAGGCCGTCGCCGGCTGAAGCCCCTCCGGAACCGATCAACTCACGGAGTCGAGCAGCCGGGCGGTGTGCACCCGCCCGGCGTACTCGACGAGCCGGATGAGCACTTCCTTCCCCGAGTCACGGTCACGTGCGTCGCAGAGCACGACCGGAATTCCCCGATCGAGGTCCAGCGCGCGGCAGACGTCCTGTGCGCCGTAGGCGCGGGCGCCCGTGAAGCAGTTGACGGCCACCACGAAGGGGATGTGGCGGTGCTCGAAGTAGTCCACCGCGGGGAAGCAGTCCTCCAGGCGGCGGGTGTCGGCCAGGACGACCGCCCCCAGCGCTCCCTGCGACAGTTCGTCCCACAGGAACCAGAAACGGTCCTGTCCCGGCGTACCGAACAGGTACAGGGAGAGCCCGGAGCGGATGGTGATACGGCCGAAGTCCATGGCGACCGTGGTCGTGACCTTGTGGTCCACGCCGTCGGTGTCGTCCACCAACTGACCGGCCTCGCTCAGCAGCTCCTCGGTGCGCAGGGGCCTGATCTCGCTGACCGCGCCCACCAAGGTGGTCTTGCCCACGCCGAACCCGCCGGCGACAAGTATCTTCAACGCCAGGGCGGCGGTATCGCCCTCGGTGGCGTCGGACGTCTCGAAGACCATCGATCACTTCTCTCGGGAGTGCCTGCAAGGGTCGACGTCGGTACGCGCGTGCCACGCCGGGACACGGCGTCCGCACACGGCTTCGGTGCTCGTGTGCGAAGGCAGCATCATGGCAACGACCGGTCCCCGCAGGGCGCTCGGACCGCTCTTTGCCTGATGTGACCGACTCGCATGCGTTCCGCGCCCACAAAGGTGCGTAAGGCGGCGGTCTGTGCGGCCGTACGCGCGCGGGTTGTCGTGAGCGTTCATCTACAGCGCCCGCAGTCCGTCGATGACCTCGCGCAGAATCCGCTCGTCGGGCAGTTGGGCGGGGGGCACGGGACGGCTGACGGTGACGCGGCCGAGTTCCAGGAGGTCTCCCAGCAGGACCCGGACGACGCCGACGGGGAGGTCGGCGCCCGCGGCGAGTTCGGCGACCGACTGGGTCTCGGTGCGGCACAGATCGACGAGTGCCCGGTGCTCGGGCCCGAGCGTGGGGTCGTCGTCGAGGTGGGGAGCGCCCGGGTCGAGAGTGACCAGGGCGATGAGGTCGAAGCGCACCCCGGTGGGCCCGGGCTTGGTGCGGCCGCCCGTCATGGCGTACGGCCGCACGAGCGGGCCTGCCTCGCCGTCGTACCACTGGCTGCCCTGCTCGTGCGGGCTGCCCTTGATGTCCTCGGTCATCTGTGCGGACCGCCTTCTCGCCTCATCCGGCGGCGGGTGGCCGCGCGTTCATGCGCGGCGCCGTGTAGAGGTGCTCACCGACGCGCTTCACCAGCCGTGCCATCTCGTAGGCGACCAGGCCTATGTCGGCGGTGACGGCGGTGAGGACGGCCAGGCAGGAGCCGTCTCCGGCGGCGGCCACGAAGAGGAAGGCGTCGTCCATCTCCACCATGGTCTGGCGCACGCCACCGGCGCCGAAGTGCCGGCCGGCCCCCTTGGCCAGGCTGTGGAAGCCCGAGGCGACGGCGGCGAGGTGTTCGGCGTCCTCACGGCCGAGTCCGGTCGAGGAGCCCACGGCGAGTCCGTCGTTGGAGAGCACCACGGCGTGCCGTACCTCGTGCACGCGCAGTACCAAGTCGTCCAGCAGCCAGTCGAGTTCGCCGGAACTCTGAGCGGCTCTCATGCCGGGGTCCTGGATCATGCGGGGTCTCCTTCGCTGCTGTCACTGCCGCCTGCGGGGTCAGGTGTCGCGCGGCCAGGTGGGCGGCCGCCACCGCGTGCCCATCCGTCGCGGTAGGCCGCCATGCGGTCACGTACGAGTTCGGGTGTGCGCCGGTCGTCGTTCCGGTGAGTGGACGGCTGCGGCGGGTCCGGGGGGCGCCGCTCGCGCAACTGGGGGGCGAGGCTGGCCTGTCGTACCCGGCGGGGGAGGTTCTCGGATCCTTCGTCGGGGTCGGGGGCACGGTGCAGGCGCAAGGTGGTGACTCCGGGGGGCGGGGTTTCGGGGCCGGTCTGCGCCGTGGCCGGGACGGGGGCCACCAGGGCGGGCCGGTCACCGGTGGTGGGGACGGCCTCCTGGTGGAGGGGTCCGCCTGGCACGCGCGCGTACTCGTGTTCCGGGTCCGCCGCCTTTGCGCTGGAACGTTCCGGCACACCGCTGTGCAGCAGGGCGGTGGGCAGCAGGACGACCGCGGTGGTACCGCCGTAGGGGGAGGTGCGCAGGTGCACCTTGATCTCGTGGCGTGCTGCGAGCCTGCTGACGACGAAGAGGCCGAGCCGGTCGCTGTCGAAGAGGTCGAGTGCTTCTGACTGGGCGATACGGCGGTTGGCCTCGGCGAGGGTGTCCCGGCCCATGCCCAGGCCGCGGTCCTCGACCTCGACGGCGTAGCCGTTGCCGACGGGCTCTCCGGTGACACGCACGCGCGTGTGCGGGGGTGAGAACTGGGCGGCGTTCTCTACGAGCTCGGCCAGCAGGTGGGTGAGGTCGGCGACGGCGGCGCCGACGACGAGGGCTTCGGGAAGCTGCCGTACCTCCACGCGCGCGTAGTCCTCGATCTCGGAGACGGCCGCGCGGACCACGTTGGTCAGGGAGACCGGCATGCGCCAGGCCCGGCCGGGGGCCGCGCCGGAGAGGATGATCAGGCTCTCGGCGTGGCGCCGCATACGGGTGGTGAGGTGGTCGAGTCGGAACAGGTCGCTCAGTTCGTTCGGGTCGTCGGAGCGGCGTTCCATGCTGTCCAGAAGGGTCAGCTGACGGTGGACGAGGACCTGGCTGCGGCGTGCGAGGTTGACGAAGACACCCGAGATGCCGCTGGCGAGTTCGGCGCGTTCCACGGCGGCGTGCAGCGCGGCCCGGTGCACCGTGCCGAGGGCCTCGGCGACCTGGCCGACCTCGTCCTCGGCGGGCGGCCCGGGCGGTGCCTCGGCCCGGACGTCGATCTCTTCTCCGGCGCGCAGTTTGCGCATGGCTTCGGGGAGTTTGCGACGGGCGATCTCCAGTGCGCCGTTGCGCAGGCTGATCAGTTCGACGACGAGGCCGCGCCCGATCCGTACCGAGATGACGAGCGAGGCGGCGACGGCGGCCAGGCCGAAGAGGACGGCGGCGCCCGCGGGGATGAGCAGGCCACGGGCGAACGGGTCGGCCCGGTCGGCCACGCCCCGGGCGGCGTCCTGCTCGATGGTGCGCATGCCGCCCTGCACGCGCGCGTGTGCAGGGGTCCAGTCGGTCTCGGGCGCGGCCTTGATCGCCACGGGCCCCGGCCGGCTCGTCAGGACCTTGTCCTCGACGGCGACCACGGCCGTGTAGTCCACGCTCCCGGCGAGGTTCCGCCAGGCGGCGCGCTCGTCGCCGCGCAGGTCGGCGACGGCGCCGTCGGTCAGGGCGCGGCGGGTGTCGACCGCTCCGGTGAACAGCCGCATCCGCTCGCCGTCCAGGCCGCCCGCGAGCCGGGCGCTGGAGAGCAGCACGTCCTCCCGGGCCAGGGCCTCGCCGGCGCGGGAGAACTCCAGCAGCACGCGCGCGTCGGAACCGAGTTCGGCGTCCTGGATGCCGGTGAGGGCACCGCCCACGCCGAAGGCCGTGGAGATGGTGTTCGTGTACCGCTCGTACGCCTCGTCCCATCCGGCACGCCGCTCCAGAACGTCGGCCCGCAGCGTCCGCAGCCCCTCCGTGCCCGTGACGAAGGTTTCGAGCCGCATCGCGACTCCCTTGGGCAGTTCCTGGCCCTCGGCGACGGTGTTGCGGTCGCCGAGCCGCAACCTCGCCACCGCCCGGTCCGTGCGCTCAGCGAGGCGCCGCAGCTCGCCACCGGCGCCGGCCGAGGGGTCGGTGGCATGCCGTACGGCGGCGGCGCGCTCGGCCTGGAGCGCGGCCACGGTGGCCGCGACAGGGGCGCGGACGTCGGAGTCCACGCGCTGCAACTGGCGTAGCCGGGCGACGTCCTGGACGGTGCTCACGGTGGCGTAGGCCCACAAGGCCAGGAGTGACACGGCGGGCACCATCAGCAGACAGACGATCTTGGCGCGCACGGTACGCGGACGGATGTGCCAGCGCTCCGCCGCGCCCGTGGGATCACCTGTCGCCTCCGCGTCCGCGGTGTCCCGCGGGGTTTCGTCGGCCGGTGGTCCGGCGTGGGCGCGCCGGCCGCGCGCGGGGGTCGGGGGCGGCGTCTCGGCGCCTGTGCCGGGTTTCCTGCGGGGGGTACGCATGGCCTCCTCGTTCGGAAAGGGTTCGGTGCGGTCCGGTGCAGGTGCGCCCTCAGTGGGCGGCGTTCCCGAGGGGCCGCTGGGCCGATGCGGAGGCCTCGCGCTCGCCTGCCGTCGGGGACAGCGCCACGAAGGCGGAGGTCAGGAAGAGGTAGGACCCGAGGCCGACGGCGAGGGGGAAGACGAACTGCATCGCCGTGGCCCCGGGCAGGACCTCGCCGGAGGGCGTGACCTGCACGCGCACCGCGAACATCCCGGTGTAGTGCATGCTGCTCACGGCCGCGCCCATGACGAGGGAGGCGACGGTGACCGCGACGGGCGACTTGATGTTGAGCGCCGCCCACAGGGCCGCGGTCGCCGCGACGACGGCGATCACGACCGAGAGGGCGACCCGCATCGGGTCGTACATCACGTCACCGTGCAGGCGTACCGCCGCCATGCCCAGGTAGTGCATGCTCGCGACGCCCAGTCCGGTGGTGAGGCCGCCGATGAGCAGCGCACGGGCCCGGTCGCGGCCGTAGCCGACCGCGAAGACGCCGGCGCTGACCACGATCATGGCCACGAGCAGGCTGAGCACGGTGAGCGGTACGTCGTAGCGGATCTCGGTCCCGCTGACGCTGAAGCCGAGCATGGCCACGAAGTGCATGGTCCAGATGCCGGTGGCGAGGGCCGAGGCGGCCGTGATCAGCCAGTTGCGCCGTGAGCGGCCGGTGGCGCCGAGCGCGCGGACCGTACAGCGCAGGCCCAGTGCGGCGCCTGTGCAGGCCATGACGTACGACAGTACGGGTGTCAGCCAGCCGAGGGCGGCGTGGTCCAGGTGTCCCATGGCCAAGGGACGCTAGTGGGAGCACGGGAGCACAAAGGGGGCGCATTTCGAAAGGTGTTGGAATATGACGCAGATACGTACCTGAACGATCGCGTCCCGCTCGAACATGTGCGCCGGGGCGTCCTCCGTGTCAGTGAGGGATCATGCCGAACATGAGCGACGACCGTACGCACGTCCAGGAGTTCTTCACGGCCCGCGCGGCCGACTGGGACAGCCGGTTCCCCGACGACGACCCCGCCTACGCGGCCGCGGTCGGCGAGCTCGGTCTGCGGGAGGGCGGCCGCGTCCTCGACGCCGGGTGCGGCACCGGACGGGCCCTGCCGCCGCTGCGAGCGGCAGTGGGCGCTTCGGGAGTGGTCCTCGGGGCCGATCTGACCCCGGCCATGCTGCAGGCCGCCGCCCGGGCCGGACGGGACCGTGACGGGTGGCTGCTGCTCGCCGACGTGGCCGCGCTGCCCCTGCGCTCGGAGTCGCTCGACGCGGTGTTCGCGGCGGGCCTCATCGCTCACCTGCCCGACCCGGCGCGAAACCTGCGGGAGTTGGCGCGTGTGGTGCGCCCCGGCGGCAGCCTCGCCCTCTTCCACCCGATCGGCCGCGCGGCGCTCGCCGCCCGACAGGGCCGCCGGATCACCCCGGACGACCTGCGCGCGGAGCCCAACCTTCGCCCCTTGCTGGCCGGTTCCGGCTGGACCATGACCTCGTACGTCGATCAGGACGACCGCTTCCTCGCGCTGGCCGTCCGGGCGGGCTGACCGTCCCGGCGCTTCACCGCGCCTTCCCCCTTCTGCCGCCGCAGCTCCAACTCTACGTTGAACAGCAGCGGGTGAGCGATCGGCGAGGAAAGTCACGAAGGGGGATGGTGGTCACTGTGTTCGACAGAGTTCGCAAGGCGTGGTCCGGGTTCCGTGAGGCGTCGCGCGCGGAGCGCGAGCCCGGCCCGGACCGGCGGGGGCACAATCTGTTCGAGGCCGCCGCGGCGTACGTCTCGGCGTGCGCGGAGGACGACCAGGACCGCATCGACGAGGCGGCGGGATGGGTGTCGCCGGAGGCGCTGTCGTTCGGGGTGAACGAGCTGGCGTGCCGGGCCGTCATCGCCCTGGCCCGGGAGCGCGACCAGTCGCCGCGGAGGGTCGCACGCGAACTGCTGGGGCTGCCGGCGGCGTGAGGGAGGTCGACGAGGGGTCGTTTTGGCCCTGTCCGGCCGGACAACCGCAGGTCCGGTGGTCCGCACAGTCGTGACAAGCGGCTTCCGGTCGCACTAGGGTGCGCGCCGATGGACGAACCCCTGGGGAGGCTGGGATGGCCGGGACGGACGCGGATGCCGTCGCCGCCGAGGACGACGCGCTCTATGTGCTCACGGCGGTGCTGCTGACGCCTGCGCGGTTTCCGAGCGTGCTGGGCGACGACTACCCGGAGGCCTGCGCGGCACTGGGCATCGCGCCGCTGGCCGACGGGTACGGCCTCGTGTTCGGCCAGGACGGCGAGGGCGCGCGGTGGACGGTCGTCACGGACGACGTGTCGCTGGTCGCGGTCGCCATCGCCTCCTGGGACTGCGGCATGGAGTACGACCTGTCGCCCGACGAGCGGTCCGTGGTCGCGGCACTGCCGGGCTGGCCGCTCGCGGTCGCCGTCGCGGCTCCCGGCGTGCCCGCGCCGCACGACCCCGACCCCGAGGACGCGGGCTGCGCGCCGCTGTCGCCGCCGGACACCACGGGCTGGGGGGCGGCCCAGCGCAGGCTGGGGGCGGACGAGATCGCGGTGCAGTGGACGTCGTGGCGGGAGCAGGTCGACGACAAGGAGTTCATCGTCCCCGAGCAGGACTCCGAAGCCGCCGAGGATGAGCCCGTCGGCCCGGAACGCGGCGTGATCCGGCGCGTCCTCGCGGAGGCGCACGCGTACGTGGACACCCCGCCGCCCCTGGGCCGCGTCCGGTCGTCCTTCGCCACGGGCGACGCCCGGACGCTGCGCGCGGACGGCCCGGGCTGGTCGCTGGTGGCGCGGACCGACGACATGGCGTTCCTGCTGGTCGACGAGAAGCCGGGCGAGGTACTGCCGGTGGGCCGGGGACCCAAGCTGCCCGCGCTGCTGGAGGCGCTGGACAAGATGGCGGTACGGCCCAGCTGAGGGGGACCGACGCCACAAGCAGCGGACGGTCAGCGGATCCTCTGTAGCCGTCGGCCAACGGCCCCCTGAAAATAGGGGCCTTCACCACCTGTGTCGGTCACCCATGCCTCAACTGAACGCCATGTGGTGCCACTCCATGGAAGACGAGCGGCGCTCGCCCCACGATGGGGCAGCCCCGGCTCGGCCCGTGTGCCGTGCCCTGTCGTCCCGCCCCGGAGGCCCGCATGCGTCCATCCCCTGGCGTCCCCCTGGTTGCCACCGCTCTCCTCGCGGCTGCCCTCACGGCGCCGGCCCCGGCCCTCGCCCAGGGCGTCGGCGACACTCACTGTGCGCGTCAGGACCACGTGCGGGTGCCGGGCGCGGCGCTTCAGCAGGCGGTGTGTCTGGACGACCTGACCACCACCGGCCTCGCCGGTACCCCGTACACCGACCTGGCCGACCAGGCGGGGCTGACGGCCAAGGCCACGCGCACGCCGTCGGGGGTGCCGGGTGTGCAGGTCGACGGGTACTTCCCGGACTCGTCCCGGTTCAACGCCACGCACGGCTGGCGCCATGACGCACAGTTCGTGATCCGGCTGCCGGACCGCTGGAACGGCGGCCTTGTCGTCACCGGCGCTCCGGGCACCCGCAGGCAGTACGCGACGGACAAGGCGATCTCCGACCGCGTGCTGGCACAGGGCTACGCGTACGCCGCGACCGACAAGGGCAACAACGGCACCGACTTCTACCGCGACGGCGATCGGCCCGGCGACGCGGTCGCCGAGTGGAACGCGCGCACGACCCAGCTCACGCGCGCGGCCCGCAAGGTCGTTGCCCAGCGCTACGGCCACGCCCCGCGCCGCACCTACATGACGGGCATCTCCAACGGCGGCTATCTGACGCGCTGGCAGTTGGAGAACCATCCGGAGCTGTACGACGGCGGGGTGGACTGGGAAGGCGCCCTTTGGACGGCGGACGGCCCGAACCTGCTCACCTCCCTGCCCACGGCGGTGGCGCGGACCTACGGCTCGGCGTCGGACGAGGACATGTACGGCGTGGGCTTCGCGCGTGGCTCGGAGTTCCTGTGGCCGTATCACGAGAAGGCGTACTGGGGTGTCACTCAGAAGACCTACCGCGCGGAATTCGACCCGGCGTACGATCCCGGCTGCCCCGGGCCGTCGGCCGGGACCACGCCCGAGGAGATCCTTGCGCCCTGCACGTCCGACGCGGACTACGACTACGCCTCGCGTCCGTCCTCCGTCCACCGCGCGGTGGCACGGGTGGCGCTGACCGGGCGCATCGGCAAGCCGCTGATCACGCTGCACGGGGACATGGACACGCTGCTGCCCAAGGCCGCCGACTCCGACGTGTACGCACGCATGGTCGACGGGCGGGGGCGGGGGCCGTTGCACCGTTACTACACGGTGCAGGGCGGTACGCATGTCGACGGGCTGTACGACACCTATCCGGACCGGCTGCGGCCGATCCTGCCCTGCTACCGGTCGGCATTCGACGCGCTGGTCGCATGGGTGGAGCGAGGGACCCGGCCGCCCGCGGACCGGACCGTCGGCCGGCCCGCGGGCGGTGATGTGGTCGACTCGTGTGCGCTGGACGGCAAGGCCGCCCCGGGGCGGTAGCGCCTCAGCGGCCCAGCTCCTTGCGCGTGACCCGGCGCAGCCTGCGGCGCTGCGTCGGGTCCAGCGTGAGGTACGCGGCGGCCGGGACGCCCAGCACTATGAGCAGCGCGGCCCACCAAGGCAGCCAGATCAAAAGGATGAGCCCGACCGCCACACCTCCTGCGGCGATCTTCGCGTTCTTCGACATGTGTGTCGCCTCCTTCGCGGCCACTGCCGCTCTCTGTTCTGAAAACGGGCCCGCGTTTCCGGCGGTTCCGGCCGCACCCCTGAGACGCACCCTGAGACATCCCTGACGCTCGACCCCGAGCCACCCCTGAGAGCCAGGGCGTGAGCGGAGTCACAACTCAAGCATGCCGGGCCGCGCCACGAAGTGCTGTACCCTCGGCGACCTCGTCCCGGCTAGTCAAACTTGAGGAATGCGGCCATCTCTGTGCAGAGGATTCCCACGGCAAACCCCTCCGAAATCATCGAACTGGCGGAATGCTGTGCCGTGTTCGTGCCCCGTGACCCGGCCCGCACCGGCCGTGTCGCCTTCTGGCGCCCCGACGGCGCCACCCCGCCGGTCGTGAACGGCGGCACCGTCGAGGAGCTGGCCGTCGTGCTGCCCGGTGGCGCCGGCGTCGAACTGACCGGTGTGCCGGCCGTCCTCCTGCCCGTTCGTGCGGCACTGCCCGTCCTCACGCGCGCGCGTGCCGCCCGGACGGGGCACCGGGCGGCCTTGTTCTGGGGCGCGGCCACCGTGCTGGGGCTGCAGTTCGTGGCCCGGGGTCTGCTGCTGCCCGGCCTGTCACCCGGTGATCACGACGCCTGGCGTGCGGGACCGCTGCGCGCCGAGGACGTCGAGAGCGTCCGTCGGCTCGCCGCCGCGATGCCACCCGAGGCGCACGCCCTACCGCTGGACGGCTCCGAACCACTGCGGCTGCCGGACCCGGAGCGCCTGCTGCGGGCCTTCGTGGACGCGGTCGCCGACACGCTGCCCCGCTCCCCTGCCGCGTCGCTCGTGACGGGCGGCCCCGCCTACGCCGTCCCGGAGCCGCAGCACCTGCCCGGGCAGCGGGCCTGGGCCGCCGATGTGGCCGCCGGCCACGACGTGGGCGTACGGATCTCGCTGCGGATCGAGGTAGGCGGCCTGACAGCGGAGGACGGCACCGCGCCGGACTTCCGGGCCGTGCTCCAGGTCCACAGCGTGAGCGACCCCTCGCTCGTCGCGGACGCCGCCGAGGTGTGGGCCGGAACGGACGCCACCGGGCGGGCCTTCGGCCCCCGCGCGCGGATGGACGCCCTGCTCGCGCTGAGGCGCGCGGCACGGGCCTGGCCGGCGCTCACTCCCCTGTTGTCGGCCGCGGTGCCGGACGCCGTCGAACTCGCCGACGAGGAGGTCACCGAGCTCCTCGGTGGCGGCTCGGCGGCCCTCGCCGGCGCCGGGGTCGACGTGCACTGGCCCAGGGAGCTGGCCCGCCGGCTGACCGCCCGCGCGGTCGTCGGTCCCCCGGACGACGGGAAGACTCCGGGCAAGCTCTCCTCGGACACGCCGTCATTGCTGTCGGCGGACGCGCTGCTCGCGTTCGACTGGAGGTTCGCGCTGGGCGGCCGGCAGCTCACGCGCGGCGAGCTGGACCAGCTCGCCGAGGCGAACCGCCCTGTGGTGCGGCTGCGTGACCAATGGGTGCTGATCGACCCTCAGGAGGTCCGCCGCGCCCGCGCGCGGCAGGAACGCAAGGTCACGCCCCTCGACGCGCTCGGCGCCGCCCTGACAGGTTCTACGGACGTCGACGGCCACCGGGTCGAGGTGGAGCCGACCGGCTGGCTGGCGGCACTGCGGGACCGGCTGGCGGACCCGGAGGCGCAGGAACCGGTCGGGCAGCCTGCCGCACTCGCCGCCGAACTGCGCGACTACCAGCTGCGGGGCCTGTCGTGGCTGGCCCGGACGACGTCCCTGGGGCTCGGCTGCTGCCTCGCCGACGACATGGGCCTCGGCAAGACGATCACCCTGATCGCCCTGCATCTGCACCGCCGGAGCGACCCGTCCGCCGCCGGTCCCACCCTTGTGGTCTGCCCGACGTCCCTGATGGGCAACTGGCAGCGGGAGATCGAGAGGTTCGCGCCCGGCACACCGGTGCGCCGCTTCCACGGCTCACGGCGTGACCTGGACGGTGTGGCCGACGGGGAGTTCGTCCTGACGACGTACGGCACCATGCGGCTCGACGCGCGGCGGTTGGCCGAGGTGCCGTGGGGCCTGGTGGTCGCGGACGAGGCACAGCACGTGAAGAACCCGTACTCGGCGACCGCGCGTGAGCTGCGGTCCATCGGCGCACGCGCGCGCGTGGCGCTCAGCGGCACGCCGGTCGAGAACAACCTCTCCGAACTCTGGGCGATCCTCGACTGGACCACCCCCGGACTGCTCGGCCGCCTCGGCACGTTCCGCAGCCGGTACGCGCAGGCCGTCGAGGACGGCCAGGATCCGGCCGCCGCGGAGCGGCTGTCCCGGCTGGTGCGGCCGTTCCTGCTGCGCCGCCGGAAGTCGGATCCGGGCATCGCGCCCGAACTGCCGCCGAAGACCGAGACCGACCGTGCCGTGTCGCTCACCACGGAACAGGCGGCGCTGTACGAGGCCGTGGTGCGCGAGACGCTCGCGGAGATCGCGAACGCCGACCACATGGCCCGGCGTGGGCTGATCATGAAACTGCTGACCGGCCTGAAGCAGATCTGCAACCACCCGGCGCAGTACCTCAAGGAGGAGCGGCCGAGGATCGCCGGGCGCTCCGGGAAGCTGGAACTGCTGGACGAGTTGCTCGACACGATCCTCTCCGAGGGGGCGGGCGTTCTGGTCTTCACCCAGTACGTGGCCATGGCCCGGCTGATCGAGTGGCATCTGGCGGACCGGGGCGTGCCCACGCAGTTCCTGCACGGCGGAACGCCCGTCCCCGCGCGCGAGGCGATGGTGCGGCGCTTCCAGGAAGGCGGAGTTCCCGTGTTCCTGCTGTCGTTGAAGGCGGCGGGCACGGGCCTGAACCTCACGCGTGCGGAGCACGTCGTCCACTACGACCGCTGGTGGAACCCCGCCGTCGAGGCACAGGCGACGGACCGCGCGTACCGCATCGGCCAGGACCGGCCCGTGCAGGTGCACCGGCTGATCTCGGAGGGAACCATCGAGGACCGTATCGCCGGGATGCTGCACCGCAAGCGGGAGCTGGCCGACGCGGTGCTGGGCTCCGGTGAGGCCGCGCTCACGGAGCTGACGGACGCGGAACTGGCCGACCTGGTGGAACTGCGAGGGGCGACGCGATGAATCAGTACGACGAGAAGGAGCGCACGTTCGCCGCGTTGCCGCCCGCGCGCGGGCGGGGCTTCGCGCTCACCTGGTGGGGCCGGGCCTGGCTGAAGGCCCTGGAGGACGCGGCGCTGGACGCGGAGCAGGTGAAGACGGGCCGCCGGCTCGCGCGCGCGGGAGCCGTGGGCGCGGTCTCGGTGCGGCCGGGACGGATCACGGCGGTCGTGCAGGACCGGGACGGCACGGCGCACCGGGCCGATGTGCTGCTTGAGGAGTTGTCGGCCGAGCACTGGGACCGCTTCCTGGAGATGGCCGTCGAGCGTGCCGGGCATGTCGCGGCGCTGCTCGACCGGGAGATGCCGCCGCACCTGGTGGAGGACGCGGCCACGGCCGGTGTCGACCTGCTGCCCGGCATGGGCGATCTGGAGCCCACCTGCGACTGCGGTGCCTGGGACCACTGCGGGCACACGGCGGCGCTCTGCTACCAGGTGGCCCGGCTGCTCGACGAGGATCCGTTCGTCCTGCTGCTGATGCGCGGGCGCGGTGAACGGGCCCTGCTCGGCGACCTCCAGACCCGCAGTGCGGCGCCCGCGCAGGAGAGGGCCGAGGAGCACGCAGAGCTGGAAGGGGTGGAGGCCCTGGAGGCGTACGCGGCCGGGGACATCCTGCCTCCGTTGCCGACACCGCCCGAACTTCCCGCAGAGCCGGGGCTGCCGCCGTCCTTGGACACCGAGGCTCCGCCCGCGCCCGGCGTGGATACGGCCGCCCTGGAGTTCCTGGCCGCCCGGACGGTGGTGGCGGCGCACCGTCTGCTGTCCGAGGCGCTGCGGGCAGGCGTGGCCGTGGACGAGCTGACGGTGGCGCAGGACGCCGCGCGGCTGGCTGCGGGCGCTCCTGAGCGGTTCGTCGCCGAGCGGCTCGCGGAGGGGTCCGGACGGGGCCCCGGCGAGCTGGCGTCAGCCGTGCGGGCGTGGCAGTACGGCGGGATGGCCGGGCTGTCCGTGCTCGAGGAGGAGTGGTCGGTCGAGGGCGAGACCCTCGCACGCGCGCGTGCCGCCCTGGAAGCGGCCTGGG
Source organism: Streptomyces sp. NPDC059861 (assembly GCF_042731435.1). NCBI lineage: Bacteria > Bacillati > Actinomycetota > Actinomycetes > Kitasatosporales > Streptomycetaceae > Streptomyces > Streptomyces sp. NPDC059861. The sequence continues at coordinate 1,982 of NZ_JBHWJQ010000052.1, read as the reverse complement.
ACGACGACGAGCGGCCGGAACTGCAGGCGCGGGGCAACCGGTGGACGGTCGCCGACGGACGTGGCCAGCTACGCCTCGGGCGCGACGGTCGCTGGTGGCCGTACCGGAACGAGGGCGGCCGTTGGGTTCCTGTGGGCGGCGCGGACCGGGACCCGGCGACAGCGCTGGCCGCCACGGAGGGCGTGCGGATGGAGGAGGCCCGCTGAGCCGATGACGGTGTCGGTGACCACAGACGGCTGACTCGCCGGCGGAGGAAGGAGTCCCGCTGAGCGCGTGACGGCGTCGGTCACCGTGGGCGGCTGACTTGCCATCAGTTGCACCGCCCCAGGCCCGCGCGTGTGCTGACGTGGCGTCGGCCGGACCTGCGGTCGATGTCCGGTGTTCACGCGACGGTCCCGCGGTGTTCCTTCCGGGGTTCGAATGTGGCCGCTGTCAACACACTTGGTCCCCAGGAGGCCCGATGTCCCCGTCCGTCAACGGCCGGCGCCGTGTCCATCGTACCGTCGCGGCGGGTGTGCCCCTCGCCGTGGTCGCCGCGCTCCTGGCGGCGGCCCCGGCCACGGGCGTCCCGTCCCAGGACGCGCGGGTGATCCGCACGGCGACCCTCGGCGACATACCACTCGGAGCCTTCAGCAACGCGCTGCTGCACGGCACGGTGGCCGACGACCGGAACGTGGACCTCGGCGGCATCGGCAGCGACATCCACCCGGCCGGCCGCAGGGGCGAGTTCTGGACGGTCACCGACCGTGGGCCCAACGGCCAGATCAAGGTGGACGGCAAGAACCGCCGCACCTTCCCGGTGCCCGGCTTCGACCCGGCGATCGTGAGGATCCGTGTCTCCGGTGACTCGGTGAAGGTGCTGGACGCCATCCCGATCACCACGTCCTCCGGGAAGCCGGTCACGGGTCTGTCGAACCAGGAGGGGCGCGACGAGGCGCCGTACTCCTACGACGCGCGGACGCCGCTGACGTACGACCCGAACGGGCTGGACACCGAGGGCATCGTGCGCGCGAAGGACGGCACGTTCTGGCTCGTCGACGAGTACGGGCCCTCACTGCTGCACGTCTCCGCGCGCGGGAAGGTGCTCAAGCGTTACGTGCCCGAGGGGCTGAACCTCACCGGCGCAGGCTACCCGGTCGTCGAGGCACTGCCCTCCGTACTCCTGAACCGGAAGATCAACCGTGGTTTCGAGGGCCTCGCTCTGCTGCCGTGCGGCGACCTGGTGATGGCGGTGCAGAGCCCGCTGTCCCTGCCGGACAAGGACGCCGGAGAGGCGTCGCGGACGATGCGGCTGCTGCGGTTCTCGCCGATGAAGCAGGCCGTCACCGCCGAGTACGCGTACCGCTTCGACCCGGTGGACGTCGTCGACCCGGGCGAGGACGACACGTCCGAGCTCAAGATCTCCTCGGTGGTCGCGGTGGGCGGCGACCGCCTGCTGGTCGAGGAGCGCACCGACAAGGCCGCCCGGCTGCAGCTCGTGCGCCTGGACCGCGACGCGAACATCCTCGGCGGTTCCTGGGACGACGTGACGACCTCCCCGTCGCTGGAGCAGCTCGACGACCCGGCCGCCTCGGGCGTCCCGGTGCTCGGCAAGCGGCTGGTCGTCGACCTGGGGAAGGTCACCGGCGTGCCCGGCAAGATCGAGGGCGTCGCGCGCGTGGACCGCTACACGCTCGCGCTGATCAACGACAACGACTTCGGCATGACGGACGGCGTCGAGGCGTTCGACGCGCAGGGCCGACTGGTCGACAGCGGGATCGAGACGTCGGTGGTCCACGTGCGGCTGCCGCGCGGGATCTGAGCGTGCCGGTGCGTCGTGCCGTACACGCGCGTGCGGCACGACGAACCGCTAGGGCCTCGAGGCCACCCCAGCCCTCTGGACCCTTGGGTCCTAGGTGTATTGACCCGCAGGGTTGTTGACTCGGCTGATCGGGGGTTGGCCTCCGAGTGCGGTGTGGCACCGATGGTAGTTGTAGGCGTGA
>NZ_JBHWJQ010000051.1:0-47688 GCF_042731435.1 Streptomyces sp. NPDC059861 | reverse complement strand
GCCGTCCACGCGGCCGACAACGCCGGCCAGCACATCCGCCTCGGCAGCGACGTCGGCGACCTCGGCCGCATCGGCGACAACCTCCCCGGCAGCACAGCCGACAACCTCCCCGGCAGCACAGCCGACAACCTGCCCGGAGGCCGCGCCGACAACCTGCCGACCAACAGCGTCGACACCCGTACCCCCGTCGGAGGCCCGGGCAACCACGTACCCGGCGCGGGGAACAACCTGCCCGGCGGAGTCACCGACAACCTCGGGTCGGGCGGTTCCCACGCCGACGGGCCCGGCTCAGGAGATGCCCACACCGGCGGCCCCGGCACAGGCGGCAACCCCCTCGAACCCCTGTCGCCCGGTGGCGCCCTCCCGGACGGCCTGGCCGGCCTGGACGACGTGACCCGCGGCTCGGACGAAGCCGCGCACCGTGCGGAGTACGAGGCGGCGCGTGAGACGCCCGCCGCCGACCGGACGCCCGCGGAGCGAGCGGCGATCACCCGCGAGCACGTCCGACTGGCCAACGAGGACCCGGTCTGGCGGGCGGAGCACTACGACAAGTGGGGGCCCGGCAAGCGCAACAACGCCGAGGCGATGGTCGACGGCCAGCTCCTGCCGAAGCTCGTCGAGAAACCGGGCGGCGGCTGGATGGCCGCGGACGCGATGCCGTACGCGAACCCGGAGAGGTTCCAGCTCTCTCCCTTGGACAGGGGTCGCGACACGGTCGCCCCGGAGAACATCAACCACCTCGACGAGGTTTCGGCGAAGCGCATCGCAGGCATGGAGCTGTCCAACGCTCAAAGGGCGTTCGACGCCACACCGACCGATGAGGCAGCGCGAGCACTCGCGGACGCGCAGAAGAACTTCGACACAACGGTCGGCGAGGGGGTCTCCAACAACAGCAAGCTGGGCGAGGCCCTCGGCGAGGAGGCCGCACGCCGGCACATGCTCGTGCAGAAGGAGTTCGACGGGGCGCGGGAGATCACCGACCTTCCTGAAACGGCCAACGGTTCGAGGAGGTTCGACCAGCTCTGGCGTGACAAGGACGGCAACCTCATCATCGTCGAGGCGAAGGGCCCCAACGCGAGGCTGGACTGGCGCCAGGGCAACGGTGCGCAGGACAGCGGCACCATGGTCAAGCAGGGAACGATCGAGTACGTCCGCACGATCCTCGCCGACATGGACGAGCGTGCCGTCTTCTCCCCGAAGGACGCCAAGTACGCCGAGGAGATACGAACGGCCATCGAGAACAAGAGCCTGAATTACGTCCTCGTCCAGGCTGCGGAAAACACCGGTAAGTATGCTGGCGCCGAGCTCAAGCACTTCAAGATCTTCTAAGGAGAATCGCGTTGGTCTCGATGATCCCCCGCCCTCCCTTGCCCACGGAGAACGCGGAAGAGGGCCTCGCGGTGCTCCAGGAGAACACCCAGGCGCTGATCGACGGTTTGGAAGAACGCTCCACCAGGTTGGGCGATGCCCAGCGCATCTCGCTCACCTTGGCCCAGTCACGCTGCCTGGTCGACCCCAGGGCCTCGATCTTCCCCACATGGGATGCCTGGGTCAACGCGATGCAGGTCGGTTCCGCCGTGTTCGCTGCCGCGACCACTGACGAGGACCACGTCCGGTGCCGCATCGCCCACAAGGACCGCACGCTCCAGGCCACCGGCCCCCAGTGGTATGTGAACCCGGGCAGCTGGATCAGCGCCTTCTACCTCGCTGTGGTGTGCCGGGAACGGGACAGGATCACTGCCCTGAGCCAAGTGCCCCTGTCTCTGCTCCGCGAAAACGGCGCGCAGTTCGACGAGTACCACTACGCGTGGATCGACACGCTCCAGACCTACTGGCGCGGCGGTCCCGACCTCGGGCCGAAGCTCGTGGCCGCGGTCGACGGCACCGACCCGGAAGTCGCCGCCGACCCGGAAACGGCGGGCAGGCTGCTCTACCCTCCGATGGAGATGTTCCACCGCTTCCTTCGCAAGGACGAGGCAGGCTTCAACAAGGCTCTCGCCAACGCCCTTCAGTGGCACAAGGAGTACTGGACCGAGGAGAGCCGGGCCTTCCAGGCTTCAGGCCTCGTCGCGCTCGCTCCCCTCGCCATTGCCTGCTTCGCCCACGACGCGGGCATCCCCATCGAGATCGAGTCCGAGTACCTCCCCGCTACCCTCCTCGGTCGCAACTGGCTCGGCGAATTCCCGACATGATGTGTGGCGTGTCGCGCCCGTTCCGCAGGCGCGACCGCCCCCGTTCTCGGTGGCTCCACACACAAGGACAGGCATGATCCAGACGCTGCCGCTGGCCCTTCCGGGCATGCTTGTGGACACCCACCGCATAGACCTGACCATGCACTCCCAGGGATGGAGCATGGATGCCCAAGACGTCGTGGCCGCACCTGGCGGAGATGTTTACGCGCTGTACCACGTGAACCGGTACGTCTGGGACACAGCCGACGACGAAGCGGACCCAGCGGTCGCCGACTTCGCCTACTGGGTCATCAACCGCTACTCCCCTGACGGGGAGGCAGTGGCCAGCGCGCCGGCCTGTGCCACCCACGGAGACACGGACATCTCAGCCGTGGCAAAGGGCGACGACATGACCTTGTGTGTGTTGCCGGACGGCACACTGACCGTCAATGCCACACCGGACTGCACCACTCTTGTCACACCCGACCTGAGGAGTGTGCTGGCCACCTATGACTCGCAGGACCAGCGACCTTTCGAGGAGTTCACACCGGGAGGCGGATTCGCCGGCTCCATCGGCGTCACACCTTCCGGGCGCCTGCTGTGCTCGGCCTCCGAATACGGCGTATGGGGCTACGGCAGCTCCATCACCAACCTCGTCGGAGTGGCCGACGGACCTCTGACTCCCACCGAGCGGCCGTCGATCGAGGCCATCGCCTCCCTCGACCCGGCGCCGGCCCGCCACAGCGACAGGGATCTCAAGGCCCATGTCCGGCATCAGGGCAGCCCGGTCGGCCGCGACCACCGTCCCCGCCCGTCGCTGACCGAACTGGCTGCCGGGGAGGACCGACTGTCGGGGTGGCACGACTCGCGACTCGGTCGGCCCGTTCCCCTGGCCGACGACCTTTTCGTGGCCCCCTTTTCGCCCGGACCTTCCGTAGCGGCAGTCGCGGCCAGCCGTTCCTCTTCGCTCTCGTCGACGATCAGGGCGAGATGGTTGGACGTCTCCAAGGTCTGGACGCACACCGCGACAGTCCCCTTACCGGCTTCTGCTTCACCCTCGCGTCCGACCCGGGCCGCGGCAGGGTCTACCACCTGAACCGCTACGGCCTGTACGCCTGGAACAAGGCCGGTGTGCTGCGTGCTCGACTGGAGACCGACTCGAAGACCTTCAAGCCGCTGTCCCACTTCGTGCTCACTGCCTGCTCACCCGACGGCGACCTGCTGCTGGTCCATCGCAAGTAGCATCTGATTCTGCGCGTAACCGCGCCCGGCGAGCTCGCCGACCTCGCGACGGTCATGGCGGACGCCCTGCGAACCCACGCCAAGCAGCGCCTGGCCCTGAAGAAGACGTGGGATCCAGTCGACTGGCACTGGGTCAACCCCTCGGTCCCCGCGCACCGCTTGTGAAAGCACGCCTGCGACCACGGTGACCGACCGGCTGACTCCGCCTAGAACAGGCTCAGCAGTGCCTCCGCCGGATCCATCACGCCGGTCTCGCCGTCCGGCAGCGGTAGTTCGAACCACACCGTCTTGCCCCGGTGGGTCCGGCGTGAGCCCCACGCCGCCGACAGGAGACCGACGAGTTGCAGGCCGCGGCCGCCCTCGTCGGTGTCGCGGGCGCGGCGGCGGCGGGGCTGGACCAGGCCCGAGTCCCAGACCTCGCACACCAGGGTGCGGTCCAGCAGCAGGCGCAGCCTGATCTCGCCCTCGCCGTAGCGCAGCGCGTTCGTCACCAGTTCGCTGACCAGCAGCTCCGTCGTGTCGACCAGCGGTTCCATGTCCCAGCTCAGGAGCTGGCCGCGCGCGTACTCGCGGGCCCGGCCCACGCTGCGCGGCTCGCGCGGCAGCGTCCAGTCGCCGACCGACTCCGCGGGCAGGCCCTGGACGCGGGCCATGAGCAGGGCGAGGTCGTCCTCGCCGTGGTGGGTGTCGAGGGTGTTGAGGACCTGGTCGCAGACGTCCTCCAGAGGGCGGGTGGGGTCGGTGAGCGCCCCGACGAACGCCTGGAGGCCCTCGTCCAGCGGATGGTCCCGGGACTCGACCAGTCCATCCGTGTAGAGCGCGAGCAGCGCGCCCTCGGGGAGTTCGACCTCGACCTCCTCGAAGGGTTCCCCACCGACGCCCAGCGGCAGCCCGGGCGGCACGTCGAGCATCAGCGCCGGCTCCCCGGGCTCGACCAGGACCGGCGGCAGATGGCCCGCGTTGGCGAAGGTGCACCGGCGGGTGACGGAGTCGTAGACCGCGTACACGCAGGTCGCCAGGTACACCTCGGAGAGGTCCGCCTCGCGGGGGCGCCGGGCGGCCCGGGTGGCCTGCTGGATGCCGCCGGGGGTGCCGAGGCCACGGGCGATCTCGTCCAACTGGGAGAGCACCTCGGCCGGTTCGAGGTCGAGCTGGGCCAGCGTGCGCACGGCCGTGCGGAGTTCGCCCATGGCGACCGCGGCGCGCAGGCCGCGGCCCATGACGTCGCCCACCACCAGCGCGGTGCGGTGCCCGGGCAGTTCGATGACGTCGAACCAGTCGCCGCCGACCTCGCTGGGGCGCCCCGTGGAGGCGTTCCCCGGCAGGTAGCGGCAGGCGATGTCGAGGCCGGAGGCGACCGGGTCGCCCGGCGGGAGCAGGGACCGTTGCAGTATCAACGCGCGTTCGTGCTCACGACGGTAGAGCCGGGCGTTGTCGATGCAGACGGCGGCCCGCGCGGCCAGCTCCACCGCGAGGTCGCGGTCCCGTTCGCCGAACGGCTCGCTGCCCTTCGTACGCGAGAACTGCGCGAGTCCCACGACCGTGTCGTGGGCGACCATCGGCACGGCCAGCGTGGACTGGACGAGGCCGCCCTCCTCGGCGGGGACGATCTGTGTGCGGGCCGTGCGCAGCGCGTCGGCGCAGGGCGAGTTGAATGGATAGTGGTGGACGGCGCCGACCGTGACCGGATCGCCCGTGCCCGCGAACGGGGCGTCGGAGACCGCGCTGGCGAAGGCGACGCGGCGCAGTTCGGCGCTGCCGTCGGCGAGGCTCTGCGGGGTCTGGTCGCCGACCAGCAGCCCCTGGTAGAGGTCGACGGTGGCCAGGTCGCAGAAGCCGGGGACGACGACGTCGAGGAGTTCGCGGGCGGTGGTCTCCAGGTCGAGGGAGTTGCCTATGCGCGCTCCGGCCTCGTTGAGGAGAGCGAGATTGCGCCGGGCGGCGGCGGCCTCGCGGGCGGCGGCGCGGCGGGAGGTGATGTCGGTTCCCAGCCAGGCGATGCCGATGGGGCTGCCCGTTCCGCTGTGCACCCGGTAGAGGTTGACCGACCAGTGACGGCGCTCGTCGGAGCCGGGGCGGAAGCCCGTGACGTGCATGTCCGTGATGCTGTCGCCGGTTTCCAGGACCCGGCGCAGGGTCGCGGCGACCCGCTCGGCCTCGCCGCGCGGCAGATAGTCATGGACCCCGCGGCCGCGGTGGTCGTCGGGTGTGCCGCCGAAGACGGAGGCGAACCGCTGGTTGGCGCGCCGCACCTTCAGATCGGCGTCGATCAGCAGGAAGCCGAACGGGGATTGACCGAAAATGGCCTGCGAGGCGGCGAGGTCCGTCTCGATGCGGCGCAGCACGCGGACGTCGACGACTATGCAGACGGCCGCCTTGTCGCCGCCTTCCGTGCGGGTCGGCATCACATAGACCTCGGCGAGGCCCGTGCCGCCGCGCCCGCCGTCGGCCGTGTCCGGCAGCCGGAAGGGGATGACGCCGGTCCACTCGCGCCCGTCGAGGATCTCGGCCATCTTCCGCTGTCCGCGCTCACGCAGATCGGGGTCGATGAACGCCGCGATGGGGTCCATGCCGACGGCGCGCTCGGCCGGGATGCCGAAGAGGTTCTCGGCGCGCAGGCTCCATTGGTCGACCAGCCCGTCGGGGCCGATGGAGAAGGACGCGACCTTGATGTAGTCGTAGATGGAGCCGGGCGGACTGCTCTGCCACAGGGCGTCCGTGAGCGGCATCTCAACGGAGGCACCCATGGCCTCCGTCCTCGCGCCGTCCGACGGGTCCTCGGACTCCGTGGCCTTCGCTGGTATCTCGCTCACGCGAACCGTCCCCTCCAGCTCACCGCGTCCGGTACCGGTCACCGGGGGCGGCTGCCCACAGTATCCAGCACTACGGCGCCGCACAACACGGTGTTCACGATCACAGCACGATCCAGGCGGTTTTCGGACCGTGCCGCGACAACACTTCCAGTCTTCTAACCAGGGGACACACCCTCGAATCACGCCTGAGGGCAACGGCTTCCGGCCCAATCCCGTTCGTGGACAGGAGTACGACCGGTGTAAGCGCCCCGGGACCGTTCTTCAGTCCGGGACGGCGAGCTCGAACCACACCGTTTTGCCCGACTCCCCGGGCCTGGTTCCCCAGCGGCGCGAGGACGATGCCACCAGTTGCAGACCGCGCCCGCTCTCGTCCTCGAGGCGGGGAGCGCGTTCACGGGGCGGCTCGGGGAGCGGGTCGGAGACCTCCACGAGCAGGACGTCGGACAGGTCGGCGGGACGCACCAGGCGTACCCCGATGGGGCCCGTCGCATGGCGCAACGCGTTCGTCACCAGCTCGCTGACCAGCAAGGCAGTGATGTCGCTCACACTGTCGAGCGCCCAGCCGTGCAACTGGCGGCGGACGACGGAACGTGCGGTGCGCGCGGCCGTGGGGTCGGCGGGGAAGGTCCACTCGGCGCAGTCTCCATCGGTGTCGATCACGCCGATCACTTCCCAGGACAGTAGGCCCACCCATGTCCGGTTTCGTGGGGTTAATGGGCACATACCCGATATCCCTGGGGCAGTACCCACAGGAAGGGCGCACTGTGGCACCAACGGCGTACGGATCGAGGTCGAGCACCAACGCCCGGACCAGGGCGCCGAATCACGCCGCTCGCGCTTCCACACGCCGGCCGATCACGCCGGTCACGCCCCCGCGATGTCGGCGTCCAGCTCCCCCGCCACCTCCCGGACCGCCGCCACGTCCTGCTCCAGCCACTCCACGCTCCACAGCGTCGCGGCAGTCAGCCAGCGCAGTTCGTCGTGGTCCTGGAGGGCCTTCGGCTCGGGGGAGCCGGCCCGCAGCCGCGCGGTCCACACCTGGAGGACGTACGGCGATCTCAGCGGCCACTCCCCCGGCACGCGCCGCACGGGCTCCGTCTCGACGCCGAGTTCCTCCCGCAACTCCCGCTCCAGCGCCGCCTCGGGCGTCTCACCGGGCTCCACCTTGCCGCCGGGCAGCTCCCAGCGGCCGGCCAGCTCGGGGGGCGCGCTGCGGCGCGCGGCGAGCAGCCGGCCGCCGTCGAGCAGGGCCGCGCCGACCACCACGATCCGTTCCGTCATGCGCCGGAGCCTACGGGAGCGCCCTGGCGGCACCCTCACGCCTCGAGGTCCCCGTCCTGCCCGATGCGCTCGACCCAATAGAGCTGCTTGTGCCCCCGGCTCTCGAGGCTGTCCGCGATCTTCTGGGCCTCGGACCGCGTCGCGTACCTGCCCACGCGGTAGCGATTGCCGCTGTCGTCCTGCCGTATGACCAGCCACGGGAGAGTCACCGTGCTGTCGTTCATCGCGCCCCTCCGCTTCCCGCCCTCGGCCCGCGCGCCCCGCCCGCTAAGGAAACCGCAATCCGCATATGCCCGAGCCTACGCCTAACCTTCACGCAGCGAATACGGCTTTTCACAAAGAGGTACGCAACAAGCCAGCACCAAGGGGGCGCACAAGGTCGAACGCGCCGTGCGCACACCTCGGCGCATCCGGTCAGCGGCGTACCGGGCACGCCCGGAGTCACCTGCGAGAACGTCCGGATTCCACCGGCGCGTGAAAGGGCTCCCGGCACGCCCGTGCCGGGGGCAACTGCCGCACGGTTGTGCGCTACTTCACCGGAAGGTGATAGGCGACCCGGTAGCGGTCGGCCGGGATCACGACGTCCGACGTCTCGACCGGTCGCCCTGAGGCGTAGAAGGTGCGCTGGACGACGAGGACGACATGTCCGGGGACGCCACCGAGCGTGAGCAGCTCCTCGGCCAGTCCGGGGCGGGCGCCGACCTCCTCGGTGACGTTGTCCACGACCACGTCGATGGCGGCCATGCGCTCGACGACACCCATGCCGCCGAGGGGACCCTCCTCGGGCAGCATCACCGGCGTGCGCCCGGTGACGGCGAGCGGCTCCCACGAGGTGGAGAGCATCATCGGCTCGCCGCTGTCCCGGAAGAGGTACTTGGTGCACATCACGCGGTCGCCCGGCCGGATGCCGAGCCGCTCGGCGATGGCGCCGCTCGCCGCGGTCTGCGCGCTGCGGGACTCCCAGGTGCCACGCGCGGCGGCGTCGGCCTGCTCCTGCCGGAAGGGCGTGGCGCCACCGGCAGGGCGGTACCCGGAGCGGGCGATGCTGCGGGGCACAGGCCGCTCCCGCACATAGGTCCCGGAGCCGGACCGGCCCTCGACCAGACCCTCCGCCATCAGCACCTTGCGGGCCTCCAGCGCGACCGTGTCCGAGACCCCGTACTCCTCGCGGATTCTCGCCTGCGAGGGCAGACGCGTATGCGGTGGCAGCTGACCGTCGACGATCTTCTGGCGGAGATCACCCGCGACGCGCAGGTACGCCGGCTGCTCACCGAATGTCACTGGCCGCTCCCATCAGGTTGTACAGACAGCAACAGCGTGGCAACCGTGGGTTGTGCCAGGCAAGCGAAGGCCAGAGAATCACTCAATGTGATGACTTCTGGCCCCCGCAGGCTTTACGCAGGCAGTTTCTCCCCGCTATGAGGCCGATCACTCCCCCGGCGACGGAAGTGGATCAAAGACCTGTGGCGCGCCCACACCTCGGCGCGCTCACACCTCCTTGTCCGGGGCCGCCTCGCCGGAGGCACCGGCGGGCGGACTAGTGTCCAGGCCCAGAGCTTCGCGCGCGGTGACGGTGGCCTGGCCGTCGTAGAACCCGTACCCCTCGTCGTAGTGCACGTAGAAGGTGTCGGCGTCCCCGGCGTCCGCGGCCTTCGCCCAGTCCTCCTGGGCCGACGCCAGCTCCTTGACCAGGGCGGCCATCGGCCGCTCCGCGTCGGCGGGCCAGGTGTGCGCCTCCAGTGCGGCGCCCTGCTCGGCGAGCACGTCGCGCATGTCCTGTGCCCATGCCTGGTTCACCGGCAGGTCCTCGTCGGGGAACGCCTCGGGCTCCTCGCCCATGACGGCGTCGATCGCGACCACCGTCTCCAGGTACGCGAGCTGGTCCGCGTCCAGGGTCGTCTCGTCGTTGCGCAGGGAGCCCGTCAGGCTGCCCTTCTCGTCGGTGTTGCCGAAGAGGCAGGTGATCTCACGGTCGCCGAGGGCCCAGCTCTCCCGGGTCGGCGTCAGGTAGTACACGTCGACGTCGTCGGGCACCGCCCAGCTGTCCATGGCGTAGTCGGGCTCCAGGGCGTAGCACTTGTCGTCGGCGACCTTCGCGACGTGGTCGTCGCCCGGGAAGGTGCCGCCGGGCACGGTGACGGTGGCGAACACCTCGCCGTCGTGCTTGCCGGAGCAGGGCACCACCTCGACGTCGTACGTCTCCCCCGCCAGCGATCCGGTGGGCGCGTCGAAGCACTCGCCCTTGTCCGGCGAGACGATCGCGCTCTCCCGCGCGCCCTCCTTGAAGCCCTCCCAGAAGTCGGACGCGCCGCCCGTCGAGAAGGTCAGGGTCAGCAGGGCCAGGCCGACCGTCGACAGCACGGCCCCGGCGATCGCCATGCCCTTGCCGCGCTCACCCTTCCGCTTGATCTGGCGCAGCGCGATCAGACCGAGCACCAGCCCGACGGCCGGCAGGAAGCAGAGGATGCCGAGCACGAGGGCGGCGATCGCGGCACCGTTGACCGGCGGCAGCCCGGGCGGCGGATAGGGGCCCCATGCCCCGTACGGCGACTGCTGACCGTACGGCCCCGGAGCGCCGTACGGTCCCTGGGTGCCGTAGTACCCCTGGGCACCGTACGGTCCCTGGGCCTGCGGGGCCGGGTACTGGCCGTAGGGGCCCTGAGGGTCCTGCGGCTGCTGGGGCCCAGGGGGCGGGGGTATGGACACAGGTACGGTGCTCCTGGTTCGGGCTGCGGAGGGTTCGGAACTGCCGTACGGATCGCGGGTGCGACGGGTGCGACTGGCGCATCGTAAGCGGGGGACGAGTGGGGGCGGAATGCGGATTGCGCGTACCACGGCACATGCCGTGAACCGGCTGACGGCCCGCTGGGCCAGGAATGTCACGGACGGTACGGCGATCTCGGCGGCCGGGGTGTGGCCCCTGCTCGACCTGCTCACGGACGGGGCCGGGGGCGCGGCGCGGGCGGAGCCGGCGGACGCGGTGGGCCTTACCGCGGACCAGGCGGCGGGCGCCGCACGGGAGTTGGTCGCCGCCTGGCCACGACGCGCGGCCTGGACGCGGCCCTGGGCCTGTGGACGAGACGCACGCTGGAGCTGAAGGAAGCCTGGGATGCCGGGCTGCCCGCCGCGGCGCACGGGGTGCTCACCGGGGACGTGGCCACCGATCGGGGCGGCGCTGGACGCCTGGGCGACGAAGCGCACGGGCGGGCTCGTCGACCGTATCCCGGTCGGGCCGGCGGACGGGACCGAACACGGCCCGCTTCGAGCGCCCCTTCGGCTTTCCTGGCCCTGCACCGGCACTCACGGCTGGTGCTGACGGCGGGATGGGTGACCGAGCCGGAGCCGTACCCGGAGGAGCCCAAGTTCTCCGGGGGCTTCTGAGGAACGTGCCTCGTCCTCGCGGTCCCGGCCGGGCTTCCGGCCGGGACCGCGAGGACGAAGGATGAGCGGGCGTCAGGCGTCAGAACTGGAGCGCCCAGGCGTCGATCCGCCCGGTGTCGTACCGCGCGTTGTCGCTGACCCTCAGCTTCCACGTGCCGTTGGCTGCCTCGGAGGACGCGTTGACGGAGTACGTGGCGTCGATGTTGTCCGCGCTGCCGCCGGTGCCGTAGCCCTTGAGGGTGTACGCCGTGCCGTCGGGGGCGATCAGCTGCACCTGGAGGTCACCGATGTACGTGTGGACGATGTGGACCTCGACGGAGAGCGCGGCGGGAGCGTTGCCGGAGACGCCGGTGACCGTCACCGGGGACTCGGCCGTCGCGTTGTCGGCGATGGCGACGTCACCGGTGTTCTCGAAGCGCGGGCCGGGCGGCGTCGGGTTGCCGCCGCCCACGTACAGCAGGCGGTTGGGCGAGCCGGTGCCGGGGCTGGTGACGACGTTGGGGGTGGCCGCGGACGTCAGCGCGCTGGAAACCTGGGCGGGCGTGGCCGAGGGGTTGCCGGCCAGGTAGAGCGCCACCGCTCCGGCGACGTGCGGGGTCGCCATCGACGTACCGGAGATGGTGTTGGTGGCCGAGTCGCTGGTGTTCCAGGCGGACGTGATCGAGGAGCCCGGGGCGAACAGGTCCAGGACCGTGCCGAAGTTGGAGTAGCTCGCCTTGGCGTCGGTGCTGGTGGTGGCGCCGACGGTGATCGCCTCGGTCACGCGCGCGGGTGACCTGGTCGAGGCGTTGGTGGTCTCGTTGCCGGCCGCGACGGCGAAGGTGACACCGGAGGCGATGGCGTTGCGTACGGCGGTGTCGAGGGCGGTGTCGGCGCCGCCACCGAGGGACATGTTGGCGACGGCCGGCTTGACCGCGTTCTGGGCGACCCAGTCGATACCGGCGACGACCTGGGCGGTCGTACCGGAGCCGGAGTTGTTCAGCACGCGGACGCCGACGACCTTCGCCTTCTTGGCGACGCCGTAGGCGTTGCCGGCGACCGTGCCCGCGACGTGGGTGCCGTGGCCGTGACCGTCCTGGGCGGTGTTGTCGTTGTCGATGGCGTCGTAGCCGTAGGAGGCGCGGCCGCCGAAGTCGCTGTGCGTGATGCGGACGCCGGTGTCGATGACGTACGCGGTGACGCCCTCGCCGGCCGAGTCCGGGTAGGTGTACGAGCTGTTCAGCGGGAGGTTGCGCTGGTCGATGCGGTCCAGGCCCCAGGAGGGCGGGCTGGGCTGGGTGCCGTCGATCGTGAAGGTGCGGTTCTGGACGACGGCGGCGACGGCCGGGTCGGCGGCGAGACGTTTCGCCTCGGTCTCGGAGGCCTCGATCGCATAGCCGTTGAGGGCCTTCTTGTACGTGCGCTCGATGGTGGCGCCGTACTTCGCGGCCAGCGCGCGGCCCTCGGCGGAGCCCGAGCGAGCCCGGTCCGCCTTCAGGGTCACGATGTAGCTGTCGGCGACGGCGTTCGCTGCGCCCTCGTACTGGATGTGGCCTTCCGCCGCGCCTGCGGGCAGCGCGGAGACGAATCCCGCGGTGAGCACGGCGCTGGTCAGGGCGCCGATCGCGGCCAGTCTTCGCCGGGTGGTGCGGTGGGGAGTACGCATCACTGCCATCTGAGGGGTCCTCCTCAATCGGTGGTGCGTCGGTGTGGGGGCGACGTTCAGGTGGACAGGAGCATGACAAGCAGCTGTGGTGCTCACCTGTGCGTCAGCCGAAAGATTGAGGCTTCCACAGGAATTGCACAAGGGCTGTGCATGAATGTAACTAGCCCGCCATAAGGCTGACATGACGGACCGTCAAGGCGATCGCGGAGCCGAATCCCCTCCGGGTGGCGGGCGGCGCGACGCCGGGGTCCGGCGGCCTGGCAGGCTGCTCGTATGGCTGATCGAGACGCTGTGTCGCCCGAGTTGTGGACCACCGTGGACGCGTTGTGGAGCTGGCTGGAATCGGATCAGCCGGTCACCGGCCGCGAAGGCCTGTTGCTGCGCATGCTGAAGCTCCAGGAGGAGGTCGGCGAGACGGCCGAGGCGGTGATCGGCGCGACCGGCCAGAACCCCCGCAAGGGCGTGAGCCACACCTGGGAGGACGTCCAGTCGGAACTGTGCGACGTGGTGATCACGGCACTGGTGGCCCTGCGCTCCCTGACACCGGAGGCCCGCCAGGTCTTCGCACGGCATCTGGAGCGGGTGGCGGAGAGGTCGCTGGGGGCGGAGGAGGGGTAGGCGCCGCCGGCGCGAAGGGGTTTGAAGCGGAATGTGTGCGGTCTGGTCCTGACCTGCGGCGGATCTCCATCCAGGGCTCTGAACTGGGGTTTCCTCGTTGGCGTGCGTTGGCTTCCGACGGCCGCTTACGGGTGTCCTGCGGACTGGCTGCGGACGGGCCGGGCAGGCGGAGGCCGAGAATCCATGGCGCACCGGCGGGACCGGCAAGGAGACTGCCCAGGTGAGCGACCGCTACCCCTGCCCCTGCTGTGGGCACCGCGTGATCGACGCCCTGCCTGGCTCGTACGAGATCTGCCCCGTTTGCTTCTGGGAGGACGACGGGGTCCAGTTCCGCTGACCCAGCATGAGCGGCGGCGCGAACAGGGTCTCCCTGATCGAGGCCCAAAGGACGCTGGCGGTTCGTCCGCCGGCCGAGGACGAGCCGCTCGACCTCGCCTGGCGCCCGTCGACCTGACGCGTGATTCCTTTGAGGACTGGGCGGCCGAGGACCGCGCCGCGTGCCCCGAGGACCGCTCGGCGCCCTGCTGGTGGCTGCCCACCTTCTGGCGGCGCGATCACCATGACCACTCACCACTCACCTCGAGAGACTCATCCAGCAGCTCGACGACTCGACCAGCCCGCCGTACAACGCCCGCGCAGAACTGATCGGCATCGGCTCCGACGCCATCCCTGCCCTCGTCGACGGACTGTCCTCCACCGACGGCTTCGGGCACTGTCCGCCATCGAGGTTGTCGAGTCCGCCCCTCAACTTTCTTACCCTGAGGCAGAATTACCGCTGCATGCTGCGACTGCGTCCAGCAGCACGCCTGCACAGTCTTGGAGACGTCATGCACGTGGGAAATCAGGCTCTGCTCGAACGCTTGGACCGTGGGCCGTGTTTCCTGCTGCTCGGCCAACGCTACCTGTCGATCGAGACCGGCTCCGACCCCCTGGCTGGTCCACTGGCCAGGGCTCTGGGGGTCAATGAGCCCCAGCAGAGTGTTTACCGGGCGATGCTCGGTCTCGCCCCGGGGCAGCGTCAGGCTGCGGCTAAGGCGCTGACCGAGGCCGGGCGGGCGCTGGTGCTACCGCCTCCTGTGCGGACCATTCTGGAGTTCCCCTGGAATGGGGTATTCTCCTCGGCCGTGGACCCGGCGTGGCGAGCGGGCCTGCAGCGTGAGTGGCGAACCATTCAACAAATCGTCCCTCAGCGCGATCGGACCCGGGTTTCGCGCAATGCCTTCGATGTCCAGGCGCTCATGCTCTTCGGCGGAGTGGACCAGCCCGCCGACGACCAGCCTCCCGCGACCAGACCCGAGCTGACCCGCCGCCGGGCGATCGCGGCCGAGGCGCTCGGCCGCGTTGTGTCCGACGCTCTCACCCCCAGAGGGCTCCTGGTGATTGAGGGCTGGGGTCTCGATGACTGGCTCACCTCCGAAACGCTGTATGCGCAGATCTGCGACGCCGTGCCGGGCCAGGTGCACCTGTTCTCGGCCACCGACGAGATCCTCGCGGACGACCACATCCAGGAGGCCATCGATCTTCAGGTTCTCGTCCCCCACCGGGAATCCTTCGCGTCGGTCGTGGTCGAGGCCCGTAGTACGGGCCGACTGAGCGAGGAACCTCCGGCGACGGCACTCACCCGGGCCCTGCGCGTAGGTGACCGGCTCCTGACGATGGACCGGAGCCGATGGCAGCGCATCCTGCCGCACGCCCGCCCCGTGGACGTCGACCTGCTCGACGAACCGCCCGCCGAATCGTCCGAGCGCCGATACCAGAAGTTTCGGGAGTTCCTCGGCACAAGCGACGGCTCCCCGGCATGGTGGGCCCATGCCCGGGGGCTGTCGTTCGAGCGGTCCTTCGAGCAGGCTCTTGCGGACCTCGTGGAGCAGTCCGCTGGCGCCCGGGGACAGAGGGGCCCGCTCTTGGTCGTCGGGCAGTCCGGCACAGGCAAGAGCGTCGCGCTGGCCCGGCTGGCCTTCCAGACGGCACGCAGCGGACGACGCGTCGTGCTGCACATCCCCAGACGCTCGACCCGACCTGAGTACGAGGCACTCGACGACTTCTGTCTCTGGGCCGAGGAACAGGCGGGCGGTAACACTCTGATCGTCTGGGACGGCATGATCGAGCCGCAGGAGTATCAACGGCTTTTCGACTATCTGCGCAGCCGCGGCCGGAAGGTCGTAGTCGTGGGCAGCTGCTACTGGGACGCGGACCTCTTCGCCGGGCCTCACAGGCGCAGACAGGGGCCCTCCGGAAAGTCCTCGCCCGCCGACTCCCGTTACGTACCCGGGCGGGACTTCATCCAGGCCCCCGCGACACTCGCCGGCAAGGAGCTGCAGCGCTTCCTGCGCTACCTGGGGGATTTCGGCGTCCGGCTCAAGCCCGGTGACGAGCAGGCCGTATCGCGCGACAAGTCGTTCCTCGCGGCGCTGTACCGGCTGCTGCCCGAGGTGCACGGCTCGCTGTCCAGCGGGCTGGCCCTGGAGCTGCGCCGGTCGGAACAACTACTCAACACGGCCGCGCGCACCCGTATGGACTTCCGGGCGAACAGCGCCATGGCGGACGCACTCGAAAGAGCCGGACTGTTGCACGGTCTGGAGGCGGTTCTGGACCACAACGGCGACACCCTGGCCTCCGTGGAGAACGACCCCTACGAACGGCTGCTGGGGCTCGTCCTGCTGATTCACAGTCACGGTCTGCGCATGCCGCTTGAACTAGCCCTGCGGACCATCGGCCGTGACGGTGTACGCAACCTCCCCGACCTGCTCAGCGGCATAGACATCATCCGCTGGGATGAGGACGAAGTGGGCAACTACACTCTCGGCGGCCGCAACCAGCTGGAGGCCCGGCTGCTGACGCAGGCAAGGGGCTCGGGAAAGGGGCGGGAGGCATCGCAGATCGCCGAGGTCCTCGAACTCGTACGCCCCGACGCACGGGCACGGGGTGGCGGCCCCGAGATCGACTTCGCCCTTGAACTACTGACCCGCATCGGGCCGCAGGGCGACCGCGACCAGCGCCTCTACGGAGCGCACTACCTCGAATTCGCCGACTCCGTAGCGGAACTGTGTATGCGCGTGACCGACCCGGTGGTCCACGCCAGACTCACACACAAGGAAGTCAATCTGCGCAGGGAATGGGCGGTCCGGGACCAGCGGCGGGAGGGTACCGACCCTGACATGCGCATGGCCGCACTGGAGACGGCCCAGGAAGCCGTCGACGAGGTTCTCCGCTCGGCAGAGGACGTGGGCCTGAGACCGCAGATCAGACTCAACCTCTACGTCGAGCAGGCCAGTGTGCGCGGCTCGCAGCTGTACGAACTTCTGTACTGCCGGCTGCCCTCTTCCCCGCCCTCCGAGGCGTATATCACCGACCAACTACAGGCCGTTCAGCGAAGCGTGCAGTCCGCGCTGTCCTGTGAGGGGACGAACTACTACCCGGTCGACGTCCTGTGCTGGGTGTGCCTGAACACGCTCAAGGCCAGCGTCCTGTCCGACGAAGCTTCCGCCACCCTGCTCGGAAACTGTCTGTCGATGCTGACGGCGATCGACCCGGACACGCTAGACCCACGCCAGGCGGCCCGCTACCACAGCAAGTTCGAGGAGATCGCGACCCTAGCCGGGGACACGGTGCTGGCCGAACAGCAGCTCAAGAAGCTCGAAGCGTACGACGAGCCACTGGCCGCCTTCTTCTACGCCCTCAAGGTGAGCGGCTTCCTGCAGAAGAACCCCCAGCAGGAGAGTGCCCGGCGGGCGCTGGAGCATCTCCGCGAGCGGCCGGACCGGCTCCAGGACGAGAGGTGCATCCGTCTCGCGGTGGATCTGCTGTGGTTCGCACGGACGGGCCAGCGGTTCATGTCCGGCGAGCGTCAGACGCTGCCCCTGGACAGCGCGGCCTGGCAGGAATGTCTGGACCTCACCGAACTGGCGATGGTGTACGACGTGGTGAACTCACCACGCGTAGTGTTCATGCGGGCGCTGGCCCTGTTCCACCTGGGCAGGGTCGAACACGCACTGGACGCCTTCCGAGAGTTGGACCGCCTGTCCTTCGAACAGCGCGACCGCAGGCGTGTCATCAACGTCTACGTGGCGAGTTCCGAGGACGGCATGCCCAGAGTGTTCCGCGCCCGGGTGCAGCGGGTGGACTCGGACTCCCGGAGCGGTCGCTGCTGGGTCGAGGACTACCAGCGGGAGTTTCCCTTCGACCCGGTCAACTTCGGTGCGGATCAGGCGATCGTCGGCCGGACGTTTGACGCCTACGTGGTGTTCAACATGCGTGGCCCTTGGCTCGAGCCCCCGCGGGAGCCCGGAGAACGGCGCGGCCCCACGCTTCTCGGTCCCGTCGGGGAGCGTCGCCACGAGACGAGGGGGGCCCAGTGACTACGCCACCTGCCGTTGCGCCGGAGGCCGCCTGGAACCGGATGACCCGGTTGCACATGGATCTGGACCGGCTGACCCGTCGTCTCCTCGAACGGCAAGCAGGCATGGACGTCAGTCTCCCGCCACCGGACTTCTCTCATCCACAGACTGCGTTCTTCGCCACGACCGTCTGGACGAGTGCATGGTACAAGGAAGCATGGTCGGTGAGCCACGGCTGGCTGGAATCCCAGGCGAAGGTTCTGGGGCACACAGTGCCCGACGCGAAGTTTGTCCATGTACTGGGGCGGCTGCGTACCTTCCTCGTCCACCACGTCGACCGAAGTCGACCCAAGGACGAGAAGACGGAGAAGACCTGCGTCGAGTGGTTCGAGGCAGCGTGCGGATCGGCAGTACCGCACGCTGCCGACGAGTGGCACGAGTGTCTGGCACGATTGCTCGCTCAAAATGAGGCGCACACTCAGTTCGTTTTCGACACCGCCAAGTCGGTGGAACGGAGCGCCGATCGAGACACTCTTGTCGACCAGTGGCGCTCGGTTCTCGAGCGACGGGACTATCCGAGATACCAGCGCAGCCTCCAGGAGGCTGCTGGCGATCTGGGGCTTGAACGGCTCGATGACCGGCAGCTCAATGGCATCCACGACCAGTACCGCGCCCGCTGGGAGAAGGCGATCTCCCAGCTGCCGCACGAAGCTGATTTCACTAGTGCCATGCGGCTCATGGCCGAGTGGGCCCTGCTCGCCGACACGGGTAGATCACTTGCCGTGGGCGCGGCCGATGTAATACGCACGCTCGGTCTGCCACCGGGCGTGAAGGTGGCTCAGGCGCTGCGGCTCGCTCAGTTGCTCCACGAGATCCACCCAGACGACACCACCGACGAGCTGCTGCGCCGCCTGTCCTGGCACTGGAAGGGGTTGTGCAATCCCATGTGAGCTTCTCAACGCCAGCCGCTCATCTTCTGCGCCGGGATTAGGGGCTCAGACCCATCCGTTGAGAGAAACGGGGTGTCCGTCAGACAAGTACTGACGGAGAGCGCTGGCTGTGGTGTCCACGAACGCTTGGGGGACGGCGTCGGCGTCGACCCAGCGAACCCGGGAGTGTTTGCGAGGTTCGCGGTTCTCGGGTTCTCCGGACCATTCATGGGTTGCGAAGACGACCGTGAGGAAGCCGTTGGGGGCTTCGACGCCCCAGGCGCCGTGGATGATGTGGGCGACCTTGAGGGGGCTCGGGCTTCACGGTGAGGCCGGTCTCCTCGTAGAGCTCGCGGACTGCGGTCTCCGTGATGGGTTCGCCCGGTTCGCTCTTGCCGACGGGGAGGTCCCACATGCCCTGGCCGAACTTGGCGTTCTCGCTGCGCTGGAGGAGGACGACGCGGTTGGTGGCCTTGTCGTGAACGATGACGGCGGCGACCAGCAGGGTCATGGATTCGAGCGCCGGCTTCAGGGCCTTTGGCTGATCGTCGGTGTGCTGGGTCACGGTGTTCCTTTCGTCGGGCGGATTGTTGGGCATGTTAGGCGAGGGTCTCGCGGGCGCGGCGGGCCAGATCGGCGGCGCCGGGAACGCGGCGGCGCTGGTAGACCGCCAGGGTGGAGCGGATCGACGTGATCGCCTTGCGGGTGCGGTCGGAGGTCATGCCCTCCATGAGGACCAGGGCCTGGGTCCAAGCGGCGACGGCTTCGTCGGCGCGGGCCTGGGCGGCGAGGCTGTCGCCTAGGTCTGCGTGGGTGAGGGCGTGGACGCGCTTGTACTTCGCAGGGTCCCAGCGGGTGAGGGCGTCTCGGTGCTGCTGTTCGGTGCCGATGTGGTCCGCGAGGTCAGTCAGGGTGCCGGCGGTGTGGCTGGCCACGGTGCCGGCGGCCGGGCCGCTCACACGGGAGTAGCTGGGCTGGGGACCGTCGTCCCGTAGGAGGGCGTCCTCGGCGGCGAGCAGGGCGCGTGCGGCCGCCGAGTTCTCGTCGGTGGCGGCGTAGGCGCGGGCATGGGTGATGTGCAGGAGTGCCTCGGTCTGGCCGTCGACGTGGCCGAGACCTGTGCGGAGGGCGCCTTCGACGAGGTCGACGCAGTGGTGGGGCTGTTTGAGGCTCAGGGCCTGGTGGGCGAGGGCCCGCATCGTCCAGGCTGCGTGGCCGTGGGGGTCGGCTTCGCAGGCGAGCTTGTAGCCGACCTGGTAGTAGCGCTGGGCGGCCCCTTCCTGGCCGAGGTCGTGGTGCTTCCACCCTGCGAGGTAGGCGAGTTCGGCGACGGCGCCGAAGGCTGCCCGGCGTAAGGCTTCATTGGGGAAACGTCCGCGCAGCTTGGGGGCGGCTGTGTCGGCGAGGTACGTGGTGACGGTGGTCAGTCCGTGCCCGCCGCCGAGGCGCTCGTCGGCGGCGCTGAAGGCCGCCGTGATCTGCCGTACGACGTCCACGTCCTCTGCCCCGACCACGGACGTGCCGGTGCGGGCGCGGAGCATGCGTGCAGTGGCTTCGTGGTCGTATCCGAGCGGCATGGCGACGCCGGCGGTGGTGAAGGCCGCGATGGCGAGGAAGCGGCGGCGCTCTACGTCGGCGCGGCCCAGGTCGGTGGCGGCGAGGACAGGGTCGTGTTCCGTCGGCGCTTCGTCATCGCTGGCCTGGAGGCCGATCTCGGAACGGGAAACCGGTCCGCCGTCGCTTTGTCCGGGTCAATCCCTTCGGCTGTCCTCCCCTCTCCCACCGGAGCCCCAGGTCAGAGCTTCTGAGAGTCGCCGCAAGGGTCAGCACCAAGTCAGCACACGACCCGGAAACAGCCTGAATCCGCAGGAGAAAACAGGAAGGGGCCAGACTCGATGGTCTGGCCCCTGACCTGGGGATTCATGCCCTGACCAGCCACGTTAGCCGATCAAGGAATCAGGCACTACACGTTGAAACGGAACTCCACCACGTCGCCGTCCTGCATCACGTAGTCCTTGCCCTCCATGCGGGCCTTGCCCTTGGCGCGGGCCTCGGCCACCGAGCCCGTCTCCACCAGGTCGCCGAAGGAGATGACCTCCGCCTTGATGAAGCCCTTCTGGAAGTCGGTGTGGATGACTCCGGCGGCCTCGGGGGCGGTGGCGCCCTTCTTGATGGTCCAGGCGCGGGACTCCTTGGGGCCGGCCGTGAGGTAGGTCTGCAGGCCGAGGGTGTTGAAGCCGACGTGGGCGAGGGTCGCGAGGCCCGGCTCGTCCTGGCCGACGGACTGGAGGAGCTCAAGGGCCTCGTCCTCGTCGAGCTCGGCGAGGTCCGCCTCCAGCTTGGCGTTGAGGAAGATCGCCTCGGCGGGGGCGACCAGGGCGCGCTGCTCGTCCTTGAAGGTCTCGTCCGTCAGCTCGTCCTCGTCGACGTTGAAGACGTAGAGGAAGGGCTTGGTGGTGAGCAGGTGCAGGTCGTGCAGGAGCTCGGCGCGCTCGCTGCCCTGGAGGATGCCGTGCGCGAAGAGGGTGTCGCCCTTCTCGAGGATCTCCTTGGCCTCCTCGACCGCCTTGACCTTGGGCGCCACGTCCTTCTTGATCCGCGACTCCTTCTGCAGTCGCGGCAGCACCTTCTCGATCGTCTGGAGGTCGGCCAGGATCAGCTCGGTGTTGATCGTCTCGATGTCGTCCTTGGGCGAGACCTTGCCGTCGACGTGGACGACGTTCTCGTCCTTGAAGGCGCGGATGACCTGGCAGATCGCGTCGGACTCGCGGATGTTCGCCAGGAACTTGTTGCCCAGGCCCTCACCCTCGGACGCGCCCCGCACGATGCCCGCGATGTCGACGAAGTCGACCGTGGCCGGCAGCACCCGGTCCGAGGAGAAGATCTCGGCGAGCTTCGTCAGCCGCGGGTCGGGGACGCCGACCACGCCGACGTTCGGCTCGATCGTGGCGAACGGGTAGTTGGCCGCCAGCACGTCGTTCTTGGTCAGGGCGTTGAACAGGGTCGACTTGCCGACATTCGGCAGACCGACGATTCCGATCGTGAGCGACACGTTGCGACTTCCCGTACGTGAGAGGGGCGTGGGGGCCGGTGGGCCGGGGCAGGCGCCAGGGGACTGGCTGGCCGATCCACCAGTTTACGGGGTGCCGGAGTCCGGCCGGGCGCCCTGTCGAACGCTTGGCCAAGCTCTGCCCAACGGCGTGTCGGACGGCCTATTTGGCACATTAATCGACCTAAGTTGGCCTAGTGGAGCAACACAGGGCGCGTTCTACTCAGCACGGACCGCGACGCGGCGCCGCGCCGCCGACGCCCCTGCCGTCGCAGGCTCGGCGCGGCGCCGGCGACGGCGGTGGGGACGGTGGCGCGGGCGGGGGCGGTGGGCGTTCGTCGCCACGGCCGGCCAAGCCCGCCGCCGCGCGGCGACAGGGCCGTCCCGCCGGTACGGCGCGGCCCGCGGCGGCGTTACGGCGTCCCGCCCCGCCCCTCGTCCAGGCGGTACGGCGGATTCCCAACCCCCGGTTCACCGGGCTCGGCTGCGGGCTGTTCTGCGGGGCGGTGCTGCTGGCGCTGGGCACGCTCGACGCCCTGCTGTTCGGGTCGTCGCTCGTCGTCTACGGGGTGCTGTTCCTGCCGGTGTGCGTGCTGGCGGCGGTGTGGGTGCGCGGGGTGGACCTGGTGACCGTGCCCGTCGTGGTGCCGATCGCCTTCGCACTGGGGCTGGTACCGGTCGCCGAGAGCGGGGAGGGGCTGAGCGGGCGCGTCGTGGGCCTGTTCACGGCGCTGGCCACACAGGCGGGATGGTTGTACGGGGGGACGCTCGTCGCGGGGTCGATCGTGACCGTACGCAAGCTGCGGCAGATGCGTCGGCACGCGGCACGCAACCGCCCACCGGCGTGAACCGCGCGGCGCGAGCCGCCCGTCCCGGGAACGCCCGCCCGTGCGGGCCGGCCCGGCGGAAACCCGGGACGGCCCAGCGGGAACCCGTGTCGTCCCCCAGGCCCTACACGCCGCTGCCCGGAGCCTGTCCCGCGTCCGCCGCCCGCATCGCCGCCCCCACGATGCCCGCGTTGTTCTGCAGCTCCGCGGGGACGATCTCCGCCCGGATGCCCTCGATGTAGTGCAGGAACTTCTGCGCCTTGCGGCTCACGCCGCCGCCGATGACGAAGAGCTCCGGCGAGAAGAGCATCTCGACGTGCGCCAGGTACTGCTGCACCCGCTGCGCCCAGTGCTCCCACGACATGTCGTGGTCCTCCTTGACCTTGCTGGAGGCCCGCTTCTCGGCGTCGTGCCCGTGCAGTTCCAGATGGCCCAGCTCGGTGTTGGGGACGAGGACACCGCCGGTGAAGACGGCGCTGCCGATGCCCGTGCCGAAGGTCAGCGTGATGACCGTGCCCTTGCGGTCGCGGCCCGCGCCGAAGGCCATCTCCGCGATGCCCGCCGCGTCCGCGTCGTTCACCACGGTGACGGGGACGCCGCCGAGACGGTCGCCCAACAGCACGCGCGCGTCCGTGTCGATCCAGGCCTTGTCGACGTTCGCCGCCGTACGGATCGTGGCGCCGCCCGTGACGACGCCCGGGAACGTGACGCCGATCGGGCCGGTCCAGCCGAAGTGGTCGACGACCTCCTTGACGCCGTCGGCCACCGAGTCAGGTGTCGCCGGGTGGGGGGTCAGCACCTTGAAACGCTCGTCCGTGAGATCGCCCCTGTCGAGGTCCACAGGGGCGCCCTTGATCCCGGATCCGCCGATGTCCACACCGAAGATCTGCATGTCACCACGTTACGACGGACCACTGACGGTCACTACGCCGCATCTGGCGAGGCGCCGACGCGCCCCCGCCGTCTCACCGCTCGCCGGAGGCGCCCTCCGCGTCCGTGCGCCGCGCGATCAGCTCGGCCGCCTCCTCGCGGAGGTCACGGCGGAGCTCCTTGGGCAGCGAGAAGGTGATGGACTCCTCCGCCGCCTTGACGATCTCGACGTCCTCGAAGCCACGCCCGGACAGCCATTCCAGCACCTGCTCGACGAGCACCTCGGGGACGGAGGCACCGGAGGTGACGCCGACCGTCGTGACGCCCTCCAGCCAGGCCTCCTCGATCTCGTCGGCGAAGTCCACGAGGTAGGCCGCGCGCGAGCCGGCGAGCTTGGCGACCTCGACCAGCCGCTTGGAGTTGGAGGAGTTGCGGGAGCCGACGACGATGACGAGTTCGGCCTCGGCACCCATCTGCTTCACCGCGAGCTGGCGGTTCTGGGTGGCGTAGCAGATGTCGTCGCTGGGCGGCGAGATCAGCTGCGGGAACTTGTCCTTCAGGGCGTCGACGGTCTCCATGGTCTCGTCGACGGAGAGCGTGGTCTGGGACAGCCAGACGACCTTGGAGGGGTCGCGGACCTCGACCTTCGCCACGTCGCCGGGGCCGTCGACGAGCTGGATGTGCTCGGGGGCCTCACCGGAGGTGCCGATGACCTCCTCGTGGCCCTCGTGACCGATCAGGAGGATGTCGTAGTCCTCGTTCGCGAACCGGACCGCTTCCTTGTGGACCTTGGTCACCAGCGGGCAGGTCGCGTCGATGGTGGCCAGCCGGCCGCGTTCGGCCTCCTGGTGGACGACCGGGGCGACGCCGTGCGCCGAGAACATCACGATGTTCCCCGGGGGGACCTCCTCCGTCTGCTCGACGAAGACGGCGCCCTTCTTCTCCAGGGTCTGGACGACGTACTTGTTGTGGACGATCTCGTGCCGGACATAGATCGGAGCGCCGTACTGCTCCAGGGCTTTCTCGACGGCGATCACGGCGCGGTCCACACCCGCGCAGTAGCCACGGGGGGCGGCGAGCAGGACACGGCGGCCAGGCGAAGCAGTCATGGCACCCATCGTAAGGCCGCGTTCGGGGGGTCAAAGATCGCGCCCTTGTGACGTTCCTGGGGAGACTGGCCTTGAGCCGCGAGGGACGGGGAAGAGCACCACGTACGTGACGGTCGGAGGCTGCTGCTGTCCGAAACCGGCACGGCGGTGCCCCGGGTGGACGAGGACCACCGCCTGCGGCGCACGCTGGGCTTTCGGGACCTGGTCGTCTACGGGTTGCTGTTCATCGCCCCGATGGCCCCCGTCGGCGTCTTCGGCACCTTGGACGCCAGGTCGCACGGGGCGGTCGCCCTGGTCTACGTCGTCGCCACGGTGGCGATGGCGTTCACCGCATTCAGCTACGCGCAGATGGTGCGCGTGGTCCCCCAGGCCGGATCCGTCTTCGCGTACGCGCGCGTGGGGCTCGGCAAGGAGGCCGGATTCGTCGCCGGCTGGATGGCGATGCTGGACTACCTGCTGATCCCGGCGGTCGCCTATCTCTTCTCCGGCATCGCGATGGAGGCGCTGGTCCCGGAGGTATCGCGCTGGGTGTGGACCGCGCTGGCGGTGGTGGTGACCACGCTGCTCAACCTGTGGGGCGTGCGTGCGGCCGCCCGGGTGGGCTTCCTGGTCCTCGCGCTGGAGATCGTGGTCCTGCTGGTCTTCGTGGTGTCGGCGAGCGTCGTCCTCGCGCGCGAGGGGGCCGAGCGGGCGTGGCTGTCCCCGCTGTCGGGGGACGGGACGCAGGGGGCGGTCGCGGTGTCGGCGGTGATCGGGGCCGTGTCGATCGCCGTGCTGTCGTATCTGGGCTTCGACGCGATCGCCTCGTTCGCCGAGGAGGTGACCGGCGGCTCGCGGCAGGTGGCGCGGGCGGTGCTGTTCTGCCTCGGTCTCGCGGGCGTGCTGTTCGTCGCACAGACGTACCTGGTGGCGCTGCTGGAGCCGGTGTCGTCCGCGGAGCTCGCCGCCGAGCCCGCCAGGCAGGGTTCCGCCTTCTACGACGCCGTGGACGCGTCCGTAGGGACCTGGCTGCACGATCTGGTGGCCGCGAGCAAGGCGCTCGGCGCGGCCTTCGCGGCGCTGGCCGGGCAGGCCGCGGCCGGGCGGCTGCTGTTCGCGATGGCACGGGAGCGGCGGCTGCCGCGGGCCCTGGCCCGGACGGACTCGGGGGTGCCGCGCCTGGCCCTGCTGAGCGCAGCGGTGATCACGATGGTCGCGGCGGTGTGGGCGGCCCGGCAGGCCGACGGCGTGGACCACCTGGTGTCGGTGGTCGACATCGGTGCCCTGACGGCCTTCACGCTGCTGCACGCGAGCGTGGTGGGGTGGTTCGCGGTACGGCGGCGGGGCGGTGAGCTGGTGGCGGCATGTGCTGGTGCCGGTGCTGGGGGCGGCGATCACGCTCGCGGTGATCGTGGCGGCGTCGCGGAGCGCGCAGGTGGTGGGGGCGGTGTGGCTGGTGATCGGCGTGGTGGTGCTGGTGGCGCAGGCCGGCCGGGAGAGCCCCTCCGGCGGCTGAGCACGGGCCGGTTTGTCGGTGCCGCCCACTACGCTCGCGGCATGGCAGTCAACACGTCCCCGGAAACCCCCCTGCCCGTCGGCGAGGTGTCGCGGCTCATCGGGAGCTGGATCGACCGGCTCGGGGCGGTCTGGGTCGAGGGGCAGATCACGCAGCTGTCGCGGCGGCCGGGCGCGGGCGTGGTGTTCCTGACGCTGCGGGACCCGTCGTACGACATCTCGGTCGGCGTCACCTGCTACCGGCAGGTGTTCGACGCGGTCGCGGACGTGGTGAGCGAGGGCGCGCGGGTCGTCGTCCTGGCGAAGCCGGAGTGGTACGCGCCGCGCGGGCAGCTGTCGTTGCGGGCCGCCGAGATAAAGCCCGTGGGCGTCGGGGAGCTGCTGGCGCGTCTTGAGCAGCTGAAGAAGAAGCTGGCGGGCGAGGGGCTGTTCGCGCCGGAGCGCAAGCGGCCGCTGCCGTTCCTGCCGCAGCTGATCGGGCTGGTGTGCGGGCGGGCCTCGGCCGCGGAGCGGGACGTGCTGGAGAACGCCCGGCACCGCTGGCCGGCCGTGCGGTTCGAGGTGCGCAACGTCGCCGTGCAGGGGGTGCACGCGGTGCCGCAGGTCGTGCAGGCGGTGAAGGAGCTCGACGCGGTCGACGCCGTCGACGTGATCATCGTGGCGCGGGGCGGCGGCAGCGTGGAGGATCTCCTGCCGTTCTCCGACGAGCAGCTGGTGCGGGCGGTGGCGGCCTGCCGCACGCCCGTGGTGTCGGCCATCGGCCACGAGCCCGACAACCCGCTCCTGGACCACGTGGCCGACCTGCGGGCCTCCACGCCCACCGACGCCGCGAAGAAGGTCGTACCGGACGTGGGCGAGGAGTTCGAGCGGGTACGGCAGCTGCGGGACCGGGCGCGGCGGTGCATGGCGGCGTTCGTCGAGCGCGAGGAGCGCGGGCTGGCGCACGCGCTGGCGCGGCCGTCGGTCCAGGACCCGCACCGGATGATCGACGAGCGGGCCGAGCAGGTGGCGGCGCTGGCCGAGCGCGGGCGGCGGTGCCTGGGGCACCACCTGGACCGGGCCGAGTCGGAGCTGAGGCACACGCACGCGCGCGTGGTGGCCCTCTCGCCGGCGGCGACCCTGCAGCGCGGGTACGCGGTGCTGCAGAAGGCCGACGGCCACGTGGTCCGCGCACCGGACGAGGTGACGGCCGACGAGCCCCTGCGGGCGCGGGTGGCCGAGGGTGAGTTCTCCGTACGTGTCGATGCTTAGGGTGGGCGGATGAGCGGCAATGTGGACGAGGCGCTGGGCTACGAGCAGGCGCGGGACGAGCTGATCGAGGTCGTACGGCGGCTGGAGGCGGGCGGTACGACGCTGGAGGAGTCCCTCGCGCTGTGGGAGCGCGGCGAGGAGCTGGCCAAGGTGTGCCGGCGGTGGCTGGAGGGCGCGCGGGCCCGGCTGGACGCGGCGCTGGCCGAGGGGGCGGCGGAGCCCGGGGCCGAGGCAAGGGCCGACCAGGAGTGATCGGCGCGGCGCGGGCCTGACCCGCGGTGCGGTGTGAAGCCGATCACCGCCCACCCGATTTGATTGAAGCTTGAACTTCTTTTGGCGTACGGTCGGTCTCGTCAGTGGGTCCGTGCACAGTACATGGACCCGACGCAGCACCAGGAAAGATCACGTATGTCTCTCGTTCTCGACCCCGCCGCCCAGGACCTGCTCTTCCGTGAGGCCCGCACCGCGAACACCTTCACCGACGAGCCGGTGACCGACGAGCAGGTGCAGGCGATCTACGACCTGGTCAAGTACGGCCCGACCGCCTTCAACCAGTCACCGCTGCGCATCACCCTGGTCCGCTCCGCCGAAGCCCGTGAGCGCCTGGTCCAGCACCTGTCCGAGGGCAACCGGGCCAAGACGGCCGCCGCCCCGCTGGTCGCGATCCTCGCCGCGGACAACGAGTTCCACGAGGAGCTGCCGCAGCTCTTCCCGCACGCCCCGCAGGTCAAGGACGCGTTCTTCACCGAGCGCCCGGCCCGCGAGAACGCGGCCGGCCTGAACGCCGCCCTCCAGGCCGCCTACTTCATCATCGGCGTGCGCGCCGCCGGGCTGGCCGCCGGCCCGATGACCGGCATGGACCTCGAGGGTGTGCGCAAGGAGTTCCTCGACGACGACCACACCCCGCTGATGGTCGTGAACATCGGCCGCCCGGGTCCGGACGCGTGGTTCGCGCGCTCCCCGCGACTGGCGTACGACGAGGTCGTCACCACCGTGTGAGCCCCCTTCTTCGCGCGAGAGGCCCCCGGCAGCCGCTGCCGGGGGCCTCTGCGTCGTCGCCCTTGTCGCCGCTACCGGGTCACGACGTCCTCAGCGCCTTCGCCATCGTCGTCAGCTGCTCGAACGAACCCGTGCCGGCCACCACCGTCGTCGCGCCCTTGGCGTCGTCGTCCTCCGCCAGGACCAGCGCGTCGTACCGGCCGCCGGTGTAGCGGACCCACGTACGGCCGCCGATCTCCTCGGTGACCTTCGTCTCCTGCGCGCCCTGGGTGGCGTCCTCGATGAACGGGATCCGCTTGTCCATGGACTGCTTCACCGTGACGTACTCCCCGTCGGGGGCGTGGAAGCCGAGGTGCCAGGCGTCCTGCTGCTGGCCGTCGAAGCGGACCGACGTCGGCTTCCAGGTCTGCGGGAGGCCCTGCGGCGCGGCCACCGGATACGCCGCGGCGCGACGGGCCGTGAGCAGTTCGACCCGGTAGTCCACCCGTTTGACGTCTGGTTCCTGGTCGTCGTCGTGCGGGATGAAGAGGTACATGACCAATCCCGCCAACACGATCAGGCCCAGGGAGAGAACCATGTCCCGGACCGTCTTCTGCTTGCCGTTCGCACCTGCCACGCGTCCTATCGTCGCAGGTGCCCCGGCCGCTCATCCGTAGGGGGCCCTGCTCATTCTGTCGATCTGACGATAGAGTCGTCGCCGAACCCTCATCCGGCCGTCGTCGTATCAGAAAGGTGCGTTCCGATGACCGAGCATCACTTGCCGTCCGAACTCGATGTGCCCTCCGAGGCCCCCGACCGCAACCTCGCCCTGGAACTGGTCCGGGTGACCGAAGCCGCGGCGATGGCCGCGGGCCGCTGGGTCGGCCGCGGGGACAAGAACGGCGCCGACGGTGCCGCGGTACGCGCCATGCGCGCCCTCGTCTCCACCGTCTCCATGAACGGCGTGGTCGTCATCGGGGAGGGCGAGAAGGACGAGGCGCCGATGCTCTACAACGGGGAGCGGGTCGGCGACGGGACCGGGCCGGAGTGCGACATCGCCGTCGACCCGATCGACGGTACGACCCTGACCGCCAAGGGCATGACGAACGCCATCGCGGTGCTCGCGGCGGCGGAGCGCGGCTCGATGTTCGACCCGTCGGCCGTGTTCTACATGGACAAGCTGGTCACCGGGCCCGAGGCGGCGGACTTCGTCGACATCGACGCGCCGGTGTCGGTGAACATCCGGCGGGTGGCCAAGGCCAAGCGCTCCGCGCCGGAGGACGTGACCGTCGTCATCCTCGACCGGCCGCGGCACGAGCGGCTCATCGAGGAGGTCCGCGAGACGGGTGCGCGCATCAAGCTGATCTCCGACGGCGACGTGGCCGGGTCGATCCTGGCGCTGCGCGAGGGCACGGGCGTGGACCTGCTGCTGGGCGTGGGCGGGACGCCGGAGGGGATCATCTCGGCCTGTGCCGTGAAGTGCCTCGGCGGGACCATCCAGGGCAAGCTGTGGCCCAAGGACGACGAGGAACGGCAGCGGGCGATCGACGCCGGGCACGATCTGGACCGGGTGCTGACGACCGAGGACCTGGTGACCGGGGAGAACGTGTTCTTCGTGGCGACCGGGATCACCGACGGGGAGCTGCTGCGGGGCGTTCGCTACCGGTCGGAGACGGCCACGACGGACTCGATCGTGATGCGGTCCAAGTCGGGGACCGTGCGGCGGATCGACTCCGAGCATCGGTTGAGCAAGTTGCGGGCGTACAGCGCCATCGATTTCGAGCGGGCGAAGTAGGCGCCTGACCTTCGAAGCAGGCGCTTGACCTCCGGGGCGGTGCGGGACGTCGGCGGCTGCGGGTGCGTCGTGGCTTGCCGCGCGGTTCCCCGCGCCCCTGAGGCCCGAGCACCGACCGGCACGACCGAAGGCGCCCCCTGTGCGGAGGGGGCGCCTTCGGTCGTGTGGGGCAGGGGTCAGCCGGCCGCCGCTATACGGCTGTCGGCGCGGGCCGTCTTCTTCAGCTCCAGTTCGCGCCGGCGACGCCGGGCCAGGACCACGCGGCGTTCGGCGGCGGTGAGGCCGCCCCAGACGCCGTAGGGCTCCGGCTGGAGGAGCGCGTGTTCGCGGCACTCGACCATGACGGGGCAGCGGGCGCAGACGCGCTTGGCCGCCTCCTCGCGGGAGAGCCGGGCGGCGGTGGGCTCCTTGGAGGGCGCGAAGAACAGGCCGGCCTCGTCGCGCCGGCACACGGCCTCCGTGTGCCATGGGGCGTCTTGGTCCCTGTCTCGCGCTGGCACCCGCTGGGCCGGAACGGCAGCTACCTGCAGGGACGAATGCGGCGGTTGCAGCACGGTCTACTCCTGACGACGGCTTCGCGAGCGAGAGACGATGCAGCAAGGTCTACCCGCTGTACGCGCGCCTATGCAGGGAGTCCCCAACGACCGGAATCAGGGGATACGGATGCGCCGCCCGGGACCACCGGAAGTGACCGCATCCCCGCCTTTCAGGCCGACTTCCCGACCGTCAGCGGTCCAGGTGCTTGCGCAGGCCCTTGTCGAGCTTGCGCTGCACCCGGTCGAGGATGTCCGCCACCAGCTTCCCGCGCTTGGGCCGCGCCTCGATGTTGCCGAGCACGGCCCAGCCGTCCACGAAGACGACGGGCGCGTCGGGATCCGGGGCGTCCTGGTTGTCGACCTCGAAGTTGCCGAGGACGCCACCACCGGAGCCGCGCAGCGAGACGTTCTCCGGCACCTGGACCTCGACGTTCCCGAAGACGGACCAGGCCTTGATCACGACCTGCTGGTACTCGAAGACCGCCTCGCTGAGATCGATCTCGACGCTGCCGAAGACCGAGTACACGTGGATACGCCGGCCCGCCCGCCAGCGGCCCTTGCGCACCGCGGCGCTGAACACCGCGACCACGTTCTCGTCGGGGTCCGCCGGTATCGCACCGGCCGAGGGGCGCTGGGGCGCGGAGGCGTACACGGGGGTCGCGCGGGCCTGGTGCACCCCGGGCAGGTCCCGGACGTACGGCTCCAGTTCACCGACCGTCTTGGCGGTGTAGACACCCTCCACCCGCTCGGCGTGCTCCTCGGCGCTGAGGCGGCCCTCCGCCAGGGCCTCGCGCAGGATGTCCGCGAAATGGTCGCGGTCGGCGTCGGAGGCGCGGAGTTCGGAGCCGGGCGCGGTCTGCTTCTGAAGGTCCACAGCAGCAGCGTACCCACACACGATAGATCGCGACACCCCAGGAGGTGGACCGGGCACGTCGGTTCGAACTGAGCCTTACCTCACAAGCTTGCCGTCCGTGCCACGTCCTACGCTTGTGGACGCTGCCAATGGATGCCAGCCGCTGTCTGCCGTGAGTGAGGAATGGGCGCGATGCCTGAGTTCGAGTACACCGATCTTCTCCCCATGGGGGAGGACACCACCCCGTACCGGCTGGTGACCTCCGAGGGTGTCTCCACCTTCGAGGCCGACGGGCGGACGTTCCTCAAGGTCGAGCCCGAGGCGCTGCGCAAGCTCGCCGAGGAGGCCATCCACGACATCCAGCACTACCTGCGCCCGGCCCACCTGGCCCAGCTGCGCCGGATCATCGACGACCCGGAGGCGTCCGGCAACGACAAGTTCGTCGCCCTGGACCTGCTGAAGAACGCCAACATCGCCGCCGCGGGCGTGCTGCCCATGTGCCAGGACACCGGTACGGCGATCGTCATGGGCAAACGCGGGCAGAACGTGCTGACCGACGGCGGCGACGAGGCGGCCCTGTCCCGGGGCATCTACGACGCCTACAAGAACCTCAACCTCCGCTACTCCCAGATGGCCCCGCTGACCATGTGGGAGGAGAAGAACACCGGCTCCAACCTCCCCGCGCAGATCGAGCTGTACGCGACCGACGGCGGCGCCTACAAGTTCCTCGTCATGGCCAAGGGCGGCGGCAGCGCCAACAAGTCCTTCCTCTACCAGGAGACGAAGGCCGTCCTGAACGAGGCCTCCATGATGAAGTTCCTGGAGGAGAAGATCCGTTCGCTGGGCACGGCCGCCTGCCCGCCGTACCACCTGGCCATCGTGGTCGGCGGCACGAGCGCCGAGTACGCGCTGAAGACCGCGAAGTACGCCTCGGCGCACTACCTGGACGAGATCCCCGCCGAGGGCTCGCCCCTCGGGCACGGGTTCCGGGACAAGGAGCTGGAGGAGAAGGTTTTCGAGCTGACGCAGAGGATCGGTATCGGCGCGCAGTTCGGCGGCAAGTACTTCTGCCACGACGTCCGTGTCGTCCGCCTTCCCCGGCACGGCGCGTCCTGCCCGGTCGCCATCGCCGTGTCCTGCTCGGCCGACCGGCAGGCGGTCGCGAAGATCACCGCCGAGGGCGTCTTCCTGGAGCAGCTGGAGACCGACCCGGCGCGCTTCCTCCCCGACACCACGGACGAGCACCTCGACGAGGCCGGCGACGTCGTCAGGATCGACCTCAACCAGCCGATGGACGACATCCTCGCCGAGCTGACCAAGTACCCGGTCAAGACCCGCCTCTCCCTCACCGGCCCTCTGGTCGTGGCCCGCGACATCGCGCACGCCAAGATCAAGGAACGGCTGGACGCGGGCGAGGAGATGCCGCAGTACCTGAAGGACCACCCGGTGTACTACGCCGGCCCCGCGAAGACCCCCGAGGGCTACGCCTCCGGCTCCTTCGGCCCGACGACGGCCGGCCGCATGGACTCCTACGTCGAGCAGTTCCAGGCGGCGGGCGGCTCCAAGGTGATGCTGGCCAAGGGCAACCGCAGCCAGCAGGTCACCGACGCCTGCGGCACGCACGGCGGCTTCTACCTCGGCTCCATCGGCGGCCCCGCCGCCCGCCTCGCCCAGGACTGCATCAAGAAGGTCGAGGTCGTCGAGTACGAGGAGCTCGGCATGGAGGCCGTCTGGAAGATCGAGGTCGAGGACTTCCCCGCGTTCGTCGTGGTCGACGACAAGGGCAACGACTTCTTCAAGGACCCCGCCCCCGCCCCGACGTTCACGTCGATTCCGGTTCGGGGACCCGGGCTGGCGTAACCCGCCGGAACGCCCCGGGGTCTCCCGGTCCGAACCCCTTCGCGAGGCCCCGCGCACCGGACAGGTGCCGGGGCCTCGTCCACTGTTCCCTCACCGCCGCGCCCTCGCACGGCCGGTCTCGACTCCTCACACCGGGTCGGCGGTTCCGGGTCGGCGCCGACGCACGTCCCGCGTGGCGGCCACCTCGTCACCGGTGGCGGTGACGGCACGCTGCGCGTCCGGCAGACCGACACCGCCCGTGCGCGGTCGATGCTGTGCGCCACCACCCGGCACGCCATGACCGCCGCCCGCCGGAGGGAGTACGTGTCGCCGGACCTGCCGTACGAGCCACCTTGCGGAGGCTGACTGCCGGCTCGCGCGATCCTGGAACGGGAATACGCCCCCGCAGGCGACGCGCTTCCCACCTGGAGGTACTACAACGATGACGAAGACGACGAACGCCGACGACGGCGACCAGAAGTACCGCATCGAGCACGACTCGATGGGCGAGGTGCGGGTCCCGGCCGACGCCAGGTGGCGGGCCCAGACCCAGCGGGCCGTGGAGAACTTCCCGATCTCCGGGCAGCGGCTGGAGCCCGCGCACATCGAGGCGCTCGCGCGGATCAAGGCCGCTGCCGCGACCGTCAACGCCAAGCTCGGCGTTCTCGACAAGGACATCGCGGAGGCCGTCCAGGAGGCGGCTCGGGAGGTGGCGGAGGGTCGCTGGGACGAGCACTTCCCCGTCGACGTGTTTCAGACGGGGTCCGGCACCTCGTCCAACATGAACACCAACGAGGTCATCGCGACCCTCGCGAGCGAGCGGCTCGGCCGGGACGTCCACCCCAACGACCACGTCAACGCGTCCCAGTCGTCCAACGACGTCTTCCCGTCCTCCCTGCACATCGCCGCCACCGCCGCCGTGCTGCGCGACCTGATTCCGGCGCTGCGGCACCTCGCCGCC
Organism: Streptomyces sp. NPDC059861; assembly: GCF_042731435.1. Lineage (NCBI taxonomy): Bacteria > Bacillati > Actinomycetota > Actinomycetes > Kitasatosporales > Streptomycetaceae > Streptomyces > Streptomyces sp. NPDC059861. The sequence goes on along the minus strand of NZ_JBHWJQ010000051.1, from coordinate 13,709 downwards.
GCCCTGGAGCGCAAGGCGGAGGAGTTCGCCGACGTGGTGAAGTCGGGGCGGACCCATCTGATGGACGCCACACCCGTGACGCTGGGCCAGGAGTTCGGGGGGTACGCCGCCCAGGTGCGCTACGGCATCGAGCGGCTGGAGGCCTCGCTCCCCCGGCTCGCCGAACTGCCCCTCGGCGGCACGGCGGTCGGCACCGGCATCAACACCCCGCCCGGTTTCCCGGCGGCCGTGATCGCGGAGGTGGCCCGCGCGACCGGCCTGCCGCTCACCGAGGCCCGCAACCACTTCGAGGCGCAGGGCGCCCGGGACGGGATCGTCGAGACCAGCGGGCAGCTGCGCACCATCGCCGTCGGACTGACGAAGATCGCCAACGATCTGCGCTGGATGGCGTCCGGGCCACGCACCGGGCTCGCCGAGATCAACCTGCCCGATCTCCAGCCCGGTTCGTCGATCATGCCGGGCAAGGTCAACCCGGTCGTCCCGGAGGCCGTGCTCATGGTCTGCGCCCAGATCGTCGGCAACGACACCACGGTCGCCACGGCGGGCGCCTCCGGCAACTTCGAGCTGAACGTGATGCTCCCGGTCATCGCGAAGAACGTGCTGGAGTCCGTCCGGCTGCTCGCCAACGTCTCCCGGCTGCTCGCCGACCGGACCGTCGACGGCATCACCGCCAACCGGGAACGCGCCCGCGAGTACGCCGAGTCGTCCCCCTCCGTGGTGACGCCGCTGAACAAGTACATCGGGTACGAGGAGGCCGCCAAGGTCGCCAAGAGGTCGCTGGCCGAGCGCAAGACGATCCGTCAGGTCGTCCTGGAGGGCGGCTACGTGGAGCGCGGTGACCTCACGGTGCAGCAGCTCGACGAGGCGCTGGACGTCCTGCGGATGACGCACCCGTGACCGGTACACGGGGCCGTGTCACCGGCGCGTGAACCGTGACACGCGCCGCAGCGTCGTATGCCGGTGACACCTAATATCTGTGCATGGCGGACGACGGAGCGGTGAGACGCGTGGAAGCGGGCGGAGCTACGGCCTTCTGGGCGCCGGGCAGTCACATCCTGTGGCGGTACCGGGAGAACGCAGGCGACCGCTTCCACATCGCGCGCCCCGTCACCGTCGTGCGCGACGACGCCGACCTGCTCGCCGTGTGGATGGCGCCGGGCACGGAGTGCGTCAAGCCGGTGCTCGCCGACGGGACGCCGGTGCACCTGGAGCCTCTGGAGACGCGCTACACCAAGCCGCGGACGGTGCAGCGCGACCACTGGTTCGGCACCGGTGTGCTGAAGCTGGCCCGGCCTCGTGAACCCTGGTCGGTGTGGCTGTTCTGGGACCCGGGCTGGCAGTTCAAGAACTGGTACGTCAACCTTGAGCAGCCGCTGGTGCGTTGGAGCGGCGGCGTGGACTCCGAGGATCACTTTCTCGACATCTCCGTTCATCCGGACCGCAGTTGGCACTGGCGGGACGAGGACGAGTTCGCGCAGGCCCAGCGGGACGGCCTGATGGACGCCGCGCAGGCCGCACACGTCCGGGACGCGGGGCGGGCCGCGGTGGAGGTGATCCGCGCCTGGGGGCCGCCGTTCGCCGACGGCTGGCAGCACTGGCGGCCGGATCCGGCCTGGGTCGTACCCTCACTTCCGGAGGACTGGGATCGTATGCCTGCGCGTGTGTCCTCATGAGACCCTTGCTGCGCCCCCGGGCGGGAAACGTAGGATCGTCCTCCGCAAGGGGCGCGCGGCGACAACTCGCAGGGCGCGCAGCGAGCTTGACCGGATGTCACCGAGGGGCGGCAGGACGTGAGCGAGGGCTACGAGGGCAACACCCGTGGGGGCCGCGGCCGGTCCGCCGGTGACACAGGAACAGCCTCTGACCACGCGGGAATCCCGTTCCTGGGGCATGTATTCCGGGTATCGGGACTTCGGCGGGACGAACTGCACGCGCGATGCAAGGCGCGCACGGCCCCGGACGGATGGATTCGACACGCGTGACGGAGCAGCCGACATCTTTCGAGCGCCCCCAGCCGGGCGTCGACCCCGTGGATCCCCGCGGGGCGCTCCTGCGTACCCCGGCGGCGCCGCTGACCTCCGGTGCCGCCGCTTTACCCGCACAGGCCCGCAGCGCCGGTGAGACGCCCTCGGGCACGTCCGTGACGCCCGGCGGTGCCGCCGGTCCGGAGCACTCCCAGCCGGCCGCGGCCGAGCCCGACAACCACCGCCCGCGCCCGGCGCCGGAGGCCATCCCGGCGCAGCCCGGCATCGACCCGGAGCGTTCGGGCCCCGGCGGCCAGGATCGCCGTACCGGCCAGCCGTCCCCGCTCGGCCGGCCCACGCCGATGCGGCGGGACGGCGACCGGCTGCGCTTCGTGGGCGCCGCCACCCGGCGGATCGCCCGCGGCATCGACCTCGACGAGATCGTCATGGGGCTGTGCCGGGCCACTGTGCCGACGTTTTCCGACGCGATCCTCGTCTATCTGCGCGATCCGCTGCCGGTCGGCGACGAGCGGCCCACGGGCCCCGTCGTGCTGCGGCTGCGGCGCACCGACCGGATCCCGGAGGAGCGGGACACCGAGGGCGGTTTCGCGCCGGTGCTCCAGCCGGAGCCGTCGGAGCTGTCGACGCTGACCGCCGAGCTGTGCGAGGTCCGGCCCGGGGGCGCGCTCGCCGAGGTGCTGCGCGGGGTACGTCCCGTGTTCGCCGACGCGCCCGCCGCCCGTGCCGCGCTGCCCGAACTGCTCGGCGAGAACGGCGAGGCGGTGATCCCCGCCGGCCAGCGGGCCATCCTCGCCCCGCTGCGCGGCCGCCGGCGCGTGATCGGCGCCGCGGTCTTCCTGCGCCGCCCGGAGCGGCTGGCGTTCGAGGCGGACGACCTGCTCATCGCGGCCCAGCTCGCCACGCACAGCGCGCTCGGCATCGACAAGGCGGTGCTGTACGGCCGCGAGGCGTACATCGCCGACGAGTTGCAGCGCACCATGCTGCCCGAGACCTTGCCGCAGCCGACGGGTGTCCGGCTGGCCTCCCGCTACCTTCCGGCCGCCGAGACCGCACGGGTCGGCGGCGACTGGTACGACGCCATCCCGCTGCCCGGCAGCCGGGTCGCGCTCGTCGTCGGCGACGTGATGGGGCACTCCATGACGTCCGCCGCGATCATGGGCCAGCTGCGCACGACGGCGCAGACGCTCGCCGGGCTCGACCTGCCGCCGCAGGAGGTGCTGCACCACCTCGACGAGCAGGCCCAGCGGCTCGGCACCGACCGCATGGCGACCTGCCTGTACGCGGTCTACGACCCGGTGTCGCACCGGATCACCATCGCCAACGCCGGCCATCCGCCACCGGTGCTGCTGCACCTGGGCGGGCGGGCCGAGGTGCTGCGCGTCCCGGCGGGCGCGCCGATCGGGGTCGGCGGCGTCGACTTCGAGGCCGTGGAGCTGGACGCGCCGGCCGGGGCGACGCTGCTGCTGTACACGGACGGGCTGGTCGAGTCCCGGCTGCGGGACGTGTGGACCGGCATAGAGCAGCTGCGCGAGAAGCTGGCCGCGACCGCGCAGCTCACCGGGCCGGATCATCCGCCGCCGCTGGAAGCGCTGTGCGACGAGGTGCTGGACATGCTCGGACCGGGCGACCGGGACGACGACATCGCGCTGCTCGCCGCCCGGTTCGACGGGATCGCGCCGAGCGATGTGGCGTACTGGTACCTGGAGCCGGAGGAGATGGCACCGGGCAAGGCCCGGCGGCTGGCCCGCAGTGCGCTGTCCCGGTGGGACATGGAGGAGCTGACGGACTCCGTCGAGCTGCTCATCAGTGAGGTCGTCACGAATGCCGTGCGGTATGCGTCGCGGCCGGTGACGCTGCGGTTGCTGCGGACGGACGTGCTGCGCTGCGAGGTGGGCGACGACGTGCCGCAGCTGCCGCGCCTGCGGCAGGCCCGTGCCACGGACGAGGGCGGGCGTGGGCTGTATCTGGTGAACCGGCTGGCCCGGAGGTGGGGGGCGACTCGGCTCAGCACCGGGAAGGTCGTCTGGTTCGAGCTGAATCGCGGGTGAACGTCGAGGGCGCCCGGCGGAATCCGCGGGGCGCCCTCTTCTATCGCTCGTCGTCCGGGAGGAACGGGTTCTCCGGGGCCGTCGGGGTCGTCGGTATGGACGGCGGGGGTTCCGTCGAGGGGGTCTGCGACGGCGGCGACTGACTGGGCGTCTGGCTCGGCGTCTGACTCGGCGTCCGGGTCGGGGACTCGGACGTCGGGGGTGCCGACGTCGGCGGCTCGGACGTCGGAGCCTCGGTGGTCGGCTCGTCACTGGGGGTCGGGGTGTAGGTCGGCTTGACCGCGGCGCCCTGGGTGGTGTCCAGGTCGAACTTGCTGACCTCGTCCATCACGCCGAAGGTGTAGGCCGCCCAGATCTGCGCCGGGAACCCGCCGCCGTTGACTCGGCCCTTGCCCGGGAGGGTGCCGGTGGCCCCCGCCATGTTCACCTGCTTGCCGGTCTTGGCGTCCTGGCCGAACAGGCCGACCGAGGTCACCAGGTCCGGGGTGTAGCCGGTGAACCAGGCGGACCTGCCGTAGTCGGAGGTACCCGTCTTGCCGGCCACCTGCTGCCCGTCACGCTCCGGGTTGTCGCGCACCGACCTGCGGGCGGTGCCGTCGTCGACCACGCCGGTGAGCACCGAGGTGACCGTGTCGGCGGACTCCCGGCTGATGACCTGATCGCCGACGGGGTCCGGCAGGTCCACCACGGTGTCCTTGTGCTCGGCCGAGGCCAGCACCGCCGGCGTGACCTTCTTGCCGTGGTTGTCGAGGGTGGCGTAGATCCCCGCCATCTCCAGCGGGCTCGCGCCCATGGAGCCGAGCGTCTGGGCCGGCACCGCCTGCATGCCCTCGGTGTCCATGCCGAGCTCGCCGGCGACCTTCATCACCTCGTCCATGCCGACGTCGACGCCCATCTGCGCGAAGACGGAGTTGATGGACTTGTTCATCGCGGTCTGCACGGTGACGTCGCCGTAGTCGACGTCGTCCTCGTTCGGCGGGGCGAAGCCGACCTTCTCGCCGCTGTCCATGACCTGGTGCCTGCTGTCACCGTCGTAGATCGTGTTCGCGGTGATCGGCTCGCCGTCCTGGGTCTCGGCGGCCTCCTCCACGGCGGCGGCCAGGATCACCGGCTTGAAGGTGGAGGCCGGCTGGTAGTCGCGGCGGGTCGCGTTGTTCGTGTAGTGCTTGACGTAGTCCACGCCGCCGTACATCGCGACGACCTTGCCGGTCTTCGGGTCGACGGACACGGCGCCGGGCTGGATGTTCGCGTCGACCTTGCGCTTCTTCGGGTCGAGCTTGCTCGCGAACTGGTCCTCGGCGGCCTTCTCCAGCTGGGCCTGCTTCTTCTTGTCGACGTTCAACGTCAGGTTCCAGCCGCCGCGCTTGACCATGGCGAGGGCCTGGTCCTGGTCCTGCGCCGTCCCCTGGGCGACCAGCCGCCGGGCCAGCTCCACGTTGGCCGCGTCGACCCAGTAGCCGGTCTGGCCCTCCATGCCGGGATTGCCCTGCGGCTCCTTCGGAACCGGGAACTTCATCCCCTGGCGTTCGGAGGCGCTCAGCCAGCGCTTCTCGACCATGTTGTCCAGGACGTAGTTCCAGCGGTTCTTCACCAGTCGCTTGCTGGTCTCCGAGGCGGCCGCCCAGTCGTACTGGCTCGGCGCCTGGAGCAGCGCGGCGAGGTACGCGCCCTGCTCGACGGTGAGTTCGTCGGCGTCCACGCGGTAGTAGGCCTGCGCCGCGGCCTGGATGCCGTAGGCGTTGCGGCCGTAGTAGCTGGTGTTGATGTAGCCCGCGAGGATGTCGTCCTTGGACATCTGGCGGTCCACCTTCAGCGAGATCACCAGCTCCTTGAGCTTGCGGGTGACCGTCTGTTCCTGGCTGAGGTAGTAGTTCTTGACGTACTGCTGGGTGATCGTCGAACCGCCCTGCGCGCCCTTGCCGCTGAGGGTGTTGAGCAGGCCTCGGGTCGTGCCTTTCAGATCGACGCCGTTGTCCTGGTAGAAGGACTTGTTCTCGGCGGCCACGAAGGTCCGCTGGACGGCCTTGGGCACCCTGGCCAGGTCGACGACCTCGCGGTTGACCTCGCCGTCGCGGACCAGGACCGTGCCGTCGCTGTACTTGTAGACGTTGCTCTGCAGCTTCGCCGCCGCGTTGCCCTCGGGGACGGACACCAGCAGGTACAGCAGGATGAAGCCGCCGATGCCGAGCAGGCACAGGCCGAGGAAGGTGCCGAGCATCTTCCGCCAGGTGAACAGCCTGCGTATGCCGCTCTTCCCGGACTTGCCGGGCCTGCCCCGCCGCCGGCCGGGGCCGGTCGGGCCTTCCTGGCTCGCAGCGCGCGACGAACGGCGGTTCTTCGGCGCCGCGCGGTGGCCACCTCGCTGCCGCGCTCGTCTGTCTTCCGCTCGTCCCATGGGTCCGTTCGCTCCGCTCCGCTCTCGGGTGTCACTTCGGTTCCGTGGCTCAGGTCAGCTCAGAAAGCTAACACCGCTCTCTATGACAAAGTCCGACTCTTTCGGTCTTTTACGGACGTGACAATCAGCACGCCTTCCTACGGAACCGACGCCCGAAGGGGGGTCGAGGTTGCCGTGTCGGGGTAAAGTGATATCACTTAGCTAGGAAAGAGCTAGACAGAAACGGGGGACCCTCATGTCCACGCACGACTCACCGGCCGTCGCCGACGTCCCGGAGATGCCCGCCCCACGCGTCCGGGAGTTCCAGGCGCACAGCATCGGCGGCGGACTCGCCCTGCTCCTCGGCCTGATCGGGCTGCTGGGCGGCATCGCCATGATCGTCAGCGCCACGACCGTCGCGGGGACCGGCCTCAAGGCCACGCTGATCGTCCTCGGCATCCTTGTCGCGATCTCCGCGTTCGTCGCGATGTGCGGGCTGAACATGGTGGCGCCGGGCGAGGCCCGCGTCGTCCAGCTCTTCGGGCGCTACCGCGGCACGATCCGGCAGGACGGCCTGCGCTGGGTGAATCCGCTCACCTCGCGCACCAAGATCTCCACCCGCGTCCGCAACCACGAGACCGCGGTCCTGAAGGTCAACGACGCCTACGGCAACCCGATCGAGCTCGCCGCGGTCGTCGTATGGCGCGTCGAGGACACCGCGCAGGCCTCCTTCGAGGTCGACGACTACATCGAGTTCGTCTCCACGCAGACCGAGGCGGCCGTGCGGCACATCGCCATCGAGTACCCCTACGACTCCCACGAGGAGGGCGGCCTCTCGCTGCGCGAGAACGCCGAGGAGATCACCGAGAAGCTCGCCGTCGAACTGCACGCGCGCGTGGAGGCGGCCGGCGTGCAGATCATCGAGTCCCGTTTCACGCACCTCGCCTACGCCCCCGAGATCGCCTCGGCGATGCTCCAGCGGCAGCAGGCCGGCGCGGTCGTCGCGGCCCGCCGGCAGATCGTGGACGGCGCGGTCGGCATGGTCGAGATGGCGCTGGCCCGGCTGACCGAGCGGGACATCGTGGAGCTGGACTCCGAGCGGAAGGCGGCGATGGTGTCCAACCTCATGGTGGTGCTGTGCGGTGACCGGGCCGCCCAGCCGGTCGTCAACACCGGGACGCTCTACCAGTGACGGATCCGTCCGAGGAGGCTTCCTCGAAGCGGCGGCCGCCGCAGCAGCGCAAGCAGGTGCTGCTGCGGCTGGACCCGTCGGTGTACGAGTCGCTCGCCCGCTGGGCGTCGGACGAGCTGCGGTCGGCCAACGCGCAGATCGAGTTCCTGCTCCGCAAGGCCCTCAAGGACGCGGGCCGGCTGCCCGGCGACGCCGGGCCCCTGCCCCGCCGGGGCCGGCCGCCCGGAGGCCCCCCGCCGCAGTAGCAGAACCGTGACAATCTCCTCCCACCTGCGGCGACGCACCCTTCCCCACGATCTACACACCGTGCGTATACACCCGACGTATACCCGGTATGTAGAGTGCTCGTCATGTCCATCGGTCACACTCTCCTCGGGCTCCTGGAGTCCGGCCCCCGCCACGGCTACGACCTGAAGCGGGCCTTCGACGAGAAGTTCGGTCAGGACCGGCCCCTGCACTACGGCCAGGTCTACTCGACGATGTCCCGGCTGCTGAAGCACGGCCTCGTCGAGGTCGACGGCATCGAGCCGGGCGGCGGGCCGGAGCGGAAGCGCTACGCCATCACCGACGCCGGCATCACCGACGTCGAGCGGTGGCTCGCGACGCCGGAGAAGCCGGAGCCGTACCTCCAGTCGACCCTCTACACCAAGGTCGTCCTCGCCCTGCTCACCCGGCGCGACGCCGCCGACATCCTCGACACCCAGCGCTCCGAGCACCTGCGCCTGATGCGGATCCTCACCGACCGCAAGCGCAAGGGCGATCTCGCGGACCAGCTGATCTGCGACCACGCGCTGTTCCATCTGGAGGCGGATCTGCGGTGGCTGGAACTGACCGCCGCACGGCTCGACAGGCTCGCGGAGGTGGTGACGAAGTGACTCCCACCGGTGCCCTGCTCGTGGCCGAGGGACTGTACAAGACGTACGGCCCCACCACCGCCCTGGACGGCGCGGACTTCTCCATCCACCCCGGCGAGGTCGTCGCCGTGATGGGCCCCTCCGGCTCCGGAAAGTCCACCCTGCTGCACTGCCTCGCCGGCATCGTCCCGCCCGACAAGGGCTCGATCCGCTACGACGGCCGGGAGATGGCCACGATGGACGACGCCCGGCGCAGCGCGCTGCGGCGCTCGGAGTTCGGGTTCGTCTTCCAGTTCGGCCAGCTCGTGCCCGAGCTCACGTGCGTCGAGAACGTGGCCCTGCCGCTGCGCCTGAACGGCGCGTCCCGCAAGGCCGCCGAGCGCACCGCCCTGTCCTGGATGGAGCGCCTGGAGGTCGACGGCATAGGGAAGAAGCGGCCCGGCGAGGTCTCCGGCGGCCAGGGCCAGCGCGTCGCCGTGGCCCGCTCCCTGGTCACCGGCCCGCGCGTGCTCTTCGCCGACGAGCCCACCGGCGCGCTGGACTCCCTCAACGGCGAGCGGGTGATGGAGCTGCTGACGGACGCGGCCCGCTCCACCAACGCGGCCGTCGTCCTCGTCACACACGAGGCGCGGGTCGCCGCCTACTCCGACCGCGAGATCGTCGTACGGGACGGCAAGTCCCGGGACATGGAGCGGGTCGTATGAGGCTCCGTCAGTCGCTTCGGGACCTGGCCATGGGCTTCGGGTTCGCGTTCACCGGCCGGGGCGGCTGGGTGCGCGCGGTGCTCACCGCGGTCGGCGTCGGACTCGGCGTGGCGCTGCTGCTGCTCACGGCCGCGATCCCGAGCGCGCTGGACGCCCGGCACGAACGCGAACAGGCCCGCACGGACTACACGTTCGACCCGACGCAGCGGCCGAAGTCGGACTCCACCCTGCTGGTCGCCATCGTCGGCACCACCTTCCGCGACGTGAACGTCCGCGGCCGGGCGCTGGAGCCCGAGGGCCCGAAGGCACCGCTGCCGCCCGGCGTCGACGCGATGCCCGGGGCCGGCGAGATGGTCGTCTCGCCCCGGCTGAAGGAGCTGCTGGAGTCGCCCGACGGGAAGCTGCTGCGCGAGCGGCTGCCGGAGCGGATCGTGGGCACGATCGGTGAGCCGGGCCTGGTCGGCTCCGCCGAACTCGCCTTCTACCGCGGTGCCGAGGGGCTCTCCGCCCACCTGGGCCAGGGTGCGGTCCACCGGATCGAACGGTTCGGGGAGCCGATCGCGGGCAACTCCGACCCCTGGGACCCGGTACTGCTGCTGCTGGTCCTCGTGGTCTTCGTGGTCCTGCTGATGCCGGTGGGGGTCTTCGTCGCCGCGGCCGTGCGGTTCGGCGGCGAGGGACGCGACCGGCGGCTCGCGGCGCTGCGGCTGGTCGGCTCCGACAGCGGGATGACCCGTCGGGTCGCGGCCGGTGAGGCACTGGCCGGTTCGCTGCTGGGCCTGGTCTTCGGCACCTGCTTCTTCCTGGTCGGACGCCAGCTCGCCGGGCAGGCGGAGGTGTTCGACGTCAGCGTCTTCCCGAGCTACCTCAACCCCTCCCCCGCCCTCGCCGCGCTGGTCGCGGTCCTGGTCCCGGCGGCGGCCGTGCTGGTCACCCTCCTCGCGCTGCGCGGCGTGGTCATCGAACCGCTCGGCGTGGTGCGCACGGCCAAGCCGAGCCGCCGCAGGCTCTGGTGGCGGCTGCTGCTGCCGCTGGCCGGCCTGGGCATGCTCGCCCCGATGATCGGCCAGGGCAGTGACCAGGGGAACTTCAACCAGTACCTGGTCGTCGGCGGCGTGATGCTGCTGCTCATCGGCGTCACCGCGCTGCTGCCGTGGATCGTCGAGACGGTCGTCGCGCGGCTCGGTGCGGGTTCGGTCTCCTGGCAGCTCGCCGTCCGCCGCCTCCAGTTGAGCAGCGGCGCGGCGGCCCGCACCGTCAACGGCATCGCCGTGGCGGTGGCCGGGGCGATCGCGTTGCAGATGCTGTTCGCCGGGGTGGAGAGCGACTTCACCCGGCAGACCGACTACGACCTCAGCAGGGCGCAGATGCAGGTGCGGCTCTCGGAGGGCGTTCCCCTGGCCGCGGCCGCCGAGGAGTTCCGGCGGACCGACGGCGTGCGCAAGGTCTACGCCTTCTCGGAGGGCTATCTCGGCGAACGGCGCGAGGACCCCGAGCAGGGCGCCCAGGTGACGGTCGGCGACTGCGCCGAACTCCGGGTCCTGGCGAAGCTGCCGTCGTGCCGGGACGGAGACGTCTTCGCGCTGGCCGGCGCGGAGTGGGACACCGACATCGCCGGGCTGGCGAAGCCGGGCCGGACGCTCTACTTCGACCCGACCTACGAAGGCAGCCCCAAGGGCGCGGAGGCCGCGTGGAAGGTGCCGGCCGTGCGCGACGCGACCGCTCTGCCGGGCCTGACGGGTGAGCCCCGGGGCGGGTTCCTGGTCACGCCCGAGGCCCTGCCGCAGGCGGCCCTGAGAACGACGACCAGCGAGGTGTACCTCAAGATCGACGACACCAGGCCGGAGGTGCGCGACCTGGTGCGCAACACCTCGGCGGCGGTCGACCCGCTCTCGGACCCCATGGTGTGGGCCTCCACCGAGCGCGCCGACCGCTACGACTCCATCCGCACCGGCCTGTTCGTCGGCGCGGCCTGCGTCCTGGCCCTGATCGGCGCGAGCCTGCTCGTCTCCCAGCTGGAGCAGTTGCGCGAACGCAGGAAGCTGCTGTCGGCCCTGGTGGCCTTCGGCACCCGGCGTCGCACGCTGAGCCTGTCCGTGCTGTGGCAGACGGCGATCCCGATCGTGCTGGGACTGACCCTGGCATCGGTGGTGGGGCTCACCCTGGGTGCCGTCCTGCTGAAGATGACGACCACGGCGCTGAGCGTTGACTGGTCGAGCGTGCTGGCCATGATCGGCATCGGCGCGGGCGTCGTCCTCGTCGTCACGCTGCTCAGCCTGCCGCCCCTGCTGCGGATGATGCGGCCGGAGGGCCTGCGCACCGAGTGAGCTGCTCGGCGCCGCTCAACACGCGTACGGGAAGCGGCCGCAGTGCCTCGCGCAGTGCGGCCGCCAGCTCCCCGTACTCCGCACCGCGCGCCGCGCCCGTCCGCATCGCCAGCGCGATCCGGCGGGTCGGCGCGGGGTCGGAGAAGTACCCGGTGAGCAGCTGATTGCTGCGGCTCGTCTCCACCTTGACGGCGGTACGCGGCAGCAGGGTGCAGCCCAGGCCGCCGGCGACGAGCTGGACGAGGGTGGACAGTCCGGCGGCGGTCGTGGTGACCGGCGCGTTCTCGCGGCCGGCCTCGCGGCAGATGTCGAGGGCCTGGTCGCGCAGGCAGTGCCCCTCGTCGAGAAGAAGCAGGTTGAGCTCCTTGAGCGCCTCCCGCGGAATGCCCTCGCGTCCGCCGAGCCAGTGGTCGAGCGGCGTGACGAGGACGAAGTCCTCGTCGAACAGCGGCAGTTCGCCGACTCCAGGGACCCCTAGGGGCACGGCGAGCAGCAGCAGGTCGAGCCGCCCCGAGGTGAGCCCGTCCAGCAGGCTGGCGGTCTGCTCCTCGTGCACCTGGAGGTCGAGGTGCGGGTAGCGGTCGTGCACCAGCCGCAGGACGGTGGGCAGCAGGTAGGGCGCGACGGTCGGGATCACACCGAGCCGCAGCGCGCCGGTGAAGGGCGCCCGCACGGCCTCGGCCTCCTCCATCAGGGCGCCCACCTCGGCCAGCACCGCCTTGGCGCGGACGGCGAGCCGCTCGCCGGCGGGTGAGAGCAGCACCTTGCGGGTCGTACGCTCGAGAAGCGTGACGCCGAGGACCTCCTCCAGTGTGGAGACGGCTCCGGAGAGGGCGGGCTGGCTCATGCCGATCGCGGCGGCGGCGTCGCGGAAGTGCAGATGCTCGGCCACGGCCGCGAACGCGCGCAGCTGGGCGAGGCTGGGCTGACGCCGCCTACTGGTGTTACCAACGGTCACTGATAGCTACCTCCGATCAACTCGACCGAGTGTAGCTATTTCCCGAATCAATGCGCGTTGTGCCACGATCGGCCACGTCCAACCCATGGGGAAGACTCGCCAAAAGCGGGTCTTCCTGCGCTGCAAGGAGAGCTAGTGCTCACTGTCGGTGACAAGTTCCCCGAGTTCGAACTGACCGCCTGCGTCTCGCTGGAGAAGGGCAACGAGTTCGAGGAGATCAACCACAAGACCTACGAGGGCAAGTGGAAGGTGATCTTCGCTTGGCCCAAGGACTTCACCTTCGTGTGCCCGACCGAGATCGCCGCCTTCGGCAAGCTGAACGACGAGTTCGCCGACCGTGACGCGCAGGTCCTCGGCTTCTCCGGCGACTCCGAGTTCGTCCACCACGCCTGGCGCAAGGACCACGACGACCTTCGGGACCTGCCGTTCCCGATGATGGCCGACTCCAAGCACGAGCTGATGCGCGACCTGGGCATCGAGGACGAGGACGGCTTCGCCAAGCGCGCGGTCTTCATCGTCGACCAGAACAACGAGATCCAGTTCGCCATGGTGACCGCGGGTTCCGTCGGCCGTAACCCCAAGGAGGTCCTGCGGGTCCTCGACGCGCTCCAGACGGACGAGCTGTGCCCGTGCAACTGGAGCAAGGGCGAGGACACGCTGGACCCGGTCGCCCTGCTCGCCGGGGAGTGATCCACGCATGTCCCTCGACACCCTGAAGTCCCGTATCCCGGACTACGCCAAGGACCTGAAGCTCAACCTGGGTTCGGTCATCGGCAACTCCGACCTCCCGGCCCAGCAGCTGTGGGGCACGGTGCTGGCCACCGCCATGGCCGCGCGCTCCCCGATCGTGCTGCGTGAGCTGGAGCCGGAGGCCAAGGCGGCGCTGTCGCCGGAGGCGTACACGGCGGCCAAGTCCGCCGCGGCGATCATGGCGATGAACAACGTCTTCTACCGCACCCGGCACCTGCTGTCCGACCACGAGTACGGCACCCTGCGCGCGGGTCTGCGGATGAACGTCATCGGCAACCCCGGTGTGGACAAGGTCGACTTCGAGCTGTGGTCCTTCGCCGTCTCCGCCATCAACGGCTGCGGCATGTGCCTCGACTCCCACGAGCAGGTCCTGCGCAAGGCCGGCGTCGACCGCGAGGTCATCCAGGAGTCCTTCAAGATCGCTTCCGTCGTCCAGGCGGTCGCGGTCACCCTGGACGCCGAGGCGGCACTCGCCGAGTAGTCCCCCGCAACGCCCAGGTCCCGCCCACCGATCGGT
>NZ_JBHWJQ010000050.1:0-49037 GCF_042731435.1 Streptomyces sp. NPDC059861 | reverse complement strand
CCGTTCCTCCCCCCCCTATCTTTCATGTGTCCCCCCCCCTCACCCCCCCCCCGTAACCGCCGCCCGCCGGGGGGCCCCCCCCCTTTTCCTCGGCCGGGGGCCCCCCCCCCCCCCCGCCGCGAGCCCCGGACGCAGGGGCCACGCCGGGTCCACGGCCTCCTCGTTGCCGCTGCGCGCGAACCACGCCTGCAGTCCCCGCGCCTGTGCCGCGTGCCACACCGCCTGCAAGGTGTGCAACTCGGCGGGGGACAGGCGTTCCAGCCGGGACGCGAAACGGCGCCCGATGGCCCGCACGACGTCCAGCGAGGCCATCGCGTCCGCCGCCGCGTCGTGCGCGCCGTCCAGCGGGACGCCGTAGTGCTCGCACAGGTCGGTGAGCGTGCGACGGCCCTTGCGGTAGCGGTCCAGATGCTTGTCCAGGACCCGGGGGTCGAGCACCAGCAGGGGCACCGACTCGAACCAGCGCCCCAGCGACGAAGCGCGATGCCGGCGCAGCTCGCGATCCAGGAGCGTCAGGTCGAACGGTGCGTTCATCACCACCAACGGCCGCCCGGTGCTCGCCTGTTCGGCCAGCTCGGTGGCTATCTCGTGCATCACCGGCGCAGGCCAGCGGCCGTTGCGCGTCAGATGCTCCTCCGTCAGCCCGTGCACCGCCGTCGCCTCGACGGGCACGGGCACGCCCGGGTTCACCAGCCAGTGGTGCACCCGGGGGCGCGTGCCAGGGGCGTCCTGGACGACGAGGGCGGCCGACACGATGCGGTCGGTCTCGACGTCCACGCCTGTTGTCTCCGTGTCGAATGCCGCCAGGGGGCCCTCGTACCAGCACGTCATACGTACACAACTCCTCGTTCACCCACGGCAGCTGACGCACCGTCTTCTGCCCGTTTGGTGATACCCGGGCTGTTTGCGCCGTACGCCGGGGGGAGACAACAGAAGTACGGGTCCGCGCAGTTCAGCGGCACGTTCCGTGCCTGCGGCCCGACGCGGGGAAATTCACTTGCTTGGAAGGCTGCCGGCCATGGCGATAGCGCAGCCCGAGCGGGGCGGGCTGCTGCCCGAACGCACGGGCCCCCATCGCGGTTCACTCGCCACCACCGCCTGCATGGAGACGTTGCAGGTGGGTTATCTGCACGCTGTCGCGGCCGCCGCCGGCTGCTCCCTGTCCCAGCCCTTTCCGGACAACGGCATCGACTGGCACGTCAGTCACAGCGCGCCCGGGCACACGATCGACGACGAGGTCACCATCAAGGTGCAACTCAAGGCCACGTACCAGATCGCGCCCAAGCCGCCCGGCCGTTTCTTCTCCTTCACGCTCGACAACGACCACCTGGCGAAACTCGCCCGCACCCCGGTCTCGGTGCACAAGATCCTCGTCGTGATGCTCGTCCCGCGCTCGCAGGACGACTGGCTGCGCGCCAGCCACGACCGGCTCGACCTCAGGCACTGCTGCTACTGGGTCAACCTCGCCGGCCACCCCGTCACCGGCCGGCACCGGACCAACGTCCGCATACCGACCTCACGCATCTTCGACGACCGGGTGCTGTGCGAGATCATGACGCGGGTCGGGACGGGAGGCAGACCATGACGCACCGCCCGCTCGACGAGCCCCTGAGGGCCGTACGGCCCCACCCCGAGCCCTGGGAGCAGCCGCCCGAGCCCGGCCAGGTCGACCCCGCCGTGCTCGGCGCGCTGCTGCACCGGCACGGCTGGCAGCGCCGCGGCGGCGCCGCCGGACGCTACGGCCGCTGGACGCCGCCCGGGCCAGGCGCGGGGGGCACCAGCCTGCTCGTGCCGGAGAGCCGGGCCTTCCCCGACAGCGACGACCTGCTCGCCGAGGCGCTCCTGGCCCTCTCCCGCAGCGCCATGCCGTCCGCGCGCGAGGTGCTCGTCGGGCTGAGCGTGCCCAGCGACGAGATCCGCTGGTGGCGTGACGTACCGAGTGGACCCGCGGGTGCCGCGTCCTGGACCGTCGAGGAGCAGCTGCGCTCCGCCGCCCGGCAGACGCTGCTCGCCGGGGCGCTCGCCACCCGCGCGCGTGCGGGCTACTACGGCGCCCGGCACAAGCGCTCCGCCGCCGTGATGCTGGAGAGCGTCCTGGTCGGCGCCGCGACGGGCGGCGGCGGCCTCACCGCCTTCGTCCCCGTCGACCCGGCCCGGCCGCTCGCCGTCCGCCTCCACCAGGCCCTCTACGCCGTCCGCGAGGCCATCGACTACCAGCGCGCCACCGGCGGCATGGACGCCTTCGACGGGGCCGTGGAAGCCGGTGTGAGCCGCGAGCTGACCGAGGCCCTGGTCGCCCTGGTGCGGGGCACGGAGGGCGCCCGCGTCGCCGTCGAGTGGGCGCCCGGCGCCGGACCGCCCGAGGGCGGGTCCGGGCGCGGCGAGGCCGTCGAGTTCTCGCCGGGCGACCTTCCCGTGCTGCGCGAGGCCGGGGCCCGCTTTCTGCGCGAGGAGCCGTCCGTGCCGGTGCGGATCACCGGCGAGGTGGTCCGGATGCGCAGGTCGGAGCGGCGCGGCGAGGGCACCGTACGGTTGCGGGTGCTGGCCGGCGCCGAGATACCGCACGTCCGGCTCACCCTTGACGAGGAGGACTACCGCATCGCCGGGCAGGCCCACCTCGTCGGGCTGCCGGTGCGGGTGCACGGGCGGCTGGAGAGCCGCGGCGGCTTCCGCAGGCTGACGGGCGCCTCCGGGGTCGTACCGGTGCAGGTGGACGAGGTGGAACGGGACCAGCTGCTGAAGTCGTTGCAGGAAAACCTCGACTTCTTCGAGGAGGCCTGCGGCGGGGACTGATTTCGCCTGGGGTGGTCCGGGGTCGGTACGATCCCTTATTGCGCGCGCTCTCGGTACGGCGCCGCATCCACCTTCAGTCAGGAGAGACCGGTGTCAGACGTCCGTGTGATCATCCAACGCGATTCCGAGCGGGAAGAGCGCACGGTGACGACGGGCACCACGGCCGCCGACCTCTTCGCCGGCGAGCGCTCGATCATCGCCGCGCGGGTGGGCGGTGAGCTGCGGGACCTGACCTACGCACTCGCCGACGGGGACGAGGTCGAGGGCGTCGAGATCTCCTCCGAGGACGGCCTGGGCATCCTGCGTCACTCGACCGCGCACGTCATGGCGCAGGCCGTGCAGGAGCTCTTCCCCGAGGCCAAGCTGGGCATCGGCCCGCCGGTCAAGGACGGCTTCTACTACGACTTCGACGTCGAGAAGCCCTTCCATCCCGATGACCTCAAGGCCATCGAGAAGAAGATGCAGGAGATCCAGAAGCGCGGCCAGCGCTTCTCCCGCCGCGTCGTCACCGACGACGAGGCCCGCGAGGAACTGGCCGGCGAGCCGTACAAGCTGGAGCTGATCGGCCTCAAGGGCTCCGCCTCGCACGACGACGGCGCGGACGTCGAGGTCGGCGCCGGTGAGCTGACGATCTACGACAACCTGGACGCCAAGACCGGCGAGCTGTGCTGGAAGGACCTCTGCCGTGGTCCGCACCTGCCGTCCACTCGCCTGATCCCCGCGTTCAAGCTGATGCGCAACGCGGCCGCCTACTGGCGCGGCAGCGAGAAGAACCCCATGCTCCAGCGCATCTACGGCACCGCCTGGCCGTCCAAGGACGAGCTGAAGGCGTACCTGGAGTTCCTCGCCGAGGCCGAGAAGCGCGACCACCGCAAGCTGGGCAGCGAGCTCGACCTGTTCTCCATCCCGGAGCAGATCGGCTCCGGCCTCGCCGTCTTCCACCCCAGGGGCGGCATCATCCGCCGGGTGATGGAGGACTACTCGCGGCGCCGCCACGAGGAGGAGGGCTACGAGTTCGTCTACACCCCGCACGCGACGAAGGGGAAGCTCTTCGAGACCTCGGGTCACCTGGACTGGTACGCCGACGGCATGTACCCGCCCATGCAGCTCGACGAGGGCGTGGACTACTACCTCAAGCCCATGAACTGCCCGATGCACAACCTGGTCTTCGACGCGCGCGGCCGGTCGTACCGTGAACTGCCGCTGCGGCTCTTCGAGTTCGGCACCGTGTACCGGTACGAGAAGTCCGGCGTCGTGCACGGCCTCACCCGCGCGCGTGGCTTCACGCAGGACGACGCGCACATCTACTGCACCCGTGAGCAGATGTCCGAGGAGCTGGACAAGACGCTCACCTTCGTCCTCGGCCTGCTGCGCGACTACGGCCTGACCGACTTCTACCTGGAGCTGTCCACCAAGGACCCGGAGAAGTTCGTCGGCTCGGACGAGGCATGGGAGGAGGCGACCGAGACGCTGCGCGAGGTCGCCGAGAAGCAGGGCCTGCCGCTGGTCCCGGACCCGGGTGGCGCCGCCTTCTACGGACCGAAGATCTCCGTGCAGACCAAGGACGCCATCGGGCGCACCTGGCAGATGTCGACCATCCAGCTCGACTTCAACCTGCCCGAGCGGTTCGACCTGGAGTACACCGCCGCGGACGGCTCCAAGCAGCGGCCGGTCATGATCCACCGCGCGCTGTTCGGCTCCATCGAGCGGTTCTTCGCGGTGCTCCTGGAGCACTACGCGGGCGCCTTCCCGGCGTGGCTCGCGCCCGTCCAGGCGATCGGCATCCCGATCGGCGACGCGCACGTCGAGTACCTGGAGAAGTTCGCCGCGACGGCGAAGAAGCAGGGGCTGCGGGTCGAGGTGGACTCCTCGTCCGACCGTATGCAGAAGAAGATCCGGAACGCCCAGAAGCAGAAGGTGCCGTTCATGGTCATCGCGGGCGACGAGGACATGGCCAACGGCGCCGTCTCCTTCCGCTACCGCGACGGCTCCCAGGAGAACGGCATCCCCGTCGACGAGGCCATCGCCAAGATCGCGAAGGTCGTCGAGGAGCGGACGCAGGTCTGACGCACTCCGACGCACGCCAGGGGCCCCCGGGACGCTGTTCGGCTCCCGGGGGCCTTTCGTCGGCCATGTCCGTCGGCCCTGCCTGGGCTCGGCGGGGTCTCGCAGAGCCCCGGCGACACGCCGCGAATCGCCGAAGCAATATGCTGCCTTGCATGACGAGTGAGCCGGAGCAGCAGATCGGAGTGGGGACGCAGGACGCGTTCCAGCGCCTGTGGACGCCCCACCGGATGGCCTACATCCAGGGTGAGAACAAGCCCACCGGTCCCGGGGCCGACGACGGCTGTCCCTTCTGCTCGATCCCGGCGAAATCCGACGAGGACGGGCTGGTCGTCCGGCGTGGGGCGCAGGTGTACGCGGTGCTGAACCTGTACCCGTACAACGGCGGCCACCTCATGGTGGTGCCGTACCGCCACGTCGCCGACTACACGGACCTCACCGAGCCCGAGACGACCGAGCTGGCCGAGCTGACCAAGCAGGCGATGACGGCGCTGCGCACGGCGTCGGGCGCCCAGGGCTTCAACATCGGCATGAACCAGGGCGGGGTCGCCGGCGCGGGCATCGCCGCGCATCTGCACCAGCACATCGTGCCGCGCTGGGGCGGAGACACCAACTTCATGCCCGTGGTGGGGCACACGCGGGTGCTGCCGCAGCTGCTGGCCGACACGCGGAAGATGCTGGCGGAGGCCTGGCCCACGGCGTGAGAGCGCCGGCCGGCGGGGAGACGGCGCCCCTGCGGGGCATCCCTCCGAGGCATCCGTCCCGCCACCGGGCCGCCTACGCGTCGTACAGGTCGGCCTTCCGGGGCGACGGGTCCTGCACCGCCGTGCTCAGGAACGCCGAGCGGTTGCCGAACTTCTCGGTGTCCACGCCGTTCTCCTGAAGCACCCGGATCGCCGCCGAGTGGACCACGCGGAGCACCGGCGTGGCGGCGCGCAGCGCGTCGTCGGCCATGAACCGGTGCCGCCAGGGCTTCGCGGCCCAGGCGTGCCGCAGGCCGAACGGCTCGGGCAGGGCCAGCGAGCCGCCGAGCCAGTTCAGCAGCGGCGGATACCAGGTCAGCGGCGCCCGGGCAGCCACCCGTACCACCTCGTCGGCGTCGACCAGCGGGAGCTTCACCGTCCGCGTCTCCCAGCGCTTCACGGACTTCTGCACCGACTTCTCCTTCGCCGCCGGCTTGGAGGTGAAGAGCGGGTGCACGGGGCCCAGGGCGTGGCCGGTGACCTCGATGCGCAGCGTCTCGAAGAGGACGGTCACGGTGATCAGCATGGTGATGACCAGCTGCCCGTCCCAGAGCGTCCACTGCACGCCCAGGTAGTGCCGGTCCCCGCTGCCGAACTGCTGCTTGTTGCAGATGTCCTGTATGGCGTGCGACTTGACCTGGTAGGCCTCCACGTCCGTGCCCCCCGGACGGGACACCGCCGTCGCGTTCTCGCCGATCGGCGTGACGACCCAGTGCCGTATCGACGGCTTGGGGAAGCCGCCCGTGTTCAGCGGGCCGCGTTCCAGCATGCGCAGCTGGTCGTGGATGGACCGCACCACGTCCCAGCTGCGGAAAGGATGGATCTCCCGGTCGGGATCGGCCGGTGAGAGGTCCTCCGCGAGCTGCCAGCTGCCCCAGCGGGTGCCCATGCCGAGTATGCCCTTGGGCCCGGCGTAGAAGACGGAGTTGGACTGCTGCTCGGCGCCGAGCCGGGCGAGGGACTGGCGCAGCTGCTCGGCGGCGGTCTCGCCGGGGCTGCTCGGCACCGCCTCGGGCACCTTCGCGCCGACGCTGCTGCCCGACAGCAGGCTGTCCCAGCGCTCCCGCAGGTCCTTCGCGGTGCGCTCGCAGATCTGCTTGGCCCAGAACCAGCCGATCACCGGCATGACCACCGCCGCGCGCGCGTACCAGGCCCAGAAGCCGGTGAACGGCATCTGGACCAGGAAGATCACGGCCAGCGCCCCGACCGCGACGAGCAGCGTGGTCGCGAGCGTCGAGCCCCGCTTGTCCTCACGCCGGGCGATGGTGGTGCGGATCGTGAACACCATCAGCCAGACCAGCAGCCCGGGCAGGAAGAGCAGCCCGCACACGACCATGACGATCGCGAGCAGGTTGTCGCGCTCCCGGCGGATGCGGTTGGCCGCGAGGCAGTGCTCGACGACGACCTGCGGCTCCGCGCCGAACGACTGGATCAGCGGTTCCCGGCCGGAGCCGAGCATGCGGTCGACCACCGCCCGGGAGAAGGCCTCGCCGAGGTTGGGCCGGAAGATCTTCGCCCACTTCCGGCCGGGCTTGACCTTCGACTCGTGCCATTCGTTGTTGGCCTTGAGTATCTCCTCGACCTCGTTGTCCCGGTACGCCGCCGAGGCCAGCGCGTACGTCGCCGTCTGCCCCTCGTCGCCCGTGCGCGGCACCTGCGGCCCGAAGATGTCCGCGTAACCGCTGTCAACGGTCATTCCCGCCCCCGATCGCCGCCACTGTCGCTCCTGCGGCCTTCCCGACTTCCGTGCTCCGCACACCTGTTGATCAGGTCGTCAAAGCCTATCCGCAGGCGCCGACATACGTCGGCGGACGGCCGAAGCCGCCCGCCGAACCGGAGGAGAACCACCGTCCTCGAGCCACGTACGTGCGCGTCCCGCTAGGAAGCGTCCTGCTCCATCTTCCGCAGCCGCTCGGCGACCTGAGGGGGCATCGGCTCGTGCCGCGCGTACCGCCGGCTGAACCGCGCGGTCCCGTGCGACAGCGAGCGCAGATCGACGGCGTACCGCCCGATCTCGATCTCGGGCACCTCGGCCCGTACGAGGGTGCGCCCGCCGGCGGTCTGCTCGGTGCCCAGCACCCGGCCGCGTCGCCCCGACAGGTCGCTCATCACGGCGCCCACGTAGTCGTCGCCGACCAGCACGCTCACCTCGGCCACCGGCTCCAGCAGATGGATCCTCGCGTCGGCCGCGGCCTCCCGCAGCGCGAGCGCGCCCGCCGTCTGGAACGCGGCGTCCGAGGAGTCCACGGAGTGCGCCTTGCCGTCCAGCAGCGTGATCCGCACGTCGACGAGCGAGTGTCCCGCGGCGATGCCCTTGGCGGCCTGTGCGCGGACACCCTTCTCGACCGACGGGATGAACTGGCGCGGCACCGCGCCGCCGACGACCTTGTCGACGAACTCGATGCCCGAGCCGCCCGGCAGCGGTTCCACTTCTATCTCGCAGATGGCGTACTGCCCGTGGCCGCCGGACTGCTTCACATGCCGGCCGCGCCCGCCCGCCTTGGTCGCGAACGTCTCCCGCAGGGGGACCCGGTGCGGTACGACGTCCACCTGGACGCCGTACCGGCGGCGCAGCCGTTCCAGCGCGACGTCGGCGTGTGCCTCGCCCAGGCACCACAGGACCACCTGGTGGGTGTCCTGGTTCTGCTCCAGCCGCATCGTCGGATCCTCGGCGACCAGCCGGGCCAGCCCCTGGGAGAGCTTGTCCTCGTCCGGTTTGCTGTGTGCCTGGATGGCGAGCGGCAGCAGCGGATCGGGCATGTCCCAGGGCTCCATCAGGAGCGGGTCGTCCTTGGCGGAGAGGGTGTCGCCGGTCTCCGCGCGGTTCAGCTTGGCCACGCAGGCGAGGTCGCCCGCGACGCAGTGCGAGACGGGGCGCTGCTGTTTGCCGAACGGCGTGGACAGGGCGCCGATGCGCTCGTCGACGTCGTGGTCCTCGTGGCCCCGGTCGGTCAGTCCGTGCCCGGAGACGTGCACGGTCGCGTCCGGCCGCAGCGTCCCGGAGAAGACCCGCACGAGGGAGACGCGGCCGACGTACGGGTCGGACGAGGTCCGCACGACCTCCGCGACCAGCGGCCCGTCCGGATCGCACAGATCCAGCTCGCGCGGCCTGCCGTCGATGGTGGTGACCCGGGGCTGGTCGTGCTCCAGCGGGGTCGGGAACCCTCCGGTGACCAGCTCCAGCAGCTCGACCGTGCCGAGGCCCTGGCGGGCGCCGTCGCCG
The DNA here is from genome assembly GCF_042731435.1 of Streptomyces sp. NPDC059861. NCBI lineage: Bacteria > Bacillati > Actinomycetota > Actinomycetes > Kitasatosporales > Streptomycetaceae > Streptomyces > Streptomyces sp. NPDC059861. Next base: position 40,214 of record NZ_JBHWJQ010000050.1, on the reverse strand, counting down.
GCGGGAGCCGCGGCCAGGACGGGGAAGAAGGTCCCGCGCGCGACAGCCCGCTCCAGGTCCTGCACGAGTGTCTTGACGTCGATCCGTTCACCGCCCAGGTACCGGTCCATGAGGGTCTCGTCCTCGCTCTCGGCGATGATCCCCTCGATGAGGCGGTTGCGGGCCTCCTCGATCAGCGGCAGCTGGTCCTCGCCCGGCTCGGACTCCTTGCGCTCGCCCGTCGAGTAGTCGAACAGCTTCTGCGACAGCAACCCGATCAGCCCGGTCACGGGCGCGTGCCCGTCCGGCGCCTGCGGGCCGTGCAGCGGCAGGTACAGCGGCAGCACGGCGTCGGGGTCGTCGGCGCCGAAGGCCTCCGCGCAGATCCGCGTCATCTCCTCGAAGTTCGCGCGGGCGGCCTCCAAGTGCGTGACGACGATGGCGCGCGGCATGCCGACGGCAGCGCACTCCTCCCACACCACGCGGGTCGAGCCGTCCACACCGTCCGATGCGGAGACGACGAAGAGGGCCGCGTCCGCGGCTCGCAGACCGGCCCTTAGTTCCCCGACGAAGTCGGCGTATCCGGGGGTGTCGAGAAGGTTGATCTTGATGCCGTCCCACTCGACGGGTACCAGGGAGAGCTGCACCGAGCGCTGTTGCCGGTGCTCGATCTCGTCGTAGTCGGAGACGGTGCCGCCGTCCTCCACGCGGCCCGCCCGGTTCACCGCCCCCGCGGTCAGCGCGAGAGCCTCCACCAAGGTCGTCTTTCCAGCTCCGCAGTGGCCGACCAGCACCACATTCCGTACGGACGCGGGCTGGTCGGCCGCCACTGCTCTGCCGGCGGCTCCGGGGTGTGCATTGGTCTTGTCGCCCATGATTCTGCCTCCCGTGCACGGTGAGGTCACTGTGGGCGCGGACACGCGGAACCCGCGTGCTGGGCGGCTCCGGCGACGCCCGCGATCCTTCGAGCTTTCCACTCCCGTCACGTGGCGTCCATACAGAGGACGCGAAGCCGCCGACCGGCGGCGGTTGCGGGCCGCCGGCCCGACCGCCCGACCGGCCGTGGGTGCCGAGCGGTCGCCCGCTCGCGCGCGTGGCTACGATGGGCCAGCCGACGGCCAGCAGGGCCGCGCGGCGCCAGCGACCCTCGGGAAGGCCATGCTGAACAAGTACGCGCGTGCATTTTTCACGCGTGTCCTCACACCGTTCGCCGCGTTTCTCATCCGCCGGGGCGTGAGCCCCGACACGGTCACGCTGATCGGCACCGCGGGCGTGATGGCGGGCGCCCTGGTCTTCTACCCCCAGGGCGAGTTCTTCTGGGGCACGGTCGTCATCACCCTCTTCGTCTTCTCCGACCTCGTCGACGGGAACATGGCCCGCCAGCTGGGCCGCTCCAGCCGCTGGGGCGCCTTCCTGGACTCCACCCTGGACCGGGTCGCCGACGGCGCCATCTTCGGTGGCTTCGCCCTCTGGTACGCCGGTGGTGGCGACGACCTCGTGCTGTGCGCCGTGTCGATCTTCTGCCTGGCCAGCGGCCAGGTGGTGTCGTACACCAAGGCGCGCGGCGAGTCGATCGGCCTGCCGGTCGCGGTGAACGGGCTCGTGGAGCGCGCCGAACGCCTGGTGATCTCGCTGGTCGCGGCCGGGCTCGCGGGCCTGCACGCGTTCGGCGTGCCGGGGATCCAGGTGCTGCTGCCGATCGCCCTGTGGCTCGTCGCCGCCGGCAGCCTGATCACACTGATCCAGCGGGTCGTCACGGTCCGCCGCGAGTCCGCGGAGGCGGAGGCGGCGGAGCGGGAGAACACCGACAATGCCTCTCAGGGGAGGGAGGCGGCGAAATGAGCGCTCGGGACAGCCTGACGGACGCCCTGTACGGCCTCGGCTGGAGCACGGTGAAGAAGCTGCCCGAGCCGGTGGCCGTGCGGCTCGGGAACTCCGTGGCCGACCTGGCCTGGAAGCAGCGCGGCAAGGGTGTGCTGCGGCTGGAGGCCAACTACGCGCGCGTGGTGCCCGACGCGTCCCCGGATCGGCTCGCCGAGCTCACGCGCGCGGGCATGCGCTCGTACCTGCGCTACTGGATGGAGTCCTTCCGGCTCCCGGCCTGGAGCGCCGAGCGCGTCAAGGCCGGTTTCGACCCCAAGGACCTGCACCACCTGACCGACGGCCTGGCCGCGGGCAAGGGCGTCGTACTGGCGCTGCCGCACCTGGCCAACTGGGACCTGGCCGGCGCCTGGGTCACCGCCGAGCTGGGTATTCGCTTCACCACAGTCGCCGAGCGGCTGAAGCCGGAGACGCTCTACGACCGCTTCGTTGCCTACCGCGCGGGTCTCGGCATGGAGGTCCTGCCGCACACCGGCGGCTCCGCCTTCGGCGCCCTGGCCCGGCGGCTGCGGGACGGCGGTCTGGTCTGCCTGGTCGCCGACCGTGACCTGTCGGCCTCCGGGGTGGAGGTCAGCTTCTTCGGCGACACCGCCCGGATGCCGGCCGGACCGGCGCTGCTGGCCCAGCAGACCGGGGCCCTGCTGATGCCGGTGACGCTCTGGTACGACGACTCACCCGTCATGCGGGGCCGTCTGCATCCCCCGATCGAGGTACCCGAGTCAGGCACCCGGGCCGAGAAGACGTCTGTCATGACGCAGGCCCTGGCGGACGCCTTCGCCTCGGGGATCGCCGAACATCCGGAGGACTGGCACATGTTGCAGCGGCTGTGGCTCAAGGACCTCGACCCCGCCAAGGGCGGTCCGGCGGCCCCGGATGCCACGAAGGGGTCCCAGTGAGGATCGGCATCGTCTGCCCGTACTCGTGGGACGTGCCGGGCGGCGTCCAGTTCCACATCCGCGACCTGGCCGAGTACTTCATCCGCCAGGGGCACGAGGTGTCCGTCCTCGCCCCCGCCGACGACGACACCCCGCTCCCGCCGTACGTCGTCTCGGCAGGCCGCGCGGTCCCGGTGCCCTACAACGGCTCGGTGGCCCGGCTGAACTTCGGCTTCCTGTCCGCGGCACGGGTACGCCGCTGGCTGCACGACGGCGCCTTCGACGTGATCCACATCCACGAACCGGCGTCCCCGTCGCTCGGCCTGCTGGCCTGCTGGGCCGCGCAGGGCCCCATCGTCGCCACGTTCCACACCTCCAACCCCCGCTCGCGCGCGATGATCGCCGCCTACGCGATCCTCCAGGCGGCACTGGAGAAGATCAGCGCCCGGATCGCGGTCAGCGAATACGCCCGCCGCACGCTCGTCGAGCACCTCGGCGGGGACGCCGTGGTGATCCCCAACGGCGTCGACGTCGACTTCTTCGCCAAGGCCGAGCCCCATCCCGACTGGCAGGGCGGGACCATCGGCTTCGTCGGCCGGATCGACGAGCCCCGCAAGGGCCTGCCGGTGCTGATGCGGGCGCTGCCCAGGATCCTGGCCGAGCGGCCGCAGACGCGGCTGCTGGTCGCCGGCCGCGGGGACGAGCGGCAGGCGGTGGAGTCGCTCCCCGCCGAGCTGCGCTCCCGGGTGGAGTTCCTCGGCATGATCAGCGACGAGGACAAGGCCCGCTTCCTGCGCAGCGTCGACGTGTACGTGGCACCCAACACCGGCGGCGAGAGCTTCGGGATCATCCTCGTCGAGGCGATGTCGGCGGGCGCCCCTGTGCTGGCCTCGGACCTGGACGCCTTCACCCAGGTCCTCGACCAGGGCGCAGCGGGCGAGCTGTTCGCCAACGAGGACGCGGACGCGCTGGCCAAGGCAGCGCTGCGGCTGCTGGGCAACCCCGAGCGGCGCAAGGAGCTTCGGGAGCGGGGCCGCGCGCACGTCCGCCGGTTCGACTGGTCGACGGTCGGCGCGGACATCCTGTCGGTCTACGAGACGGTCACGGACGGCACCACCGCGGTCGCCGCCGACGAGCGATCCGCCGGACTGTGGGGCCGGTTCGGGCTGGCCCGCGACTGACTGATCACGCCCGGACAGCACCCCGGTAGCCTTTCCGCCCGTGACCGCAACCCTGATCTGGATCCTCGTCGCCCTCCTCGCCGTCGGCGTGTACCTGAGCTGGACGGCGGGCCGCCTGGACCGGCTGCACGCCCGGATCGACGCCACCCGGGCCGCCCTGGACGCACAGCTGCTGCGCCGCGCCTCCGTGGCTCAGGAGGTGGCCACCTCCGGGGTGCTCGACCCGGCGGCCTCGATCGTCCTCTACGAGGCGGCGCACGCGGCCCGGCAGTCCGAGGAGGAGCACCGGGAGGTCGCCGAGAGCGAGCTGAGCCAGTCCCTGCGCGCCGTGTTCGCCGACCCCCAGCAGGTCGAGGCGGTCCGGGAGGCGCCCGGGGGAGAGGCGGCGGCCCGCGAGCTGACCGAGGCGGTCCGGCGGGTGCCGATGGCCCGCCGCTTCCACAACGACGCCGTGGGGGCCGCCCGCAGGCTGCGGCAGCACCGCAAGGTGCGCTGGTTCCGGCTGGCCGGGCACGCCCCCTTCCCCATGGCCTTCGAGATGGACGACGAGCCGCCGACGGCCCTGGCGGACCGGGCCGCCTAGCCCCGCGTGGCGGAAAACGATCCACCGGCTGTGCATTGGCCCTTGCTGTGGCCTGCACACCTCCCGTTTCCTCGGTGTTTGCAGAAACCCTCTTTCACGTCAGTGAGGTCACCCGTGTCCAGCACGCTCCCCAACCCCGCCCAGTCCCAGGACAACGCCGCCACCGGCACCGCGCGCGTGAAGCGCGGCATGGCCGAGCAGCTCAAGGGTGGCGTGATCATGGACGTCGTCACGCCGGAGCAGGCGAAGATCGCCGAGGACGCGGGCGCCGTCGCCGTCATGGCCCTGGAGCGCGTCCCGGCCGACATCCGCAAGGACGGCGGCGTGGCCCGGATGTCCGACCCGGACATGATCGAAGGCATCATCGACGCCGTCTCGATCCCGGTCATGGCCAAGTCCCGCATCGGCCACTTCGTCGAGGCCCAGGTCCTGCAGTCCCTCGGCGTCGACTACATCGACGAGTCCGAGGTGCTCACCCCCGCCGACGAGGTCAACCACTCCGACAAGTGGGCCTTCACGACCCCCTTCGTCTGCGGCGCCACCAACCTCGGTGAGGCCCTGCGCCGCATCGCCGAGGGCGCGGCCATGATCCGCTCCAAGGGCGAGGCCGGCACCGGCAACGTCGTCGAGGCGGTCCGCCACCTGCGCCAGATCAAGAACGAGATCGCCCGACTGCGCGGCTACGACAACAACGAGCTGTACGCCGCCGCCAAGGATCTGCGCGCTCCGTACGAGCTGGTCCAGGAGGTCGCCGAGCTCGGCAAGCTCCCGGTCGTGCTGTTCTCCGCCGGCGGTGTGGCGACCCCCGCCGACGCCGCGCTGATGCGCCAGCTCGGCGCCGAGGGCGTCTTCGTCGGCTCCGGCATCTTCAAGTCCGGCGACCCGGCCAAGCGCGCCGCCGCCATCGTGAAGGCGACCACCTTCTTCGACGACCCGAAGATCATCGCGGACGCGTCCCGCAACCTCGGCGAGGCCATGGTCGGCATCAACTGCGACACCCTCCCCGAGACCGAGCGCTACGCGAACCGCGGCTGGTAAGGCACTGCATCCCATGAGCAACACCCCCGTCATAGGCGTCCTGGCCCTCCAGGGCGACGTACGGGAGCACCTCATCGCCCTGGCCGCGGCCGACGCCGTGGCCAGGCCGGTCAGGCGCCCCGAGGAGTTCGACGAGATCGACGGCCTGGTGATCCCCGGCGGCGAGTCCACCACCATCTCCAAGCTGGCCAACCTGTTCGGCGTGATGGAGCCCCTCCGTGCGCGCGTGCGGGACGGCCTGCCCGTCTACGGCACGTGCGCGGGCATGATCATGCTGGCCGACAAGATCCTCGACCCGCGCTCGGGCCAGGAGACGATCGGCGGCATCGACATGATCGTGCGCCGCAACGCCTTCGGACGGCAGAACGAGTCCTTCGAGGCCGGGGTCGACGTCGCGGGCGTCACGGGAGATCCTGTGGAGGGTGTCTTCATCCGCGCCCCCTGGGTCGAGTCCGTCGGCGCCCGGGTCGAGGTGCTGGCCGAGCACGACGGCCACATCGTCGCGGTCCGCCAGGGCAACGCGCTCGCCACGTCGTTCCACCCGGAACTGACCGGCGACCACCGCGTGCACAGCCTGTTCGTCGACATGGTGCGCGCGACCCGCACAGCGGAGTCCTTGTAGGATCTCTGGCGTTCGTTGCAGAGATGGGTTACGCGAAGGAGACAGGCAGATGTCCGGCCACTCTAAATGGGCCACGACGAAGCACAAGAAGGCCGTGATCGATGCCAAGCGCGGCAAGCTCTTCGCGAAGCTGATCAAGAACATCGAGGTCGCTGCGCGCATGGGCGGCGTCGACCTGGAGGGCAACCCGACCCTCTACGACGCCGTGCAGAAGGCCAAGAAGCAGTCGGTCCCGAACAAGAACATCGACTCCGCGATCAAGCGCGGCGGTGGCCTTGAGGCCGGTGGCGCCGACTACGAGACGATCATGTACGAGGGCTACGGCCCCAACGGTGTCGCGGTCCTCATCGAGTGCCTCACCGACAACCGCAACCGCGCCGCCTCCGACGTCCGTGTCGCGATGACCCGCAACGGCGGTTCCATGGCCGACCCCGGCTCCGTGTCGTACCTGTTCCACCGCAAGGGTGTCGTCATCGTCCCCAAGGGCGAGCTCGGTGAGGACGACGTCCTGGGCGCCGTGCTCGACGCGGGCGCCGAGGAGGTCAACGACCTCGGTGAGTCCTTCGAGGTGCTCAGCGAGGCCACCGACCTGGTCGCGGTCCGCACGGCCCTGCAGGACGCCGGGATCGACTACGACTCCGCCGAGGCCAACTTCGTCCCGACCATGCAGGTCGAGCTGGACGAGGAGGGCGCGAAGAAGATCTTCAAGCTGATCGACGCGCTGGAGGACAGCGACGACGTGCAGAACGTCTTCGCCAACTTCGACGTGAGCGACGAGATCATGGAGAAGGTCGACGCGTAACACCGCCGCGGGCTCCAGCGTGCTCCACGGGCCGACGGGACACACCCCGTCGGCCCGTCGCGTTGTCGGCGGCACCCGATAGCCTGCACGAACTGGGGGTACCAGCGCAGCGGCAGCTGGGGAGAGCGAAGGAGGGGCGGGTGCGCGTACTGGGTGTGGACCCGGGACTGACCCGGTGCGGTGTCGGCGTCGTGGAGGGGGTTCCCGGACGTCCCCTCAACCTGCTGGGCGTCGGCGTCGTCCGCACGCCGGCGGACGCCGACCTGGGGCACCGCCTGGTGGCCGTCGAGCAGGGCATCGAGAAGTGGCTCGACGAGCACCGGCCCGAATTCGTCGCCGTGGAGCGGGTGTTCAGCCAGCACAACGTACGCACGGTGATGGGCACCGCCCAGGCCAGCGCCGTCGCGATGCTCTGCGCGGCCCGCCGTGGCATCCCCGTCGCCCTGCACACCCCCAGCGAGGTGAAGGCCGCCGTCACCGGCTCCGGCCGCGCCGACAAGGCTCAGGTCGGTGCCATGGTCACCCGGCTGCTGCGGCTCGACGCCCCGCCGAAGCCGGCCGACGCCGCCGACGCACTGGCACTCGCCATCTGCCACATCTGGCGTGCCCCCGCGCAGAACCGCCTTCAGCATGCCGTCGCCCAGCACACCGCAAGAACCACCGCATCGAAAGGCCGCACGGCATGATCGCCTTCGTCAGTGGCACGGTCGCCGCACTCGCACCCGACGCCGCGGTGGTCGAGGTCGGCGGCGTCGGCATGGCCGTCCAGTGCACGCCCAACACGCTGTCCACACTCCGCCTGGGTCGGCCCGCCAAGCTCGCCACCTCCCTTGTCGTACGGGAGGACTCGCTCACCCTCTACGGCTTCGTGGACGACGACGAGCGCCAGGTCTTCGAGCTGCTCCAGACCGCGAGCGGAGTGGGCCCCCGGCTCGCCCAGGCCATGCTCGCCGTGCACACGCCCGACGTCCTGCGCCGCGCCGTCGCGACCGGCGACGAGAAGACACTCACCGCCGTCCCCGGCATCGGCAAGAAGGGCGCCCAGAAGCTGCTGCTGGAGCTGAAGGACCGCCTGGGCGAGCCGATCGGCGCCCCCGCGGTCGGCTCGCCGGTCAGCACCGGCTGGCGCGACCAGCTGCACGCCGCCCTGATCGGCCTGGGGTACGCGACCCGGGAGGCCGACGAGGCGGTCGCCGCGGTCGCACCCCAGGCGGAGGCCGCCGAGGGCACGCCCCAGGTGGGTCAGCTGCTGAAGGCGGCCCTGCAGACACTCAACAGAGCCCGATGACGCGCGGCGCCGCGCACGGCACGGGACGGCGGCGGACGCGAGCCGCCCGCCGCACCGGCTGAGACCGCCCGAAGAGCGGCGCCCACCTCCTCGTACGACCCATCCGACCGCGAACGCACCCGAGGCCCACGCACATGAACTGGGACGACCCGACCGACCCCGCCGACACCGAGCGGCTGGTGGGCCCTGTCGCCGACCGTGAGGACCAGGCCGTCGAGGCCGCGCTGCGCCCCAAGGACCTGGGCGAGTTCATCGGCCAGGAGAAGGTCCGCGAGCAACTCGACCTCGTCCTGCGCGCCGCACGCGCGCGGGGCGCCACCGCCGACCACGTGCTGCTCTCCGGCGCCCCCGGCCTCGGCAAGACCACTCTCTCCATGATCATCGCGGCCGAGATGGGCGCCCCGATCCGCATCACGTCGGGCCCCGCCATCCAGCACGCGGGCGACCTGGCCGCGATCCTCTCCTCCCTCCAGGAGGGCGAGGTCCTCTTCCTCGACGAGATCCACCGCATGTCCCGGCCCGCCGAGGAGATGCTGTACATGGCGATGGAGGACTTCCGCGTCGACGTCATCGTCGGCAAGGGCCCCGGCGCCACCGCGATCCCCCTGGAGCTGCCCCCGTTCACCCTGGTCGGCGCCACCACGCGCGCGGGCCTGCTGCCGCCCCCGCTGCGCGACCGCTTCGGCTTCACCGCCCACATGGAGTTCTACGAGCCGGTTGAGCTGGAGCGCGTCATCCACCGCTCGGCGAACCTGCTGGACGTCGAGATCGACACCGACGGCGCCGCCGAGATCGCCGGCCGCTCCCGTGGCACGCCCCGGATCGCCAACCGGCTGCTGCGCCGCGTGCGGGACTACGCGCAGGTCAAGGCCGACGGGATCATCACGCGCGAGATCGCGGGCGCGGCGTTGCAGGTGTACGAGGTCGATCCCCGCGGCCTCGACCGCCTCGACCGCTCCGTGCTCGAAGCGCTGCTGAAGCTGTTCGGCGGCGGACCGGTCGGCCTGTCCACGCTCGCCGTGGCGGTGGGGGAGGAGCGCGAGACCGTCGAGGAGGTCGCCGAGCCGTTCCTCGTGCGGGAGGGTCTGCTCGCCCGGACTCCGCGCGGCCGGGTCGCCACCCCCGCGGCCTGGGCGCATCTCGGCCTCACTCCGCCCGGCCAGGGCACGGCGGGAACCGGACAACAGGACCTGTTCGGGGCGTGACGGCGAGCGCATTGGCCGCAGCAGGAACCCCGGTGCCATGCTGAGCGTTGTTCCATGCGCGCGGACTCGCTTAGACTCCGCCGATGCCGCCTTCCTCGGCGGCTGACATACCCCCATCCAACAGGCCGCCCACCTGCGCGGTCGTGCGAAGGAAATCGTCCCGTGAATAGCCTCGTGACCCTCCTCCCGTTCATCGTGCTGATCGGGGCCATGATCCTTATGACCCGCTCGGCGAAGAAGAAGCAGCAGGCCGCCGTCGACATGCGGAACCAGGTGCAGCCCGGTTCCGGAGTCCGCACCATCGGGGGCATGTACGCAACGGTCAAGGAGGTCAACGAGGACACGGTCCTCCTCGACGCCGGCCCGGGCGTCGACCTCCTCTTCGCCAAGAACTCCATCGGCGCGGTGCTCACCGACGACGAGTACAACCGCATCGTGCACGGCATCGAGCACGACCTGAAGGACGACGCGGACACCGTCCCGGACGACGCCTCCTCCCTCACCAAGGACGACGAGCCCGTCGAGGCCGCCCCCGCCGACGAGAAGTCCGTCGACCTCGGCAAGAAGGACGTGGACGAGGAGCCCGCCGACGCCGCCGAGGCGAAGCAGGACGAAGTGCCGAAGAAGACCGACGGCGACGCCGACGCGAAGTAGTCAGTCCCGGAGTGCGCGGGCCGGGCTCGGGTGCCCGGGACAGGCGCAACCCGCACGGGATCCCGACACCATGTCATGGCCGTCCGCCCGCTGACCCGGAGTGAGGCGGCCCGAGAGGGAGTACGAGAAGGTGGCAGCACCTAAAAAGGGCCGGAGCTCGAGCGCCCAGAGCAAGCCATGGCGCTCGCTGGCCCTGATTCTGATCGCCCTCGTGGCGCTCACCGGGGGAATGTTCGTCTCCGGACACACCACTCCGCGTCTCGGCATCGACCTGGCCGGTGGTACGAGCATCACGCTCGGGGCAGTCGCCGAGGACGGCAACGAGGCCGCGATCAACCCGACCAACATGAACACCGCGGTCGAGATCATGGAGCGCCGCGTCAACGGTCTGGGTGTCTCGGAGGCCGAGGTCCAGACGCAGGGCGATCGCAACATCATCGTCAACATTCCCAAGGGCACCAACTCGCAGCAGGCCCGGGAACAGGTCGGCACCACCGCCAAGCTCTACTTCCGCCCGGTCCTGGCCACCGAGCCCTCCGGCGGCACAGCCCCGCAGAACCCCCCCTCGCCCAGCGCCTCCCCGTCCCCCGGCTCGGACAAGGCGACCGACCCGGACAAGGCCACCGACCCGGAGAAGGCCACCGGCTCGGAGAGCCCCTCGCCGTCGGACTCCGCGAGTCAGAGCGGGACCCCCTCGGACGGCGCCACCACCCAGGGCCGCGCCGTCACGGACGCGCTGAAGGACGACCCCAGCCCCTCGGCGTCCGGCTCCGGGGCGCCCAGCCCCACCCCGTCGGCGAGCGGCGGCGCCACCGGCGACGACAGCAAGCTCCAGGCGCAGTACGCGGCGCTCGACTGCAGCAAGCAGTCGGTCCGCGCCAGCACCGGTGAAGGCGCCAAGCCCACCGACGCCACCGTGGGCTGCGGCGAGATCCAGGGCGTCTGGTACAAGTACCTGCTCGGCCCGGCCGGCGTCGACGGCACCGAGGTCGACGACGCCCAGGCCGTCTACGACACCCAGAGCGGCGCCGGCTGGAAGGTCCAGATGGACTTCACCTCCGCCGGTGCCAAGAAGTTCGCCGACATCACCGGCAAGCTCGCGCAGAACCAGTCGCCGCAGAACCAGTTCGGCATCGTCCTCGACGGCGAGGTCGTCTCCAGCCCGTACGTGAGCCAGTCGATCACCGGCGGCAACGCCGAGATCTCCGGCAGTTTCACGCAGGAGGAGGCCCAGGGCCTCGCCAACATGCTGTCGTACGGCGCGCTGCCGCTGACCTTCCGCGAGGACAGCGTCACCACGGTGACCGCGGCGCTCGGCGGCGACCAGCTCGAGGCCGGCCTGATCGCGGGCGCCATCGGCCTCGCCCTGGTCGTGCTCTACCTGCTCGTCTACTACCGGGGCCTGTCGTTCATCGCCCTCCTGTCGCTGCTGGTGTCCGCGGCGCTCACGTACACGCTCATGGCGCTGCTCGGCCCGGCCATCGGCTTCGCGCTGAACCTGCCGGCCGTCTGCGGTGCCATCGTCGCCATCGGCATCACGGCGGACTCGTTCATCGTGTACTTCGAACGAGTCCGGGACGAGATCCGCGAGGGCCGCTCGCTGCGTCCCGCCGTCGAGCGCGCCTGGCCGCGTGCCCGGCGCACCATCCTGGTCTCCGACTTCGTGTCGTTCCTGGCCGCGGCGGTGCTGTTCATCGTCACCGTCGGCAAGGTGCAGGGCTTCGCGTTCACGCTCGGCCTGACCACCGTGCTCGACGTCGTGGTCGTCTTCCTCTTCACCAAGCCGCTGCTGACGCTCATGGCCCGCCGGAAGTTCTTCGCGAACGGTCACCCGTGGTCCGGTCTCGACCCCAAGCGTCTGGGCGCGCGGCCACCGCTGCGCCGCACCCGCCGTCCCTCGCATCCCGCAGGCCCCGTCGAAACGAAGGAGGCCTGAGATGTCGAAGCTCGGCAACCTCGGTGCCCGACTGCACCGCGGCGAGGTCAGCTACGACTTCGTCGGCAACCGCAAGATCTGGTACGGCATCTCGATCCTGATCACCATCACGGCCATCGTCGGCCTGGCGGTGCGGGGCCTGAACATGGGCATCGAGTTCCAGGGCGGTGCCGTCTTCACCACCCCGAAGACGTCCGTCTCGGTCACCCAGGCCGAGGAGTACGCGGAGGCGGCCTCCGGGCACGACGCGATCGTCCAGCAGCTCGGCAACGGCAGCCTGCGCATCCAGATCGCGGGCATCGACACCGCCCAGGCGGACCGGATCAACCAGGCGCTGGCCGACGACATGAAGGTCGACGCCGAGAAGATCAACGCCGAACTGGTCGGCCCCAGCTGGGGTGAGCAGATCGCCAACAAGGCCTGGCAGGGCCTGGGGATCTTCCTGGTGCTGGTGGTGATCTACCTGGCGATCGCCTTCGAGTGGCGGATGGCGGTCGCGGCGTTCGTCGCGCTGATCCACGACATCACCATCACGGTCGGCATCTACGCCCTCGTGGGCTTCGAGGTCACACCGGGCACGGTGATCGGTCTGCTGACGATCCTCGGTTATTCGCTGTACGACACGGTGGTCGTCTTCGACAGCCTCAAGGAACAGACGAAGGACATCACCAAACAGACCCGCTGGACCTACAGCGACATCGCCAACCGGTCGATCAACAGCACCCTGGTCCGGTCGATCAACACCACGGTGGTCGCTCTGCTGCCGGTGGCGGGCCTGCTGTTCATCGGTGGCGGCGTGCTCGGTGCCGGCATGCTCAACGACATCTCGCTGTCGCTGTTCGTCGGCCTGGCGGCCGGTGCGTACTCCTCGATCTTCATCGCCACGCCGCTCGTCGCCGACCTCAAGGAGCGCGAGCCGAAGCTGAAGGCGCTGCGCAAGCGGGTCCTCGCCAAGCGGGCGCAGGGCGCCGACCCGGGGGAGACGTCGGCCGCCGACGACGCGGGCGAGCCGTTCGGCGACGAGCCGGACGACGCCGCTCACGCGGTGGTCGGCCCGCGCAACCAGCCCGCGTCCCGTACGCGCGGACGTGGCCGGCCCTCGGGGAAGCGCCGATGACCGACATCAGGGAGCTGCTGCTCAGCCGCATCCGTGACGTGGCCGACTACCCGGAGCCGGGCGTGATGTTCAAGGACATCACCCCGCTCCTGGCGGACCCGGCGGCGTTCACGGCGCTGACGGACGCACTGGCCGAGATCGTGGAGCGCACCGGCGCCACCAAGGTGGTCGGTCTGGAGGCCCGCGGCTTCATCCTCGGCGCCCCGGTCGCGGTGCGGGCCGGCGTCGGCTTCATCCCCGTACGCAAGGCGGGCAAGCTCCCCGGAGCGACGCTGCGCCAGGCGTACGACCTGGAGTACGGCTCGGCCGAGATCGAGGTGCACGCCGAGGACCTGAACGACGGCGACCGTGTCCTGGTCGTCGACGACGTCCTCGCGACCGGCGGCACGGCGGAGGCCTCCGTGGAGCTCATCCGCCGCGCCGGTGCCCAGATCGCGGGCGTTGCCGTCCTGATGGAACTGGCCTTCCTGAACGGCCGCGCCCGTCTGGAGCCGGCCCTGGCCGGAGCGCCGCTGGAGGCTCTGCTCACGGTCTGACCGACCCCGGCCCCGCATGCCCTGGAGGCGCCCCGCACCTGGAGGGGCGCCTCTGCTGCTTCGCCCTGCACCAGCTCACCGCGCTCCGCCAGCTCACCGGCGCTCCGCCCGGTCACGGCCCTCCGCCCGGTCACGGCCCTCCGCCGGGTCACTGCGCTCCGCCAGCTCACCGGCGCTCCGCCCGGTCACGGCCCTCCGCCAGGTCACTGCCCTCCGCCAGGGTCACCGCGCTCCGGCAGCTCACCGGCGCTCCGCCCGGTCACCGGCTCTCCGCCAGCTCACGGGCGCTCCGCCCGGTCACCGCGCTCCGGCAGCTCACCGGCGCTCCGCCAGGGTCACCGCGCTCCGGCAGCTCATCGGCGCTCCGCCAGGGTCACCGCGCTCCGGCAGCTCATCGGCGTTCCGCCCGGTCACCGGGCTCCGCCTCCGGCACGACCACCCGCTCGCGTCCCACGGCGCGGGCTCGGCCGCCGGTACCGCGCCGGCATCCGGCCCTTCGCCCGAAGGGACCGTTTCCCCGGCGCCCACGCGAGCTCCCGGGCCCCCAGCACCCCCGGCCAGCCCCCCGGCACGCAAGCCCCCGTAACGCCCTGGCCGCCCCCGCGCGAGCTGTGTGACACCGTTGACAGGAGGCCGGAGGAATCCGGTGGCCGGGGTTGGCGTTCCCTGGGTACACGGCCCTCACATCGGCCTGAAGGCGATCCTGGAGCTCAGGCTCGCTACCATGGGGTCTCCGGAGCCTGACCGGGGGACCCGGATCGCGCACGAGGAGCCCTCTTGCCAGACGAGGCCCAGCACCTGACCGCCGCCAAGCCCGAGCGCGCTTCGGAGCAGGCGGCCCAGCCCGCGCAGCACCCGAAGAACGACGCTCGCGGGTCGGTCGAGCACGCCCAGTCCGCGCCTGTCGCGAAGGGCGCCGAGCAGGCGCGTCCCAAACCGGCCGCTCCCGAGCGCCCCGCCTCCACGGCCCCGATCCGTCCCGCCGCGACGCCCCAGACGCCCCGCTCCGGCTCCTCCAACCGCGTCCGGGCCCGCCTGGCCCGCCTCGGTGTCCAGCGCGCCAACCCGTACAACCCGGTTCTGGAGCCCCTGCTCCGGATAGTCCGCAGCAACGACCCGAAGATCGAGACGTCGACGCTGCGCCAGATCGAGAAGGCCTACCAGGTAGCCGAGCGCTGGCACCGCGGCCAGAAGCGCAAGAGCGGCGATCCGTACATCACGCACCCCCTCGCCGTGACCACGATCCTCGCCGAGCTCGGCATGGATCCGGCCACCCTCATGGCGGGCCTGCTGCACGACACCGTCGAGGACACCGAGTACGGGCTGGAGGACCTGCGCCGCGACTTCGGCGACGTGGTCGCCCTGCTCGTGGACGGTGTCACCAAGCTGGACAAGGTCAAGTTCGGCGAGGCCGCGCAGGCCGAGACCGTGCGCAAGATGGTCGTGGCCATGGCCAAGGACCCGCGCGTCCTGGTCATCAAGCTCGCCGACCGCCTGCACAACATGCGCACCATGCGTTACCTCAAGCGCGAGAAGCAGGAGAAGAAGGCGCGCGAGACCCTGGAGATCTACGCGCCGCTCGCCCACCGCCTCGGCATGAACACCATCAAGTGGGAACTGGAGGACCTCGCGTTCGCGATCCTCTATCCCAAGATGTACGACGAGATCGTACGGCTGGTGGCCGAGCGGGCACCGAAGCGTGACGAGTACCTGGCCATAGTGACCGACGAGGTCCAGCAGGACCTGCGTTCCGCCCGCATCAAGGCGACGGTCACCGGCCGCCCGAAGCACTACTACAGCGTCTACCAGAAGATGATCGTCCGCGGCCGTGACTTCGCGGAGATCTACGACCTGGTGGGCATCCGCGTCCTCGTGGACACCGTCCGCGACTGCTACGCGGCCCTCGGCACGGTGCACGCGCGATGGAACCCGGTCCCCGGCCGGTTCAAGGACTACATCGCGATGCCCAAGTTCAACATGTACCAGTCGCTGCACACGACGGTGATCGGCCCCAACGGCAAGCCGGTCGAACTCCAGATCCGGACGTTCGACATGCACCGCCGCGCCGAGTACGGCATCGCCGCCCACTGGAAGTACAAGCAGGAGGCCGTCGCCGGCACCTCCAAGGTGCGTACCGACGTGCCCAAGGCGTCCGGCAAGGACAAGGACGCCATCAACGACATGGCGTGGCTGCGGCAGCTCCTCGACTGGCAGAAGGAGACCGAGGACCCCAGCGAGTTCCTGGAGTCCCTGCGCTTCGACCTCTCCCGCAACGAGGTCTTCGTCTTCACCCCCAAGGGCGACGTCATAGCGCTTCCGGCGGGTGCCACCCCCGTGGACTTCGCGTACGCCGTGCACACCGAGGTCGGTCACCGCACCATAGGGGCGCGGGTCAACGGCCGTCTCGTACCGCTCGAATCCACGCTGGACAACGGCGACCTGGTGGAGGTCTTCACCTCCAAGTCGGCGGGCGCGGGCCCGTCCCGCGACTGGCTCGGCTTCGTGAAGTCGCCGCGCGCCCGCAACAAGATCCGGGCGTGGTTCTCCAAGGAGCGCCGCGACGAGGCGATCGAGCAGGGCAAGGACGCCATCGTCCGCGCGATGCGCAAGCAGAACCTGCCGATCCAGCGCATCCTCACCGGCGACTCTCTGGTGACCCTGGCGCACGAGATGCGCTACCCGGACATCTCCGCGCTGTACGCGGCGATCGGCGAGGGCCACGTCTCCGCGCAGAACGTGGTGCAAAAGCTCGTCCAGGCTTTCGGCGGCGAGGAGGCGGCCACCGAGGAGATCGACGAGAGCGTGCCGCCGGCACGCGGACGCAGCCGCAAGCGCCGGTCCAGCGCCGACCCGGGCGTGGTCGTCAAGGGCGTCGACGACGTGTGGGTCAAGCTGGCCCGCTGCTGTACGCCCGTCCCCGGTGACCCGATCATCGGCTTCGTCACGCGCGGTAGTGGTGTATCGGTTCACCGCAGCGACTGTGTCAACGTGGAGTCACTGTCCCGTGAGCCCGAGCGCATCCTCGAGGTCGAGTGGGCGCCCACCCAGTCCTCGGTCTTCCTGGTCGCCATCCAGGTCGAGGCCCTCGACCGCTCCCGGCTCCTCTCCGACGTCACGCGCGTGCTGTCCGATCAGCACGTCAACATCCTCTCCGCGGCCGTCCAGACCTCCCGCGACCGCGTCGCCACCTCGCGCTTCACCTTCGAGATGGGCGACCCGAAGCACCTCGGCCATGTGCTGAAGGCGGTCCGGGGCGTCGAGGGCGTCTACGACGTGTACCGGGTGACGTCGGCGCGCACCAGGGCGTAAGGGGCGCGCACCGGGCGTAGGCGGCCCCGCACACGAGAACGGGCCCCGTACCTCGGTACGGGGCCCGCTGCCTCGGTGTGCGTTCGTCAGCCGCCGAACTCCTGAAGGCCCTTCAGGGCCTGGTCCAGGAGCGCCTGGCGGCCCTCCAGCTCACGCTCCAGCTTGTCGGCCTTGGCGTTGTTGCCCTGGGTGCGCGCCTGCTCGATCTGCTTCTGGAGTTTGTCGACCGCCGCCTGGAGCTGGCCGGTCAGACCCTCGGCACGCGCGCGTGCCTCCGGGTTCGTCCGGCGCCACTCGGCCTCCTCGGCCTCCTGGATGGCCCGCTCCACGGCGTGCATCCGGCCCTCGACCTTCGGCCGGGCGTCGCGCGGCACATGGCCGATGGCCTCCCAGCGCTCGTTCACCGAGCGGAAGGCGGCCCGCGCGGTCTTCAGATCGGTGACCGGGAGGATCTTCTCGGCCTCCTCGGCCAGCTCCTCCTTGAGCTTGAGGTTCTCCGACTGCTCCGCGTCCCGCTCGGCGAAGACCGAGCTGCGGGCGGCGAAGAAGACGTCCTGGGCGCCGCGGAAGCGGTTCCAGAGGTCGTCCTCGTGCTCGCGCTGGGCGCGGCCCGCCGCCTTCCACTCCGTCATCAGGTCGCGGTAGCGCGCGGCCGTCGGACCCCAGTCCGTCGAGGCCGACAGCCCCTCGGCCTCGGCGACCAGCCGCTCCTTGGTCTTGCGGGCGTCCTCGCGCTGCGCGTCCAGCTGGGCGAAGTGCGCCTTGCGACGCTTGGAGAACGCCGACCTGGCGTGCGAGAAGCGGTGCCACAGCTCGTCGTCCGACTTGCGGTCCAGCCGCGGCAGTCCCTTCCAGGTGTCCACCAGGGCCCGCAGCCGCTCACCGGCCGCCCGCCACTGGTCGGACTGGGCCAGTTCCTCCGCCTCGGCGACCAGCGCCTCCTTGGAGTGCCGGGCCTCGTCGGTCTGCCGCGCCCGCTGCGCCTTGCGCTCCTCGCGGCGCGCCTCGACGGTCTGCACGAGCTTGTCCAGCCGGGTCCGCAGCGCGTCCAGATCACCGACGGCGTGGTGAGCGTCGATCTGCTCGCGCAGATGGTCGACGGCCGCCGTCGCGTCCTTCGCCGACAGGTCGGTGGTCTTCACTCGCTTCTCGAGGAGGCCGATCTCGACAACCAGGCCCTCGTACTTGCGCTCGAAGTAGGCCAACGCTTCCTCGGGGGAGCCGGCCTGCCAGGAACCGACGACCTGCTCGCCGTCGGCCGTACGCACGTACACGGTCCCCGTCTCGTCGACGCGGCCCCACGGGTCGCTGCTCACAGCGCCTCCTCCACATGATGCCTGCGGGGGGCCTCAGCTCCCCCGGGCATCGTCCACAGTTTCGTCACGGCCAACATAGGCGACCGGCGGGTTGCCTGTCCGCATCCCGCGCGACCGAAATTTCGCAGTTGGGGGTCAGGATTTCGCGACGGTTGCCTTGTTGACCACGACCGTCGCGTTGGGTGCTCCGTCACCGGCGCCGGTGCTCTCGCCCGCCTCGGCGATCTTCTTCAGAACCGCCATTCCGGACTCGGAGACGGTACCGAACGGTGTGTAGCTGGGTGGCAGCTGACTGTCCTGGTAGACCAGGAAGAACTGGCTGCCGTTGGTGTGGGGACCGGAGTTGGCCATCGCGACCGTGCCCGCCGGATAGACGTTGCCCTTCAGGCTCTTGTCCTTGAGGTTCTCGTCCTTGAACTGGTACCCGGGGCCACCGCTGCCACTGGCCGTCGGGTCGCCGCACTGGAGCACGTAGATGCCGTTGGTCGTCAGCCGGTGGCACTTGGTGTGGTCGAAGTAGCCCTTGCCCGCCAGGAAGTTGAACGAGTTGACGGTGTGGGGGGCCGCCGACGCCTTCAGGGCGACGTCTATGTCGCCGCAGGTCGTCGCGAGGCTCATGGTGTAGTCGGCCGACTTGTCGATGGTCATCGCCGGCTCCTTCTTCCAGGTCTCCGTCGTGGCCTTGCCGGCGGCCGGCTTGTCGCACGGGTCCGGAGCCTTGGACGGCGACGCGCTCTCCGTGACCTCCGCGCCCGCGTTGGTCTTGCCGTCGTCCTTGAGCACGCCGGTCGTGTACAGCGCGAGGCTGCCGATCAGGACCACGCCGAGCGCCGACGCGATCACGGCGTTGCGCGTGCGCGACTTGCGCCGGGCGTCGGTGCGCCGCTGCTGCTGCCGCAAGAACTTCTCCCGGGCGAGCTGACGCCGCCGCTGTTCCTGGCTGACCACCGGATCTACTCCTCATGCGTCTAGAACGTCGACCGGTACGTGTGCGTCCTGTGGGCCGACCGCCTGCGTGTGCCCCGTACCGTATATGGGTTCGCTGAGGAATCGGCAGCGCCGGTAGGCTCTTGACGTCCGGCGAGGCCGTCGCCGAAGCCACCCGAATCGACACAACGAAGGACGATCGTGCTCATTGCCGGGTTCCCCGCCGGGGCCTGGGGGACGAACTGTTATCTCGTCGCCCCCGCCGCCGGTGAGGAGTGCGTGATCATCGACCCGGGCCACCAAGCGGCCCCTGGAGTCGAGGAAGCGCTGAAGAAGCATCGGCTCAAGCCCGTCGCCGTCGTCCTCAGCCATGGCCACATCGACCACGTGGCCTCGGTCGTCCCGGTCTGCGGAGCGCACGACATACCGGCCTGGATCCACCCCGAGGACCGCTACATGATGAGCGACCCGGAGAAGGGCATCGGCCGGTCCATCGGGATGCCGCTCATGGGCGAGCTCACCGTGGGGGAGCCGGACGACGTGAGGGAGCTCGCCGACGGGGCGAGGCTGGAACTGGCGGGACTGGAGTTCTCCGTGGCGCACGCTCCGGGCCATACCAAGGGGTCGGTGACCTTCCGGATGCCCGAGGCAGCGGACATCCCGTCCGTGTTCTTCTCCGGGGATCTGCTGTTCGCCGGCTCCGTCGGACGCACCGACCTGCCCGGCGGTGACATGGCCGAGATGCTCGACTCGCTGGCCCGTGTGTGCCTGCCGCTCGACGACTCGACCGTGGTGCTGTCCGGCCACGGCCCCCAGACCACCATCGGCCAGGAGCGCGCCACCAACCCGTATCTGCGGCAGGTGGCCGCCGGCCAGGGAGTCCCCGGGACTCCCCGACGAGGAATGTGACGAGAGACTTCCCGTGAGCACCTTCAAGGCCCCTAAGGGCACGTACGACCTGATCCCGCCGGACAGCGCCAAGTACCTGGCCGTCCGCGAGGCGATCGCCGCCCCGCTGCGCAACTCCGGCTACGGCTACATCGAGACGCCCGGCTTCGAGAGCGTCGAGCTCTTCGCGCGCGGTGTCGGCGAGTCCACCGACATCGTCACCAAGGAGATGTACGCCTTCGAGACCAAGGGCGGCGACCGGCTCGCCCTGCGCCCCGAGGGCACGGCGTCGGTGCTGCGCGCCGCGCTGGAGGCCAACCTGCACAAGGCGGGCAACCTGCCCGTCAAGCTCTGGTACTCGGGCTCGTACTACCGCTACGAGCGCCCCCAGAAGGGCCGTTACCGCCACTTCTCCCAGGTCGGTGCCGAGGCGATCGGCGCGGAGGACCCCGCCCTCGACGCCGAGTTGATCATCCTGGCCGACCAGGCGTACCGGTCGCTGGGCCTGAGCAACTTCCGCATCCTGCTCAACAGCCTGGGCGACAAGGAGTGCCGACCCGTCTACCGGGCCGCCCTCCAGGAGTTCCTGCGCGGCCTGGACCTCGACGAGGACACCCTGCGCCGGGCGGACATCAATCCGCTGCGGGTGCTGGACGACAAGCGCGAGTCGGTGCAGAAGCAGCTCACCGGCGCCCCCCTGCTGCGCGACTACCTCTGCGACGCCTGCAAGGCGTACCACGAGGAGGTCCGCGAGCTGATCACCGCCGCGGGCGTCGCCTTCGAGGACGACCCGAAGCTGGTGCGCGGGCTGGACTACTACACACGGACCACCTTCGAGTTCGTCCACGACGGCCTCGGCTCGCAGTCCGCGGTGGGCGGCGGCGGGCGCTACGACGGCCTGTCCGAGATGATCGGCGGCCCCGCGCTGCCGTCCGTCGGCTGGGCCCTCGGTGTCGACCGCACGGTGCTCGCCCTGGAGGCGGAGGGCGTCGAGCTCGAACTCCCCGCCGCCACCAGCGTGTTCGCGGTGCCGCTCGGGGAGGAGGCCCGGCGCGTGCTGTTCGCCAAGGTCACCGAGCTGCGCAAGCTCGGGGTCGCCGCCGACTTCTCCTACGGCGCCAAGGGCCTCAAGGGCGCCATGAAGAACGCCAACCGCAGCGGTGCGCGCTACACGATCGTGGCTGGCGAACGCGACCTCGCGGAGGGCGTGGTCCAGCTCAAGGACATGGAGTCCGGCGAGCAGACGGCCGTCGGCGTCAACGAGATCGTGGCCGAACTGGAAGCCCGGCTGGGCTGATCACGTCGACGGGGGCGCCGGAGGTCCCAGGGGGCGTCCGGCGCCCCTCACGCATGTCCGGAACCGATCGGCGGGCCGTGGCTCCTTATGTGCAGCGAACGGTGGACTTACGCGCGGGTGCGGCACAATGTCCCCTGCCGGAAGCAGGCCCCCACCGAAGTGACGGAATCGGCGTGATGAGCAAGACGACAGTCAAGGACGTCTCCACCGAGCCGGAGCCGCGCGGCGCGGCGGCCGAGCCGCGCACGGTCGGCGGCAGCCGGGCCTTCGCCCTGCTGCTGGTGATCACGGGCGCGGCGGGGCTGCTCGCCGCGTGGGTCATCACGCTCGACAAGTTCAAGATCCTGGAGGCCAAGGCCCGGGGCGAGACGTTCACGCCGAGCTGCAGCCTCAACCCGATCGTCTCCTGCGGCAGCGTCATGGAGAGCGCCCAGGCCTCCGTCTTCGGGTTCCCCAACCCGATGCTGGGCCTGGTCAGCTACGGCATCGTGATCTGCGTGGGCGCGAGCCTGCTCGCCCGGGCCCGCTTCCCGCGCTGGTACTGGCTCACCTTCAACGCGGGCACGCTGTTCGGCGTCGTCTTCTGCGCCTGGCTGATGTTCCAGTCGCTGTACCGGATCAACGCGCTGTGCCTGTGGTGCTCGCTGGCCTGGGTCGCCACGATCGTCATGTTCTGGTACGTGACGTCGTTCAACATCCGCAACGGTTTCCTGCTGGCCCCCGCCGGCCTCAAGCGGTTCTTCGCCGAGTTCACCTGGGTGCTGCCGGTCACGCACATCGGGATCATCGTCATGCTGATCCTGACCCGCTGGGGCAGTCAGCTCTGGGCCTGAGCACGGGGGCGGGCGGCGTTGTCGGTGCCGTGATTTAGGGTTTCAGCGTGGAGCCCGACCTGTTCACCGCCGCCGCAGAAGAACGCCAGGAGAAGGACCCGACCGCGAGTCCCCTGGCGGTGCGGATGCGCCCCCGCACCCTCGACGAGGTCGTGGGCCAGCAGCATCTGCTGAAGCCCGGCTCGCCCCTGCGCCGGCTGGTCGGCGAGGGCGCCGGAGGACCGGCGGGCCCGTCCTCGGTGATCCTCTGGGGCCCGCCCGGCACCGGCAAGACGACCCTGGCGTACGTCGTCTCCAAGGCGACCGACAAGCGGTTCGTGGAGCTGTCCGCGATCACCGCCGGCGTCAAGGAGGTCCGTGCGGTCATCGACGGCGCCCGCCGCGCCACCGGCGGCTTCGGCAAGGAGACCGTCCTCTTCCTGGACGAGATCCACCGCTTCAGCAAGGCCCAGCAGGACTCTCTCCTCCCGGCCGTCGAGAACCGCTGGGTCACGCTGATCGCGGCCACGACCGAGAACCCGTACTTCTCGATCATCTCGCCCCTGCTCTCCCGCTCCCTGCTGCTGACGCTCGAACCCCTCACCGACGACGACGTGCGCGACCTGATCCGTCGCGCCCTCGCGGACGAGCGCGGTCTGGCCGGCGCCGTCACCCTCCCCGAGGACACCGAGGCCCATCTCCTGCGGATCGCCGGCGGTGACGCCCGCCGCGCCCTGACCGCCCTGGAGGCCGCCGCCGGAGCCGCCCTGGACAAGGGCGAGGCCGAGATCGGCCTCACGACGCTGGAGGAGACGGTCGATCGCGCCGCCGTGAAGTACGACCGCGACGGCGATCAGCACTACGACGTGGCCAGCGCCCTCATCAAGTCGATCCGCGGCTCCGACGTCGACGCCGCGCTGCACTATCTGGCCCGGATGATCGAGGCCGGCGAGGACCCGCGCTTCATCGCCCGCCGCCTGATGATCTCCGCCAGTGAGGACATCGGCCTCGCCGACCCGGGCGCCCTGCCGATCGCGGTCGCGGCGGCCCAGGCGGTCGCCATGGTCGGCTTCCCCGAGGCCGCCCTCACCCTCAGCCACGCCACCATCGCGCTCGCCCTGGCGCCGAAGTCCAACGCCGCGACGACCGCGATCGGCGCCGCCCTGGACGACGTACGCAAGGGGCACGCGGGGCCGGTGCCCGCGCATCTGCGGGACTCCCACTACAAGGGCGCGGGCAAGCTCGGTCACGGGCAGGGGTACGTGTACCCGCACGACCTGCCCGAGGGCATCGCCGAGCAGCAGTACGCGCCGGACGCCCTCAAGGACCGGGAGTACTACACGCCGACCCGGCACGGCGCGGAGGCGCGGTACGCGGACGCCGTCGAGTGGACCAGGAAACACCTCGGTCGTAAGCGGTCCTGAGCACCCTGTAGAATTCCTCGCAGTGCTGAGTCCCGTGCAGTCAGAGCGGGACAGCCAGTCGGAGACCCAGTCCCTCGCGGGCTGACTCCAGGAGCGTCGCGCACCGTCGAATGGTGTCGCGGGCAGCCCACCACCACCCAAGCACGACGGGATCGGTCGGTGGGCCGTTCGTGTGCTGCACGTATGTGCCCAGACCAGGGGAGCGGCTGCCCGGCAGGTCCTCGCGGACCTGGTGGGTTTCCCCGGCTGCGGATGCGACCTCCCTCAGATCTGACGAGCCGGAAACTAGGAAAGAGACACAGACAGTGGCGAACCAGTCCCGCCCCAAGGTCAAGAAGTCGCGTGCCCTCGGCATCGCGCTGACCCCGAAGGCCGTCAAGTACTTCGAGGCCCGCCCCTACCCGCCGGGTGAGCACGGCCGCGGCCGCAAGCAGAACTCGGACTACAAGGTCCGTCTGCTGGAGAAGCAGCGTCTGCGCGCGCAGTACGACGTGTCCGAGCGTCAGCTCGTCCGCGCCTACGAGCGTGCCTCCAAGGTTCAGGGCAAGAC
Organism: Streptomyces sp. NPDC059861; assembly: GCF_042731435.1. Lineage (NCBI taxonomy): Bacteria > Bacillati > Actinomycetota > Actinomycetes > Kitasatosporales > Streptomycetaceae > Streptomyces > Streptomyces sp. NPDC059861. The sequence continues at coordinate 15,994 of NZ_JBHWJQ010000050.1, read as the reverse complement.
CGGTGAGGCCCTGATCATCGAGCTGGAGCGTCGCCTCGACGCCCTGGTCCTGCGTTCGGGCATCGCCCGCACGATCTACCAGGCCCGTCAGATGGTCGTCCACGGCCACATCGAGGTCAACGGTCAGAAGGTCGACAAGCCCTCGTTCCGCGTCCGTCCCGACGACGTCGTGATGGTCCGCGAGCGCAGCCGCGAGAAGACCCTCTTCTCCATCGCCCGTGAGGGCGGTTTCGCCCCCGACGGCGAGACCCCGCGCTACCTCCAGGTGAACCTCCGCGCCCTGGCCTTCCGCCTGGACCGTGAGCCGAACCGCAAGGAGATCCCGGTGATCTGCGACGAGCAGCTCGTCGTCGAGTACTACGCCCGCTGACCCGGACGTAGCACCGCCCGCGCATCAGCCCGCCGTCTCCCCGCCCTTCCGGGTGGGCGAGGCGGCGGGCTCTCGCATGTGCGCGACGCCCCGGGCCTGCCGTACCGGCCCGCGCGGCTCCGGCAGCGCCGCCACCTGCCACGGCCGGCCGAGCGCCAGACCCACCGCCTCCTCCCGATCGAGCCGCGCCCCCTGCCGTACGCACGCCTCGTAGCGTTCGTCGCCGAGCAGTTGCCGGGCCGTCGCCTCGCACAGGGCGTGCGGAGTGTTGTAGTACGCCGAGCCGAACAGCGGCAGGCCCACCGACGGCCACATTCCCCGCGCCGCCCCCTGGAGCACCGCGGCCTCGGCCGGATCGCCGTCCGCCGTGGTCACCAGCGCCAGCAGCTCGATCGCCAGCACCGAGCCGAGCAGGTCGTGGAAGGCGTGGGCGCCGGACAGGCAGTCGGTGAGCAGGGCGCGGGCACCGGCCGGGTCGCCCTCGGTCCAGGTGGCGTACGCCAGGACGAACAGCGCGTAGCCGCGGGCCCAGCGCTCGCCGTGGTCCTCGCACACCCGGCGCACGTCGTCGCACAGCTTCACCGCGTCGGCCAGATCGCCCTGGAACGCCCGTGCCATCGCCAGCTCCACCTGGCCCATCAGGACGTTGCTGTTCAGCTCGCCGATCTCCTGGTAGCGGTCCAACGCCGAGCGCAGCAGCGTTTCTGCGCGGGGCATGTCGTCCGTGACCAGCGCCAGACAGCCGGTGCGGTGCTCCGCGTACGCCAGTGCCGTAACGTTCCCGGACCGCTCCGCCTCCTCCCGGCACTCCTGGAGCGCGGCCAGGGCCGGCACCGGATCGCCCTGGAGGACAGCGACGTAACCGAGCACCCACAGGGCCTTCAGCCGGGAGTGCTCGTTGCCGGAGTCCAGTTGCAGACCCCGCTCCAGCCAGTGCCGGCCCTCCGACAGCCGGCCGCAGCCCGCCCAGTAGAACCACAGCGAGCCCGCGAGGTACTGGCCCAGATGGGCCTCCTCCGGCTCGGTCAGGCAGTAGTCCAGGGCGGAGCGCAGATTCGGCAGCTCCACGTCGACGCACGCCGCCACCTGGCCCTGGCGCGGCGAGAACCAGTCCAGCTCGCACCAGGTCGCCAGGCCGACGTACCAGTCGCGGTGCCGCCGCCGCAGCCGGGCCGCGTCACCGGCCGCCGTCAGCCACTCCGCGCCGTACGCCCGGACCGTGTCCAGCATCCGGTAGCGCGGCCCTGCCGGAGTCTCCTCGCGGGTCACCACTGACTGCGCGATCAGCTCGGTCAGCACGTCGAGGACGTCGTCGGCGTCCAGCCCGCCGCCACTGCACACGTACTCGGCGGCCTCCAGGTCGAACGCGCCGGCGAACACCGACAGCCGCGCCCACAGCAACCGTTCCCCGGGCGTGCACAGCTCGTGGCTCCAGCCGATCGCCGTGCGCAGCGTCTGATGCCGATGCGGCGCCTCCCGTCCGCCGCCGGTCAGCATCCGGAACCGGTCGTCGAGCCGGCCCAGCAACTTCCCGGGGGACAGCGCCCGCAGCCGTCCCGCCGCCAGCTCGATCGCCAGCGGGATCCCGTCCAGACGCCGGCACACCTCCCGTACCGCCCGGTCGTCGTCGCACGCCGCCCCGTGCTGTGCGGCACGGTCCGCGAACAGCTCGACCGCCTCCACCTCGCCCAGCGGCGCCAACGGGAACAGCCGCTCGCCCGTCACCCCCAGCGGTCTGCGCCCCACCGCGAGCACGCGCAGCCCCGGGGCCTGCCGCAGCAGCTCCGTCACCAGCGAGGCGCACACGTCCACCAGATGCTCGAACCCGTCAAGGAGCAGGAGGAGTTGGCGCTCGGCGAGATGGGCGAGGAGGGTCTCACGCGGCGGCCGTGTGGTGTGGTCGGTCAGCCCCAGCGCCTCCACGACCGCGTAGTCCACGAACTCCGGATCGCGCACCGGCTCCAGATCCACGCGCCACACCCCGCCCGGCGCCGCGCACCCGGCGGCCGCCCGCGCCGCGAGCCGCGACTTGCCGACCCCGCCGGTCCCGGTCACGGTCACCAGCCGGGAGGCGTCCAGTGTCCGGGCCAGCCCGGCCAGTTCGGCCGACCGACCCACGAACGCGTCCAGCTCCACAGGAAGATTGCCCGGAGTGGGCCCGCCGTCGCGCTGAGGTGGTCGCATGGGACACGGAGCGTACTGAACCGTGTTCAGTCCGTACAATCGCTTCCCGCAACTCGGCCCCTGCCGCGCCGTAATCCGGTACGGAGCGCGAGCCCCGGCGCGATAGGCTCGGTGCACGACTTTTTCGATGTTCAGGCACGTTTAGGGAGCGGGTGCGCAGTGTCCGGTGGAGAGGTGGCCGGCATCCTGGTGGCCGTCTTCTGGGCGATCCTGGTCTCCTTCCTCGCCGTGGCTCTGGCGAGGCTGGCCCAGACGCTCAGGGCGACCACCAAGCTGGTGGCGGACGTGACCGACCAGGCTGTACCGCTGCTGGCGGACGCCTCCTCGGCGGTGCGCTCCGCGCAGACCCAGATCGACCGGGTCGACGCCATCGCCTCGGACGTCCAGGAGGTCACGTCGAACGCGTCCGCGCTGTCCACGACCGTCGCCTCCACCTTCGGCGGCCCGCTGGTCAAGGTCGCCGCCTTCGGGTACGGCGTGCGCCGGGCCCTCGGCGGCCGCAAGGAGGACGTGCCCGCGAAGTCGTCGAGGCGTACCGTGATCGTGGGCCGGACCGTCCCGGCCGCGCGGCGGGCCAAGCGGAAGAAGGACTGAGACCAGCGATGTTCCGCCGTACGTTCTGGTTCACCACGGGTGTCGCCACCGGCGTGTGGGCCACCACCAAGGTCAACCGCAAGCTGAAGCAGCTCACCCCCGAGAGCCTCGCCGCCACGGCCGCGAACAAGGCGATCGAGGCGGGCCACCGCCTCAAGGACCGAGCGGTGGGCTTCGCGCTCGACGTCCGCGCCAACATGGCCCAGCGGGAGGCCGAACTCCAGGACGCGCTCGGCCTGGACGCCGACCCGGAGCTTCCCTCCGCGCGGCGGTACGCCGCCATCGAGAACCGCAACAAGCCGAAGACGTACGTCATCGACCACACGACGTACACGTACAACCGGAATGAGGACCACTGATGGAGTCGGCTGAGATCCGCCGCCGCTGGCTGAGCTTCTTCGAGGAGCGCGGGCACACCGTCGTCCCTTCGGCGTCGCTCATCGCGGACGACCCGACTCTGCTCCTCGTCCCCGCCGGCATGGTGCCCTTCAAGCCCTACTTCCTGGGCGAGGTCAAGCCGCCGTTCCCGCGTGCCACCAGCGTGCAGAAGTGCGTGCGCACGCCGGACATCGAGGAGGTCGGCAAGACCACCCGGCACGGCACGTTCTTCCAGATGTGCGGCAACTTCTCCTTCGGCGACTACTTCAAGGAAGGCGCCATCAAGTACGCCTGGGAGCTGCTCACCAGCCCCCAGGACAAGGGTGGTTACGGCCTGGAGCCGGAGAAGCTCTGGATCACCGTCTACAAGGACGACGACGAGGCCGAGCGCATCTGGCACGAGGTCGTCGGCGTGCCGAAGGAGCGCATCCAGCGCCTGGGCATGAAGGACAACTACTGGTCCATGGGCGTCCCCGGCCCCTGCGGCCCGTGTTCCGAGATCAACTACGACCGCGGCCCCGAGTTCGGCGCCGAGGGCGGCCCCGCCGTCAACGACGAGCGGTACGTGGAGATCTGGAACCTCGTCTTCATGCAGTACGAGCGTGGCGAGGGCATCGGCAAGGACAACTTCGAGATCCTCGGCGACCTCCCGAGCCAGAACATCGACACGGGCCTCGGCCTGGAACGACTCGCCATGATTCTGCAGGGCGTGCAGAACATGTACGAGATCGACACCTCGATGGCCGTCATCAGGAAGGCCACCGAGCTGACCGGCGTGGCCTACGGCGACGCCCACGACTCGGACGTCTCGCTGCGCGTCGTCACCGACCATATGCGCACGTCCGTGATGCTCATCGGCGACGGCGTCACCCCCGGCAACGAGGGCCGCGGCTATGTGCTGCGCCGCATCATGCGCCGCGCCATCCGCAACATGCGCCTGCTCGGCGCCACCGGCCCCGTCGTCAAGGACCTGGTCGACACGGTCATCGCGATGATGGGCCAGCAGTACCCCGAGCTCATCACCGACCGCGAGCGCATCGAGAAGGTCGCCGTCGCCGAGGAGAACGCCTTCCTCAAGACGCTGAAGGCCGGCACCAACATCCTCGACACGGCCGTGACCGACACCAAGGCCGCCGGCGGCACCGTCCTCTCCGGCGACAAGGCCTTCCTGCTCCACGACACCTGGGGCTTCCCGATCGACCTCACCCTGGAGATGGCCGCCGAGCAGGGCCTGTCCGTGGACGAGGACGGCTTCCGGCGCCTGATGAAGGAGCAGCGGGAGCGCGCCAAGGCCGACGCCCAGGCCAAGAAGACCGGCCACGCCGACGTCGGCGCCTACCGTGAGATCGCCGACAGCGCCGGCGCGACCGACTTCATCGGCTACACCGACACCGAGGGTGAGACCACGATCGTCGGCATCCTCGTCGACGGCGTCTCCTCCCCGGCCGCCACCGAGGGCGACGAGGTCGAGATCGTCCTGGACCGCACCCCGTTCTACGCCGAGGGCGGCGGCCAGATCGGCGACACCGGCCGCATCAAGGTGGACTCCGGTGCCGTGATCGAGGTCCGCGACTGCCAGAAGCCGGTCCCGGGTGTGTACGTCCACAAGGGCGTCGTCCAGGTCGGCGAGGTGACCGTCGGCGCCAAGGCCCACGCCGCCATCGACGGCCGTCGCCGCACGGCCATCGCCCGCGCCCACTCGGCCACCCACCTCACCCACCAGGCCCTGCGCGACGCGCTCGGCCCGACGGCCGCCCAGGCCGGTTCCGAGAACCAGCCCGGCCGCTTCCGCTTCGACTTCGGCTCGCCGGCCGCCGTTCCGACGGCCGTGATGACCGACGTCGAGCAGAAGATCAACGAGGTGCTCGCCCGCGACCTCGACGTGCACGCCGAGGTCATGGGAATCGACGAGGCGAAGAAGCAGGGCGCCATCGCCGAGTTCGGTGAGAAGTACGGCGAGCGCGTCCGCGTCGTGACCATCGGCGACTTCTCCAAGGAGCTGTGCGGCGGCACGCACGTGCACAACACCGCCCAGCTCGGCCTGGTGAAGCTGCTCGGCGAGTCCTCCATCGGCTCGGGTGTGCGCCGTATCGAGGCGCTGGTCGGCATGGACGCCTACAACTTCCTCGCCCGTGAGCACACGGTTGTCGCCCAGCTCCAGGAGCTGGTCAAGGGCCGCCCGGAGGAGCTTCCGGAGAAGGTCTCCGCCATGCTCGGCAAGCTGAAGGACGCCGAGAAGGAGATCGAGAAGTTCCGCGCCGAGAAGGTGCTCCAGGCCGCCGCCGGTCTCGCCGAGTCCGCCAAGGACGTACGCGGTGTCGCGCTCGTCACCGGCCAGGTCCCCGACGGCACCACCGCCGACGACCTGCGCAAGCTGGTGCTGGACGTGCGCGGCCGTATCCAGGGCGGCCGGGCGGCCGTGGTGGCCCTGTTCACTACGGTGGGCGGCAAGCCGCTGACGGTCATCGCCACCAACGAGGCCGCCCGTGAACGCGGCCTCAAGGCCGGTGACCTGGTCCGCGCGGCCGCCAAGACCCTCGGCGGCGGCGGCGGTGGCAAGCCGGACGTCGCCCAGGGCGGTGGCCAGAACCCGGCCGCCGTCGGCGATGCCGTCGACGCCGTCGAGCGGCTCGTGGCGGAGACGGCCAAGTAAGGACTTGGTGGAGATGCGTAGAGGACGTCGGCTCGCGATCGACGTCGGGGACGCCCGGATCGGGGTCGCCTCGTGCGATCCCGACGGGATCCTCGCCACGCCCGTCGAGACGGTCCCCGGCCGGGACGTCCCCGCGGCTCACCGCCGGCTGAGGCAGATCGTCGAGGAGTACGAGCCGATCGAGGTCGTCGTCGGACTCCCTCGCTCCCTCAAGGGGGGCGAGGGTCCCGCCGCGGTGAAGGTCCGTGGCTTCGCCCAGGAGCTGGCCAGGGGCATCGCCCCGGTCCCGGTCCGGCTCGTGGACGAGCGGATGACGACCGTGACGGCGGGTCAGAGCCTTCGGGCCGCCGGCATGAGATCCAAGAAGGGCCGCTCGGTCATCGACCAGGCCGCCGCCGTCATCATTCTGCAGCAGGCACTGGAATCCGAACGGGTGTCAGGTAAAGCCCCGGGCGAGGGCGTCGAAGTGGTCATCTGATCGCGATACGGTAACGTTCCGCGCGATGCGGCAGCATTCGAACAGCCGCCGCACAGCAAGAGGCGGGACGGGAGCCGAGCCGGAAGCCACGCGACCGCCGCCTCGCGGCTCTAGGGGATCGATGACTGAGTATGGCCGGGGCCAAGGCTCCGAACCGTGGCATCCGGAGGACCCGTTGTACGGGGACGGCGGATGGGGAGGACAGCAGGCCCCCGCGGGCCAGCAGTCCCCCTACGGCGGCCAGCCGCAGCACTATCCAGAGCAGCCGCAGCAGCCGCAGTACGGCGACTGGGGCACCGGCGAGCACCCCGGCTACGGCCAGGCGCAGCAGCACTACCAGCAGCAGTACGACCAGCAGCAGTACGCCGCGCAGGCGCAGCAGTCGTACGGCGCCCAGCAGCAGTACGACACCGGCAGCTGGCCCACCGGTACGCAGCAGCACCTGCCCTACGCCGCCGATCCGGCCGACCCCTACACCCAGCAGGGCGTCGCCTACGGCGGTGAGCAGCCCGACTTCTACGGCACGCCCGACGCCTACCCACCGCCCGAGCCGCCGAGTCGCCGGCGCGCCGAACCGGAGCCCAGGACCGACTGGGACCCGGGCCCCGACCAGGGCGAGCACGCCTTCTTCTCGGGGGCGGACGATGACGACGACGAGCCCGCGGACCGGCGCGGGCGCGGCGAGCGGCGGGGTCGGGGCGGCAAGGGCAAGGGCAAGAAGAGCCGCAACGGATGTGCCTGCCTCGTGGTCGCCCTGGTGTTCGGCGGCGGTCTGGCCGGTGTCGCCTACTTCGGCTACCAGTTCTACCAGGATCGTTTCGGCACGGCCCCGGACTTCGCGGGCGAGGGCACGAGCGAGCAGGTGACCGTCGAGATCCCCAAGGGCGCGAGCGGCGCGGAGATCGGCCGCCGGCTGAAGGAGGCCGGCGTCGTCAAGAGCGTCGACGCCTTCGTGGCCGCGCAGTCGCAGAACCCCGACAGCGGTTCGATCCAGGCGGGCGCCTATCTGCTGAAGAAGCAGATGTCGGCGGCGAGCGCCGTCGAGATGATGCTCGACCCGAAGAGCCAGAACAACGTGATGGTCACCCCGGGCCAGCGCAACGGGGGCGTCTACAACGCCATCGACGAGAAGCTCGGCCTGGAGTCCGGCACCACCCAGGATGTCGCCGAGAAGCAGTACAAGAAGCTCGGCCTGCCCAGCTGGGCGAACAACGACCCCGACATCAAGGACCCGCTGGAGGGCTTCCTCTACCCGGGCACCTATCCCGCGGCCAAGGGCATGAAGCCCGAGGCGGTCCTCAAGGAAATGGTCGGCCAGGCCAGCCGGCAGTACGCCCAGTACGACCTCCCCGCCAAGGCGAAGGCGTTGGACCTGGAGGACCCGCTGCAGGTCATCACGGTCGCCAGCCTCGTCCAGGCGGAGGGCAAGACGGAGGACGACTTCCGCAAGATGGCCGAGGTGGTATACAACCGCCTCAAGCCGGACAACACGGAGACCAACCAGCTCCTCCAGTTCGACTCGACCTTCAACTACCTGAAGGGCGAGAGCAACATCAACATCAGCGAATCCGAGATCCAGAGCAACCAGGATCCGTTCAACACGTACACCCAGAAGGGTCTGCCGCCCGGACCGATCGGCAACCCCGGCGCCGAGGCGCTGAAGGCGTCGCTGAACCCGACCGACGAGGGCTGGATGTACTTCGTGGCGACCGACGGCCGCCACAACACCGAGTTCGCCCGGACGCACGACGACTTCCTGGAGCTCAAGGAAAAGTTCAATGAAAGCTCGGGCAACTGAGGCCCGCCGGGCCGCCGTCCTCGGCTCGCCCATCGCCCACTCCCTGTCCCCGGTGCTGCACCGGGCGGCATACCGGGAACTGGGTCTGACGGGCTGGACCTACGACCGGTTCGAGGTGGACGAGGACGGGCTGCCGGGGTTCTTCGCGCAGCTCGGCCCCGAGTGGGCCGGGCTGTCGCTGACCATGCCGCTGAAGCGGGCCGTGATCCCGCTGCTCGACGAGATCAGCGACACCGCCGCCTCGGTCGAGGCGGTCAACACGGTCGTCCTCACGGACGACGGCCGCCGCGTCGGCGACAACACCGACATCCCCGGCATGGTCGCCGCCCTGCGCGAGCACGGCATCGAGCAGACCGACACGGCCGCGATCCTCGGCGCCGGCGCCACCGCGTCGTCGGCGCTCGCCGCGCTGGCCCGGATCTGCACCGGCGAGGTCGTCGCGTACGTCCGCAGCGCGGCCCGCGCCGCCGAGATGCGCCGGTGGGGCGAGCGGCTGGAGGTCGACGTCCGCGTCGCGGACTGGGCGGACGCGGCCGAGGCGCTGCACCACCCGCTGGTCGTCGCGACCACGCCGGCCGGTACGACCGACGCGCTCGCCTCCGCCGTGCCCGAGCGGCCCGTGACGCTCTTCGACGTGCTGTACGACCCGTGGCCGACGACGCTGGCGGCGCGCTGGTCGGCGTACGGCGGGGCCGTCGTCAGCGGGCTCGACCTGCTGGTCCATCAGGCGGTGCTCCAGGTGGAGCAGGTCACGGGCCGCGCGCCCGCGCCGCTGGACGCGATGCGCAAGGCGGGCGAGCACGCCCTGGCCGGTCGCTAGGTCTCGTCCCCGGTCGAGCGCGCGGAACCCGGCGCGGCCGCCGGTCTCTTCCTGACACAGTCCGTCCGACTGCTGGACCGGCGGCCTGACCAGCGGTCCGGACGTGGGAGGATCGAACGTGGCGGGCCTGGGCCGCGCACCCGGGGTCGCGCCACCGCGCTACGCGAGCAGACGCGTATGCCGGTCACTACCGGGCGCGAGCACAGAGGAGCACCGTTGAGCAGGTTGCGCTGGCTGACCGCGGGGGAGTCCCACGGTCCCGCACTCGTCGCGACGCTGGAGGGCCTTCCCGCCGGCGTGCCGATCACCACGGAGATGGTGGCGGACCACCTGGCGAGGCGGCGGCTCGGCTATGGACGCGGTGCGCGCATGAAGTTCGAGCAGGACCAGGTCACCTTCCTCGGTGGTGTGCGGCACGGGCTGACCCTCGGCTCGCCGGTCGCCGTCATGGTCGGCAACACCGAGTGGCCTAAGTGGGACAAGGTCATGGCGGCCGACCCCGTGGACCCGGAGGAGCTGGCCGCGTTGGCCCGCAACGCGCCGCTGACCCGCCCCCGGCCCGGCCACGCCGATCTCGCCGGCATGCAGAAGTACGGCTTCGACGAGGCCCGTCCGATCCTGGAGCGGGCGTCGGCCCGGGAGACCGCGGCCCGTGTGGCGCTCGGCGCGGTCGCGCGGTCGTACCTGAAGGAGACCGCGGGCATCGAGATCGTCAGCCATGTCGTGGAGCTCGCGGCGGCCAAGGCGCCCTACGGCGTCCACCCGACCCCGGCCGACGTCGAGAAGCTGGACGCCGACCCGGTGCGCTGCCTGGACGCCGACGCGTCGAAGGCGATGGTGGCGGAGATCGACCAGGCCCACAAGGACGGCGACACGCTCGGCGGCGTCGTCGAGGTGCTCGCGTACGGCGTGCCGGTGGGCCTCGGCTCGCACGTGCACTGGGACCGCCGGCTGGACGCCCGGCTGGCCGCCGCGCTGATGGGCATTCAGGCGATCAAGGGCGTCGAGGTCGGCGACGGCTTCGAGCTGGCCCGGGTGCCTGGCTCGAAGGCGCACGACGAGATCGTCACCACGGACGACGGCATCCGGCGCGCCACCGGCCGCTCCGGCGGCACCGAGGGCGGTCTCACCACCGGTGAGCTGCTGCGGGTGCGCGCGGCGATGAAGCCGATCGCGACCGTGCCGCGGGCGCTCCGGACGGTGGACGTGGTCACGGGCGAGCCCGCCCAGGCCCACCACCAGCGCTCGGACGTGTGCGCGGTACCGGCAGCCGGCATCGTCGCCGAGGCGATGGTCGCGCTGGTCCTCGCGGACGCGGTCGCGGAGAAGTTCGGCGGCGACAGCGTGACCGAGACCGCCCGCAACGTGCGCTCCTACCTCGACAACCTGGTGATCCGATGAGCGGGCCGCTGGCCGTGCTCGTCGGTCCCATGGGTGTCGGCAAGTCCACCGTGGGCCATCTGCTCGCCGAGCGGCTCGGCGTCGGCTTCCGGGACACCGACGAGGACATCGTCGCCGACCAGGGCCGCACCATCGCCGACATCTTCGTCGAGGACGGCGAGGCCACCTTCCGCGCGCTGGAGAAGCGGGCGGTGCGCACGGCGCTGGCCGAGCACACCGGTGTGCTGGCGCTGGGCGGAGGCGCCGTGCTCGACGCCGGCTCCCGTGAGCTGCTCGCCGGGCACCAGGTCGTGTACCTGTCGATGGACGTCGAGGAGGCGGCCCGGCGGACCGGCCTGAACGCGGCCCGGCCGTTGCTGGCCATCAACCCGCGCAAGCAGTGGCGGGAGCTGATGGAGGCCCGGCGGCACCTGTACGAGGAGGTGGCACGGTCGGTGGTGGCCACCGACGACCGTACGCCCGAAGAGGTCACCCAAGAGGTGCTGAACGCCCTGGAGTTGAAGGAAGCATGAGCGAGTCAGTGACGCGGATCCAGGTCGGCGGCACCGCGGGCAGTGAGCCGTACGAGGTCCTGGTGGGCCGTCAACTGCTCGGTGAACTGGGCGGTCTGATCGGCGACCGGGCCAAGCGGGTCGCCGTCGTCCATCCCGAGGCGCTGGCCGAGACCGGTGAGGCGCTGCGCGCCGACCTGGCCGAGCAGGGCTACGAGGCGGTCGCCATCCAGGTGCCCAACGCGGAGGAGGCCAAGACGGCCGAGGTCGCCGCGTACTGCTGGAAGGCGCTGGGCCAGTCCGGCTTCACCCGCACCGACGTCGTCGTGGGCGTCGGCGGCGGCGCGACCACCGACCTCGCCGGCTTCGTGGCCGCGACCTGGCTGCGCGGGGTGCGCTGGATCGCGATCCCCACCACGGTCCTCGCCATGGTCGACGCGGCCGTCGGCGGCAAGACCGGCATCAACACGGCCGAGGGCAAGAACCTGGTGGGCGCCTTCCACCCGCCCGTCGGCGTCCTGTGCGACCTCGCCGCGCTGGACTCGCTCCCGGTCAACGACTACGTCTCCGGGCTGGCCGAGGTCATCAAGGCGGGCTTCATCGCCGACCCGGCGATCCTGGAGCTCATCGAGTCCGACCCGGAGGCCGCGCGCACGCCCGCCGGCCCGCACACGGCCGAGCTCGTCGAGCGCTCCATCCGCGTCAAAGCCGAGGTCGTCTCCTCCGACCTGAGGGAGTCGGGCCTGCGGGAGATCCTCAACTACGGCCACACCCTCGGCCACGCCATCGAGAAGAACGAGCGCTACCAGTGGCGGCACGGCGCCGCGGTCTCCGTGGGCATGCACTTCGCTGCCGAACTGGGCCGGCTCGCGGGCCGGCTGGACGACGCCACGGCCGACCGGCACCGCACGATCCTGGAGGCGGTCGGGCTGCCGCTGCACTACCGCTACGACCAGTGGCCCAAGCTGCTCCAGACCATGAAGGTCGACAAGAAGTCCCGCGGCGACATGCTGCGCTTCATCGTGCTGGACGGCCTGGCCAAGCCGACGGTCCTGGAGGGACCCGATCCGGCGATGCTGCTGGCGGCGTACGGCGAGGTCGGGCAGTAGATCCGGCGAGGGGTCCGGTACGTCCCGCGGGGCCCCTTCCGCCCGATTCTCCTTGCCCCGCCGGGCACTTCGGGCCGTCCCCCGCCGTTCACCAAAGGACGGCGGGGGACGGTACCGTTCGGTAGCGAGCGCCAATTGCCTGTACGAGACGGAGTGGCACCGGATGCAGCACGCAGTGGGGTCTCCGCTGCCGCCGCCCCACCAGCCGGGGCAGGGACCGGCCGACGGCTGGTCGCCGGCCGCACAACACCCGGGTCCGGGTCCGCACCACCAGGGGCCCGCGCCCGTTCCTCCGGGGCCCGCCCCCGTTCCTCCGGGGCCCGCGCCAGTCCCGCCCGCGTCCGTCCCTCCGGGCTCCGCCCCCGTGCTCCCGCCCCCCGGTTTCTCCGGCCCGCCCTCGGCTCCGCACCACCCCCCGATGGCACCGCCGCCCCCGGACACCACGGGCCACGTCCGGCTGCCCCCCGGTGGCCCGGTGACGATGCCTTCCGCACCGGCCACCACCACCGTCCCCGACCCGGGTACCACCACCCTCGCGGTCCTGCTCATCGGCCCGGCGGGGGCGGGCAAGACCAGCGTCGCCAAGTACTGGGCGGACCACCGCCGGGTGCCCACGGCCCACATCAGCCTCGACGACGTACGCGAATGGGTGCGCTCGGGCTTCGCCGACCCCCAGTCGGGCTGGAACGACAACTCCGAGGCGCAGTACCGCCTGGCCCGCCGCACCTGCGGCTTCGCCGCGCGCAACTTCCTGGCCAACGGCATCTCGTGCATCCTCGACGACGCGGTCTTCCCCGACCGCCCCGTCGTGGGTCTGGGCGGCTGGAAGCGCCACGTGGGTCCCGGCCTGCTGCCCGTCGTCCTCCTCCCCGGCCTCGACATCGTCCTGGAGCGCAACGCGGAACGCTCGGGCAACCGACGCCTCACCGACGAGGAGGTGGCCCGCATCCACGGCCGCATGGCCGGCTGGTACGGCTCGGGCCTCCCCATCATCGACAACTCCCAGCTGGACGTCCCCAGCACGGCCCGAGTCCTCGACGAGGTCCTCACCCGCTCCATAGCAAGCCCCCCGAACTGGTGACACGGGCGGCGACGCCGAAACGGCACCCCCTGAAGGGGCCCGGGGAACTGCGCGACAAGCCCCCGCCGGCGGCCGGCCGTAGCCCTCTGAAGGTCAGGGGACTCTGTCGACGCCGGAACGGCACCGCCCTGAAGAAGCGCGGCGAACTGCGCGACAAGCCCCCACCGGCCGTAAGCCGCCGCAGACAGCGCCGCGCACTGCCATAGGCGCCACAGAGAGCCCCCCTCGACAGCCGCCGCCGATGACAGCCCCCGCACTTCCGTAGGCGCCGCTTCCACCCCCGCACTTCCGCAGGCGCATCCACCCCCCGCCTCTCCACAGGCGCCGCAGACAACACCCCGCGAACCTCCACAGCCGCCCCACCGCCCACTCGGCCTCCCCGAGCGGCGCCACCGCCGCAAAGCTCTTACGCTCGGCACATGTCAGAGGTGTACGCGACCCGCCGAACCCGGCTACGGGAACGCTGCAACGCGGCCGGCAGCGCGGGAGCGCTGATCTCCCGGCCCGCCAACGTGCGCTACCTCGCGGGCGTGGCCCCCCACGGGGCCGTACTGCTGCTGGGCAAGCGCGAGGACCTGCTGGTCAGCCACGGCCCCCCGGACGACCGCCCCACCGAGGGCCGCCTGGACGAGACCCTGCGCCTGCACACGCTCCCCGCCCCCGGCGGCGACTGTGCCGTCGCCGCCGCCGACCTCGCCACCGACCAGGGCGCCGACTCCCTTGCCGTCGAGGAACACCACCTCACCGTCGCCCGTCACCGGGCCATCGGCTCGGCCGCCCCCGCCCTGCGCCTCGCCGATCTCGGCAACGCGGTCGAGCAGCTCAGGGTCGTCAAGGACGAGGAGGAGATCTCCTGCCTCCGCATCGGCGCCGAGATCGCCGACCAGGCCCTCGGTGAGCTCCTGGAGTCCATCCTCGTGGGCCGCACCGAACGCCACCTGGCCCTGGAACTCGAACGCCGCCTCGTCGACCACGGCGCCGACGGCCCCGCCTTCCCCACCTCCGTCGCCACCGGCGCGAACTCCGGCAGACGAGGCCACCGCCCCACGGACCGCCGCGTCGAGGAGGGCGACTTCCTCTCCGTCTGCCTGGGCGCCACCTACCGCGGCTACCGCTGCGAGATCGGCCGCACGTTCGTGATCGGCACCTCCCCGGCGGACTGGCAGATCGAGCTCTACGACCTGGTCTTCGCCGCTCAGCGGGCCGGCCGTGAGATGCTGGCCCCCGGCTCCGCCTACCGTGACGTGGACCGCGCGGCACGCCAGGTGCTGGACTCCGCCGGGTACGGTCAGGGCCTTCCGGAGCTCATCGGTCACGGCGTGGGGCTCGAAATCGACGAGGACCCTCAGCTGGCCCCCACGGCCATGGGTAAACTGGACGCTTGCGTGCCGGTCACCGTCGAACCGGGGGTCCACCTCCCGGGCCGGGGCGGTGTCCGGATCGATGACACGCTCGTCGTACGCCCCGAGGCGGACGGCGGACCCGAGCTACTCACCATCACGACCAAGGAGCTGCTCGCGCTCTAGCCTCACAGCTGTCGCGCCTGCCCCCGGGTCGTCCACGTAAGTCCAGGAGATTGAAGCAACCGTGGCTTCCACGAACGACCTCAAGAACGGCATGGTGCTCAAGCTCGACGGCGGCCAGCTCTGGTCCGTCGTCGAGTTCCAGCACGTCAAGCCCGGCAAGGGCCCGGCCTTCGTGCGCACCAAGCTCAAGAACGTGCTTTCGGGCAAGGTCGTCGACAAGACCTTCAACGCCGGCGTGAAGGTCGAGACGGCCACCGTCGACAAGCGCGACATGCAGTTCTCCTACATGGACGGCGACTACTTCGTCTTCATGGACATGGAGACCTACGACCAGCTCATGGTCGACCGCAAGGCCGTCGGTGACGCCGCCAACTTCCTGATCGAGGGCTTCACCGCCACCGTCGCGCAGCACGAGGGCGAGGTGCTCTTCGTCGAGCTGCCGGCCGCCGTCGAGCTCGTCGTCCAGGAGACCGAGCCCGGCGTCCAGGGCGACCGCTCCACCGGCGGCACCAAGCCCGCCACCCTGGAGACCGGTCACCAGATCCAGGTCCCGCTCTTCATCACCACCGGTGAGAAGATCAAGGTCGACACCCGCACCAGCGACTACCTCGGCCGGGTGAACAGCTAACCGTGGCTGCCCGCAACACGGCCCGCAAGCGCGCCTTCCAGATCCTCTTCGAGGGCGACCAGCGTGATGTCGACGTCCTGACGGTCCTTGCCGACTGGATCCGGCACTCGCGGACCGACACCCGGCAGCCGCCGGTGAGCGAGTACACGATGCAGCTGGTCGAGGGCTACGCGGAGCACGCGACGCGCATCGACGAGCTGATCGCCCAGTACTCGGTCGGCTGGACGCTCGACCGGATGCCGGTCGTCGACCGCAACATCCTGCGGCTCGGCGCGTACGAACTGATCTGGGTCGACGAGACCCCGGACGCGGTCGTGCTGGACGAGATGGTGCAGCTGGCGAAGGAGTTCTCGACGGACGAGTCGCCCTCGTTCGTCAACGGCCTGCTCGGCCGGCTGAAGGACCTCAAGCCCTCGCTGCGGCGCACCGCCGAGGACTGAGCACCCCCGGAACGCCGGAGGGCCGCAGCGCAGGCTGCGGCCC
>NZ_JBHWJQ010000049.1:0-51997 GCF_042731435.1 Streptomyces sp. NPDC059861 | reverse complement strand
CCCACCGGTACCGGTGGGCGCACGTCCCCCCTGGTCTCCAACCTCGGCGTGCTGTACACCTTGCCCGCCCTGGTGATGTCGTTGACGATCCCCGAAGTGCTGGGCACTCGGATCCTCGACCCGCTCCACGTCGCGATCGCGTCGAGCGAGTACACCTTCGCACTGCTCGCGGAGCTTGGTCGACGGCCTGGACACGGTGCCGGCGGTCTTTCTCGCCACGGCCGCCGCCCTCGGGCACACCGCGCGCCGGCAGCTGCTGCCCGTACGGCTGCCGCCTGCCCTCCCCGTCATCGGCGCGGGCTGCGTCCGGCCGCCGTCTCCGACGGCGGTCTCGTCTCGGTCGCCTCCGTCGTCGGGTCGGCCGACTCGTCTCCCTGCCCTCGCTCACCGCCCGCGGACTGAGCGGGTTCAGCCGGTCATCACCGACGCCTCCGCCAGCCGCGCCGACACCGTCGACCCCGTCTGGCACCGGGCCCGATCGTGCCCGCTCGCCGTGCGGGAGGCCACAGCCCGGCCCTCAGGGCGGAGCCCGTCAGCACCGGCGACCTCCTCCCCGGCGCCCGGGGCGGCCGACGCGCCACACCAGGCACCTTCGAGATCAGGACCTACAGTTGAAGTAGGCGACGACCTGGCGGGAGGCGGGCTGAACCGGTCGGTTCGGCTGCCGGACGAGCGGTCCCGTCGCCGGCGCGGGGCGGGCAGGGTGGAAGCGGAGGTGCTTTCGAAATGCCCAACGACGACGTGCTCGCGCTCGTCGACGAAGGCGGCCGGGTGGTCGAGTGGAGACGCCCCGCCGAGGAGCTGTTCGGGTGGTCCGTCGACCAGGCCGTCGGCCGGTCCGTGACCGCGCTCCTGCGTGAGCCCACCACCGACGGCGAACAACGACGGGAAAGACTCCCGGACACCAAGGCGATCCAGGTCAAGCCGGTGCTGCACGGCACCTCTGTGCTCTGGCAGGTGCGCGTGGCGCAGGACACCGCACCGGGACAGAACACACCCGAGCACGAAGCGTCAGGAGGGGAGGCTCCGGGGCATGACCTTGCGATCCTGGAAGCTGTGTTCGCCCATTCCCCGGTGGGACTGCTCGTCCTCGACGACCGACTGCGCGTGGTCCGCACCAGCAGCGCCGTCGGCTGGCTGCGCGACACCTCTGCGGGGCAGGCGGGGCACCTGCCGGGCAGGCACTTCACCGAGGCGTGCGCATTCGAGGACGCCGAGCAAGAAGCCGTCGTGGCTCGACGGGTCCTGAAGAGCGGCAAGCCGGAAGTGAACCGGACCGTCCGGGTCCTGAGAGCACCGGGCGGTCCCCGAAGCCGCACCGCATCCGTCTCCTACTTCCGCCTGGCGGACTCCCACGGCGATGCCATCGGAGTGGTGGCGTACACGGTCGACATCACCGAACGGGTAAACGCACAGCACCGCCTCGCCCTGGTGGAAGCGGTCCGCACACGCGTGGGGCACCGGCTGAACGTGATGCACGTCTGCCAGGAACTGGTGGAGGCCGTGGTGCCCGCCTTCGCCGACGTCGCCGATGTCGAGGTGATCGAAGACGTCATCCGCGGGGAAGACCCTCCCCCCACCCCCGTCCAGCCGGACCTCCCGCTGCGCCGAGCCGCCTTCCGCGGCGACATCGGGAGTCACCCGACCGCAGTCGTGCGCCCCCTGCCGGCCGGCACCCCCTTCTCGTACGTCCTGTCCGACCTCCGGCCCCGCCTCGTCCCCCTCGAAAAGAACAGCTCGTGGCAGGCCGCCGACCCCGAACGAGCCGACGTCATCGAGCGATCCGGCGCCCACTCCCTGATCGTCGCGCCACTGGCGATGCACGGGCAGACTCTGGGCGTCGTCAGCCTCTACCGTGGCCGCCGGCAGGACCCCTTCGAACAGGACGACATCACGGTGGCCTACGCGGTGTGCGCGCACGCGGCGCTCTGCATCAACAACGCCCGCCTTTTCATGCGCGAATGGATGATCGCGTCGACCGTCCAGCGCAGGCTTCTCCCCCAGCACCCCTCCGCGCAGGCCACGGTGGAGATCGCCTCAGTGCACCACGCCGACCCGCAGGGCGGCAGCACATGGTTCGACACGATCGCCCTGCCGAGCGCGCGGACCGCCCTGATCGTCGGAAACGTGGCAGGGCAGGGCATCGCCGCCGCCGTCACCATGGGACTGCTGCGCACAGCGCTCCATACACTCGCCGCCCTGGACCTGGAACCCGACGAACTGCTGGCCCGCCTCAGCGACACCACAGCCCGTCTCGTCGCCGCACGCGCCTCACTGCCCGCTACCGACCCCCTCCACGGCGAACCGCTGGCCGCCGGCTGCATCATCGCCCTCCACGACCCGGTCGACCTCACCTGCACCATCGCCCGCTCCGGTCTCCCCGAACCGGTCGTGATCTTCCCCGACGGCACCCCCGCCGACCTGTCCGTCCCCCCGGGCCCCCCGCTCGCCGAAGCGGACAACGCCCCCTTCCCCGCCACCACCGTCAGCATCCCCGAAGGAACCACGCTGGCCATGGGCACAGCCACACTCACCGACCAGCTTCTGGCACCCAGCGGCTCCCTGCGGCCACTCCTGCACCGCACCTGCGCAACGCCCCTGCCGCACATACGCGACACCCTCGCCGACGCACTCACCCACCACCACCACCCCACCGGCGAGACACTCCTCCTTCTCGCCCGCACCAAAGCACTGCCCGCCGACCAGGTACTGACCTGCGACCTCCCCGCAGACCCCGAGGCCGCACCGATCGCCCGCGCTGCCACCCGCCGCCAACTGGACGCCTGGAAGGTGGACGAAGAAACCGCGTTCATCACCGAACTCATCGTCAGCGAGCTCGTCAGCAACGCGGTCCGCTACGGCACCCCTCCCCTACGACTCCGCCTGCTCCACCACCAGAAGCTGACCTGCGAAGTCACCGACACCGCAGCCAGCGCCCCGCAGGTCAAACACGCCCGCACCATCGACGAGACAGGCCGAGGCCTGCACATCGTCGCCACCCTCGCCGACCAATGGGGCACCCGCTACCAGCCCCAACGAAAAACCGTCTGGGCAGAACAGCCGACGGGAGCGTCGGTGGGATCTCCCTCATCCAGTTCGCCCGCGTAGGAGTAACGGCGCAGGCACGGCCGGCATGTGGTCGCGGGCAGGAACCGACGTGCCGGCCACCATCGGCGTCCTGTCGGATTCCCTTTCGTAGCGCTCTGAGCGGATGCACGCTCTCACCGCAGTGGCTGGTCAAGGCCCCGGCTGATCAAAATCCAGGTGCGTGTCAGCTGGTCCGCGCTCGTATACTCGTGCGAGCTCATACAGGGGGAGGTGGAGACAGTGAAGCTTGCTGAGGCACTGGCAGAACGTGCGGAGGCGACGCGCCGGGTAGAACAACTGCGAGCGCGCGTCGTCAGCAGTGCGCGGTACCAGGAAGGGGAGACCCCCGCCGAAGACGCAGCGCAGCTTTTGGCTGAGGCCGGTGAGGTGCTGGAGGCCCTGGAGGCGTTGATCCGGCGGATCAACCGGACCAATGCCACGGTGGAGATGGGTCCGGACGGCACGCTCACCGATGCCCTCGCCCGCCGGGACGTTCTGCGGCTGCGTCACTCCGTGGTCACCGCGGCGGCGGATGCGGCGGCGGGCAAGGGCGAGCGCGGATACGGCCGGCAGCTTCGGTCCGAGCTGATGATGCTTTCCGCGCTTCCGGTCGCGGAACTGCGCGGTCAGGCGGATGCACTCGCCCGGGAGATCCGCGAAGTCGACGTGCGGATCCAGCGTACGAACTGGGAGGTCGATCTGCTGGACTGAGGAGTCCAGCAGGCTGGGACGATGTGGAGCAGGTAGCAGCTTCGGAGGCGTGCACACACCGAGGGCCGGCGGTTTTCCAGCCCACTCCTGGCGCGTGAAGAGCAACGCGGGGGTTCGACTCCCCATCAACAGCGCAGCTCAGCACCGCGTACAGGTGACGGTGCACATCGCACAGCACATCACCACGTGCAGATCCGAAGCGGCGAGGGCGGGTTCGGGGCTTTCCACATCGCAGCACCATGGAAAACGGCGCTCTCCGGCGATCCTGTTGGCGCCTTTGGCGACGCTTCTGCAACTACCGCGAACGGGACTTCCGCGAAAGCCACGTCGCTTGTCGAGAATGCCGACCACCGGCGCTGGGCGGGCCGGAGAGCGGCGTCGCCGAGTTCCGAGTACGCCGGATGCCCGTTCCGGGGATCAGGTCGGGCTGTGCACAAGAGGGTGGCTCAGCTGCCGAAGCGCGAGGGCGTCGACCTGCGCCCCTCTGCCCGTCGCGAGCCGGGATGCTTCGTGCACGTCAAGCGCTCGACCCCGACACCGCGTTGTCAGAGGGAGCGGCCAGAATCGCTGCCATGACGAACCAAACGACCTGGCTTGCCACCCCACGATGTATCAGCTTCGGGGGCTACCACGTGGTGCTCGCCCGCGGCCTGTCCCCGGAAGAACTCGCCGACCGCCTCGCCGCGGCCCTGCTGTACGACACGAAGCACATCGCCGTGCCGGTCGGAGAGCACACCGGAGAGTCCCTTCTGGAACTCATGGACGACACGTACGGCGATTCCTTCGACGGCATCGGACTGCGCCTCGGCCGCACGAGCAACTGGTCCTACGCCGTCGCGTACGGCGGCTGGCCCGGCGAGTTCGGCCCGCTGGCACCGGTATCGCGCGGCGGAGCGCACGTCTGCCTCCTGGAGTACGAGGAGGAGAACGGCAAACCGGTGCCGCCACAGTTTGCGTACTTCCGCGAAGGCCGGCTTCTGAGTGGCTGCAACCTGCACCTGGACGCCTCCTGGGGCTACCAGGGAGTCGACGGCGACCCCGGCACAGCCGCCCGCTTGGAGGAATCGCTGACCGCCGCCGGCCTGCCGGACCCGGAACGGACCCGAAGAGAGGTGCACCGCATCGCGCTGGGCGTTGTAGAGGAGTTCTTCGGGCTCTCACTACCCAAGGAGCAGATCGTGACCGGCACCCTCCCAGCCGTCCTACTCGAACCGGCCTAGTCGATGTCCACACCGACGGACGAGGACCAGTGCGTGCACTCGCTCCTCCCGACCATAGGCCCGACCAAGGCAGGTCACGGCAGTGCGCAGCCTGACAGGGGGCTGCGCACCGCGAGGCCGGGTCAACTACGCAGCCGGATCATTGGAACGTGGGGCGCCCTTTGTCCCTGCGGGTGGCGGCGCTGTCGGTACCTGGGTCTACGGTTCGACCATGTCGTTCGCCTTGCCCGATGGTCTGCCTCCCGGCCGGTTTCTGTCTTGTGGCTCCGTACAGGTATGGGTCTCTGACGAATTGCCTGAAGACGTGGAACGGTCGTGGCCTGATCTGCTGCGCGAACAAAGAGCCCACGGTCTGGTTCCACTGCTGTGCTGGCCCGGCGCCATGGGCAGAGCGCTCACTTTGGACCAGGTCGATGCCGTCCGCTTGGAGGAGGTGCTGGCCACAGACTTCGTCGAGTACCGCCGCAGGAGGCTGCCTCTCTGGCAGGACCCGACGTCGTCACCGGCACCTGACGGAGTCGAGCCGTGGCCGCAGAACCCCGGACCGCCCTTCGAGCAGTGGCCGGGCCTGACATCGCGGATGCCGGTTACGTCCGCAGGACCGACGTCTGAGGAGGCTGCGTGCAGACTGCTGCCCGAGCTCATCGACACGGACCCGTTGGGGCTGGCCGAGTGTCACCTCGTTCTCGTCCCTTCCCGTCGCAGCAGCGATGCTCTTGCGTTGATCGGTTGGTCGGCGGAGGCACCACTCCCCCTGCTGTGTGCGCTCCTGCGGAGCTGGGAGGACCGATTCGGCGCCCAGGTCGTGGCGGTGTTCGGCAGCGAGCTGCACGTCTCGGTGGCGAGACCTCCCGTCGCAGCCGAGCACGCGAACCTGCTCGCGTTGGAACACCTACTGTCGACCGCGAACAACATCGTCGACGACCCGCCCACACCATTCCCCCAGTACGCGACGGACCTCGTGGGGCGGACGTCCTGGTCGTTCTGGTGGGATTAGGCATGCCGGTCAGGCTGCCTCCTTCCGTGGCGCGGGAGGCCGTCGAACGCCATGCAGTGGGCGCGGGCTGCGCCGATGTCCCGGATCGGACGCCGACGGGTGAGGGCTGATGGTGGGGCCAACGGGAAGTGATCGACGCGATCGCCTGTAAGTTCCAAAAGGGCTCGCAGTGGCTGCACCGCCACGCGGGAGCGGGCGTGTCGTTATCGGAACGACCCCTGGAGCCGCAATCTCGCCTCAGTCCGCAGCGACCGGCTCAGCGTGTTCGGTCGGGACATCGCGGACGCCCAGCCGCAGGTGTTCGACGTGGTACAGGGCCTGCTCCAGGAGTTCGGCGACATGGTTGTCGTAGAGGGCGTAGATGATCGACCGGCCGTGGCGCTCACCGGCGACCAGGCCGAGGTTGCGCAGCAGGCGCAGTTGGTGGGAGCAGGCGGACGCCTCCATGCCGACGGCCTCCGCGAGGTCGCTGACTGAACAGGGCCCCTCCTGGAGCCGGGCGAGGATGTGCAGCCGCGAGGGTGTGGCCAGCGCCTGGAGGGTGGCGGCGACATCCGCGGTGCCCACGGCGTCCAGGCGCTCGCGGGTGGTGGCTCTGCTGGTGGCGTCGCTGCTGTGGCCCATGCCTCCATCATAACGACCACACATGAAGACCTATTCAGCTATTCATGTATGGTGCGTGCGTACGCCCCGTCCACCCGTGAAGGGTTGATTTGTCATGCCTTCTGTCCTGGATCAGCGGTCTGCGCCGCCTGCTGTCGGCGAGCGGCCATCCGCGTCACGGCGCCGGACGCGCGTTCTGGCGCTGCCGGAAGCCCGGTGGGCGCTCGCTGCCCTGCTGCTGTTCCTGCTCGCCCTGCCCCTCCACCTGCTGGGCACCCCGGCGTGGCTGTGGGGGACCCTGTTCGCCGCCACCTACGTCACGGGCGGGTGGGAGCCGGGATGGGAAGGGCTGAAGGCACTCAAGGACAAGACCTTGGACGTGGATCTGCTGATGGTCGTCGCGGCGCTCGGCGCCGCCGCGATCGGGCAGGTCCTCGACGGCGCCCTGCTGATCGTCATCTTCGCCACCTCGGGTGCCCTGGAGGCCGTCGCCACCGCACGGACCGCCGACTCGGTGCGCGGCCTGCTCGACCTTGCCCCCACCACCGCGACCCGGCTGCTGCCCGACGGCACCGAGGAAACCGTCGACGCGGAGACGCTCGCCGTCGGAGACACCATCCTGGTCCGGCCCGGCGAGAGAGTCGGCGCCGACGGGCAGGTCGTCGACGGGGCCAGTGACGTCGATCAGGCGACCATCACCGGCGAGCCGCTGCCGTTGGCCAAGCAGGCCGGGGACGAGGTGTTCGCCGGCACCGTCAACGGCACCGGCGCCCTGCGGGTGCGCGTCGAGCGTGACCCGGCGGATTCGGTGATCGCGCGGATCGTGAAGATGGTCGAGGAAGCATCCGAGACCAAGGCCCCTACTCAGCTCTTCATCGAGAAGATCGAGCAGCGGTATTCGCTCGGCATGGTGATGGCGACACTTGCCGTCTTCGCCGTCCCGCTCGCCTTCGGCGGCGAGCTCCAGTCAGCCCTGCTGCGGGCGATGACCTTCATGATCGTCGCGTCCCCATGCGCCGTGGTCCTGTCCACGATGCCGCCGCTGCTGTCCGCGATCGCCAACGCGGGCCGCCATGGCGTGCTGGCCAAGTCCGCCGTCGTCATGGAACGCCTCGGCCAGATCGACGCCGTCGCCCTCGACAAGACCGGCACCCTGACCGAAGGCACCCCCCGCGTCACCGACATCCGCCCCCTGCCCGGCAGTGGGCTGGACGAGACCGCCCTCCTGGTCCTGGCCGCCTCCGCCGAGCACCAAAGCGAGCACCCCCTGGCCCGCGCCGTCGTCGACGCCGCCCGCGAACGGGAGCTGCCCCTCGCCGCCGCCGTCGACTTCGCCGCCGTCCCCGGCCAGGGCGTCACCGCCACCATCGACGGCCACAACATCCAGGTCGGATCTCCCTCCCGCCTCCTGCCCGCAACTGCCGACCAGCCGTACCGTCAGCTGGTGGCCGAGTTGGAGGAGACCGGACGCACCGCTGTCGCCGTTTTCCGCGACGGGGTACCCGTGGGCGTGCTGGGCATCGCGGACCGGCTCCGTCCGGACGCGGCCGCTACCGTCGCCGCCCTTACCGCCCTGACCGGCCGAGCTCCGGTGCTGCTGACGGGCGACAACGCACGCGCCGCCCGGCGTCTGGCGGATGAGGTGGGCATCACCGAGGTCCGTGCCGGATTGCTGCCCCAGGAGAAGGTGAACGCCGTCAAGGAGTGGGAGGCGCAGGGACGCCGGGTGCTGGTCGTCGGTGACGGCGTCAACGACGCTCCCGCGTTGGCCGCCGCTCACTCCGGGATCGCGATGGGCAAGGCCGGCTCCGACCTCGCCCTGGAAACCGCGGACGCTGTCGTCGTCCGCGACGAACTCGCCACGATCCCTGCCGTCGTCGCCCTCTCCCGTACCGCCCGTCGCCTCGTGGTCCAGAACCTCGCCATCGCCGGGACCTTCATCACCGTCCTCGTCGCCTGGGACCTGATCGGCACGCTCCCGCTACCTCTCGGGGTCGCCGGACACGAAGGCTCCACCGTCATCGTCGGCCTCAACGGGCTGCGTCTGCTGCGCGAGGCTGCCTGGCCACGCCTCGCGGGTGACTCCGCGTGAGCAGACGCGTTCCCCATGCCGCCGCCTCTGGGCGGCACGGCCCACTGTCACGGTCTGTCGCGGTTGCTGCTGCGGCAAGCCGAAGACCCCCGGCCCCGACCACGCCGCCAGCTCCGCGATATGCGTCAAGCACTCGACGGCACCCCGACCGTGCGGATCGCCGGTTGGCTCGACGGCTGCGAGCACGTCAACGTCGTCGTGGTCCAAGCCTTCCGCCGCCGGCCGCGAGAGGGGCGGACGACCCGCCCGGCATCCTCAGCCTTCGGTGGGACGAGGGGCGCGCAGGTGCGCCCGTTCCTTCAGCTCTTCCTCGTCGACCAACGTGAGCATGGGCTGACCCGGCGCGCACACCATGGTCACGATGAACCTGGTCGGTGCGTCCGACTGAGCGTTGCCGTCCTGGTAGTGGATCACGTCACCGCCCGGCTCCCAGAACGTCTCACCGGCCTCGATCACGCGCTCCGGCTCGCCCTCGAGCTCGAAGCGGAGCGCGCCTTCCATCACGTAGCCGAACGACGGCCCCGAGTGGCGATGCGGAGGGAGTCCGGGATGACCAGGAGGCCAGTCGACAAGTATCGTCATCGCCGATCCACCTTCAGGGAGGAAGGGCGGAGTGACTTCCTGCAGCAACTGGACCTCTGGCGGCAGCGAGACCTCGTGCCCCTCGGCAGGGGGGACGTCCGCCGCGTTCTTGTCCGACATGGACCACACCTCCGCAAGCCTGCCTGGAGTGGACGATCAGCCACAGCCCCTGTCCGTGACACGCCGGTCTCAAAACCACCCTGCCTCACGTGGGCGGCCGCCACAATCCGGGAGCAGCAGGATCGAGTGCAGTCGGAACTCAGGCTCCGGCTCAGCCTTCATCCGGCGGCCTTGTGAGTGACGGCTGGGCGCCAGGCCGGAGGACGTGAAGGTCGAGGGCCTCGTCCACTGCGCCGAACCGTCAGCCCATTCACCATGACCACGGCTCATCTTCGAGCGACTTGAGGCGAGGCTGGACGGCTGCCGCGACGGAGGCCGAAACCGACGGACTGGATGCCCGGGGGACGGCCATGGTGCCCGGCTGGGGACAGCGCGTCCGCCTCCGGCGTCGAGGGAGGATCCGCACCGCACCGCTGATCCAGATCGGCCACAACGGCGGCTTGCACAAGCTCCGCCGACTGGTGGCACGGCCCGACACGCTGCACAACCCGCCCCGATCGCGGTGGTACCGGTCTTGGGCGGTACCGGCCGGACGGGCCTGCGTTCGGCCACCAGCGCCTCCTCGTGGTCGGGCCGGCCACGCCTGCGCAGGCGGTGCGCAACCGCGATCGCGCAGCCCCGCCGGGTGCTGCGCACTCTGCCCGCGCAACCAACCGCCGATGGCACCGCGCCCCGACACGGGCCGGCCGCCACGCCCGGCACCCCGGTCACTGTGAACGAGGCTCGCGCCTTGTCGGCGGCTACCGGAACGGCGTAGTAGCGCACCGATCCGTCGGCGTACCAGGCACCCGCGATGAGGAGTTCAGCGCAAAGACCGCTGCCTCACGAGAACCTGCGTGCACCGCTGCCTACGGCGCTTGCCGCACCAGCGGTGTCGAGGTGGTCACGACCGGACGGCCCCGACACCGGACGTCGGCGAGCCCCGACGGTCTGCCTGGGTGGTCGCGGCGGTGCGCGAACGCGGGGTCAGTGCCGCGCGCAGCGCCGGGGTGAGGATGTGGCGAGTCTCGGACGGGGTGAGTGCCGCGGGGGTGGGGAGGGGATTGAGGTAGCGGGTGTAGATGAGGCCGCCGAGGATGGTCACCACGGCCGTGGCGCGGGCAGTCGCGTCCCGGCCGCCGAGAAATTCACCAAGCCGGACCAGCAGCTCACGCTCAAGGTATTCGCGTATCACCTTGGCGGCCTCGTCGCTCTGAGCGGTCAGCTGGAGGAAGTCGGCGTCCTCCCACAGGCCCGTCACCGCGTCGATCAGGCGGCCGGGGAGGGTGGCCGGGTCGCCGCCCAGGACGTCGTCCACCGCCAGCGCATTGGCGCAGTGGAACTGCATCACGTCCGCGAACAGGCCCTTCTTCGAGCCGAAGTGGTACGCGATCAACGCCGGGTCGACCCCGGCGGCCCCGGCCACCGCGCGCACGGTGGTGCGCCGGTAGCCGCGTTCCAAGAACAGCGCACGGGCCGCCAGGACGATCGACTCCCGGGTCGGCGGGTTGCCCCGGGGGCGGCCACGTGTGCGGACAGGGGCAGGGGCGGCGTTATTCATCAGCGTTGAGCCTGCGTTTCGTGACCGGCACCGTCAAGGGCGTTTCCGGGAACCATACGAAGGGATTGCCCGACACCATGCGTATCGCAGTATTCGGCGCCAACGGACCGACCGGCCGCCACCTCACCGACCAGGCCCTCGCCGCCGGCCACGAGGTCGTCGCGGTGACCCGTCGGCCCGGCTCCCTCCCCCAGCGGCCCGGCCTCGCCGTGGCCGTCGCCGACGCCACCGACCCGGCGGCCGTCGACGCCGCGATCGGCGGGACGCAGGCCGTCCTGTCGGCGCTGGGCGCGCGCTTCAGCAGGGAGACCATCACCACGTACTCGGCGAGCGCCACCGTCATCACCGGGGCCATGGCACGCCACGGCATCAAGCGGCTGCTCGCCGTCAGTTCCAGCGTCGCCGACCCGAACTGGCGTCCCACCGGCGCGCACTTCTTCAACCATGTGCTCGATCCTCTGGTGAACCGACGCCTCGGCCGCACCCTCCACGAGGACATGCGCCGCATGGAGGCCGTCATCCGGCAAACGGGCCTCGACTGGACCCTCGTCCGGCCCTCGGGCCTCTTCGAGCACCCGGTCGTCACGGACTTCCACACCGCCGAGACCAGCGCCGACGGCGTCTTCACCGCCCGCGCCGACCTCGCGGCGAGCATGCTGCGCGAGCTGGAGGAGCGGCGGTACGTCCGAACGGCCATGGGCGTCATCACCACGGCCGTGAAGCCGAACATCGCCAAACTGATCTGGAACGAGGGCGTGAAGAAGAAGTGAGCCGGGCAACCGTCGAACCGTCCCTCGCCGCGCGCCGAAGCCGCCCCGCTGGCGGTGAGCCCCGCGCACGCCGACCAGCTGCTCGCCACATGATGCCCGTCGCTCCGCAAGACACCCGGACGTGGTGTTTGAGCCGCCAGACATGTGGAATCGGGCATGGCGGCAAGCTCTCGTGGAGAAGTCCTCGTCATGCGTGAGCCCTCGCAGGACAACACATCACGCCCGCCCGACAACCTGTACAGGACGGACGTGGTCTTCACGGCAGACTTCGCATCAACCCGGCAGTGGGTGGCCGGCCGTTCGTGGGCCTATCCAGGCGGCGGCCCCATCAACCCCGCCGACGACAAGCTGGACTACCTCGTGCCCGATCCTTCGTACTGCCGGCAGGGAAGGTTCCTGGCCACACGCCGGTCAGACGGCAGATGGAACACGGGACTGCTCACCACCGAGGGAAGTCAGGAGGGGTTCCTCGTCCAAGCGGGCGACGTGCTCGAGGCACGCGTACGCCTTCCACGGGAGATCGGGGCCTGGCCCGCCATCTGGACCTGGCGGGACGGTGACCAGGAGATCGACATCTGCGAGTACCACCCCGACAACCCCGATCTGCTGGAACTCAGCAACCACGTCCGTGACACGGGGCACTCCTACAGGAGCGAAGCGATCTCGCCCGGGGCGTGGCTCGATCTGCGTGTCGACTTCGGCGCCCGCTCCGTGGTCTGGTGGGTCGACGGGACCCGGGCGTTCGCCGACGGGCGAGGGGTGGGCAGCCAGTGGCGCGCCTGTCTCATCGTCAACCTCTCAGTGTGTGCGGGACGTTACCACCCGCCGCCGCAGGACGGCATCGAGGAGATGGCGTTCGAGGTCGCGAGTCTGGTGGTGCGGCGTCCACGGGGTCACGCCGAGCGTTGAGCTGCGATCGCTCTCCCAGGCACACGGAGGAATTCTTCACCGTGATACCGGCCGCGTGGGGCCCGGATCCGGTCCGACACGAAGGCGAGCGCGGTGTGCCTCGCCGGCGGCCAGGGCCTGGGGCTCGACGAGGGTCCGCAGGCCGCCGACGGCGATCAATGGCTCGGGCTGCTCGGTGAGGGTTTTCGAGGCGGCCGACTGGCCCCGGACGGCCCGCCTGACCGCCCTCCAGGCCACTGCCCCGTGGGCATCTGCCCCGCCCGCACGATGACCTCAGACCTCGCGGTGGAGCCGCCTCCGGCGGCCCCACCAGGCAGCAGCGTGCCCGAACGCTCCCCTCGGCCAACGACGAGCCGGGAACTCCTTCAGAACACCCCACCATGAAGCTCGGGCCGCGCAGGCAGCCACCTTCAGGACGTGATCATCTGCCTGACCACCTCGGCTATGGCCCACACTCGTACCAGGCCTGGACGACGGCCCGATGGCGGTGCGCCTCTTCCATTCCGTGTCAAGGGCGTCCGGCCGGGCTACGCCGGCCGGACGCTCTCATGGGTGCACCGGCCCGGGCCGCATCAACGCGGGGCTGCCGCCCGGAAGCGGCTCGCCCAGTACGCGGTTCGGTCCAGGTAGGCCGTCTCCGCTGCCTGGCCGTTCAGTCCGTAGGCCCCGTCGTACGTCAGGTAGCCATGACCGCCCGGCGGTGTCGAGTCGGCGGGCTCGATGGAACTCCCCTCATGCCATTCGTTGAAAGAGGTCACCGACACCCACGACGGTGAACCGCCGATCGCCGGGTCGAGGGCGTTGGTCCACTGCCGGTCGTAGGCCGCGCCGTTCGCCCGCTCCACGGTGGGCGTGGAGTTGCCGGGCACCGCCCGGTCGTCGATGTAGCCGGGCGCGACGGACGGGGCCCAGATCAGGCCGTTCGCGCGGGCGTAGTCGCCCGCGTGCTTCCAGCCGGGCGCGGTCGCCCCCGCGATGCCGTCGTAGGTGTACATGCCGGAGAAGTGCGCGATCTTGCTGGTGTCGGTGGTCTGGGCGAGGACGATGCTGGTGTCCGTGACCTGGTCCAGCGCCGTCCAGTCGGTGATGTCCAGGCTCTGGAACACGTAGAAGGCGCTCTTGCCGCCATGCTCCGACGAACGGTGGAAGGCCGGGTGGCTGCCATAGGTGCGGTTGATGTACTCGATGTCGGCGACCGTCGAGGCCGCGGTGCGGCCCGCGTACGGCTCCAGGTGCCAGGCCACCTGGATGCCCTGCTCCTGCGCGGCGTCGAGCACGCCCTGCACGAGCCGGTCCTCATAGCCGGCCCGGCCCCACCAGCTGTAGACGATCACGCCGGCGCCCGAGCGGGCGACCCATTCCATGTGCTGGGCGACGGTGCCTTCGTAGTCACCCGAGTCGTACGGGCCGAGCGCCGGGTAGAAGTCGGCGCCGACGTCGTCGGGCGGGGTGCGGCCGCCCTGTTGCCAATGCCGCCAGCCGCCGTTGACCGCCGGGCTGCCGTACCAAGGGTAGTAGAAGAGGTGTACGTCGTCGGCCAGAGGGGCGGAGACGGGCTCGGCGCCGAGGCTGAAGGTGTCGATGTCGAACAGGGCACCGCCACCACCGGTGAATCTCAGGAAGAGCGGTCCGGTGGCGGATCCCGTCAGGGTCGTCGTGACGGTGGTGAAGGTCTCCCAGCCGCCGGTCACCGGCACGGCCACCGAGCCGAGCAGGGTTCCGGTGGCCGATCCGGAGCGGATCTCGATGGTGCCGCCCGCGCCCGCGGACGACACCTTCGCCGTGAAGGTCTTCGCCCCGGCCGTGGAGACGGAGGAGTAGCCCGCCCAGTCTCCGTTGTCGATGTAGCCGAGGGTCTGGCCGCCGCTGGCGGGGGCGTGCGCGGCCGTCTGGACGCCGGAGCCGGCCGTGTACGACTCGGCCTCGACCTGTACGGTGCCGGCCGGAACCGAGCAGTTTGCCGCGAGTTGCCCGGCCGCGTACCGCACCGCGCCCAGCAGGAGGGAACGGAAGGCCGGGTCGGCGTAGGACTCGATGGTGTGGCCGAGCCCGGTGTAGAAGGAACGGCCCTGGCCCTGCCTGTGGCACCAGGTGATGGGGTGGTCGGCGCCCATCGAGCCGCCGCTGTAGCTGCTTTCGTCCAGGGTCTGCAGGACGTGCACGTCGGGACGCGGGTTGGCGCGGTAGTTGTACCACTCGTCGGTACGGGTCCAGGTCGCACCCAGGTGCGAGGTGGCGGGGTGGGTTCGGTCCTCGTTCCTGATCGTGGCCCGCTGGATGGCGGGGTGGCTCTGGAACCAGGCGCCGACGAGCTGCCCGTAGTACGGCCAGTCGTACTCGGTGTCGGCCGCCGCGTGCACGCCGAGGTAGCCACCGCCGGAGTCGACGTAGGACTGCAGAGCCGTCTGCTGGGTGGAGTTGAGGACGTCACCGGTGGTGTTGAGGAACACCACCGCCTCGTAGTTCGCGAGATTGCCGGCTGTGAAGGCTCCGGCGTCCTCGGTGGCCGTGACCGTGAAGTCGTTCTGCTGGCCGAGGGTGCGCAGGGCGTCGATGCCGGCCGGAATCGCGTCGTGGCGGAATCCCGCGGTCTTGGCGAACACCAGGATCTCGAACGAGGCCGCGTGCGCCGTGCCCGCAGGGACGACCAGGCTGCCCAGCAGGGCCAGGATCAGGGCCGCGCCGCCACGGCGCAGGCGCCGTAGGAGGGTGGTCATGTCATCAACCCTTCCGTTTCGTCGAGGAGGCAAGCGTGAAGGTGTCGACGTCGAAGAGGCTGCCGGAACCTCCGGTGAAGGTGAGGAACAGCGGTCCCGTTCCGGTGCCGTTGAGTGTGGCGTTGACGGTGGTGAACGTGTCCCAGCTGCCGGTCACCGGCACCGTCACCGAGCCGAGCAGCGGCCCGGTCGGTGAGCCGGAACGGAACTGGAGGGTGCCGCCGGCGCCCGCGGAGGAGACCCGCGCGGAGGCGGAGGTGGCTCCCGCGGTGGAGACGGAGGCGTAGCCGGCCCAGTCGCCGTTGTCGATGTAGCCCAGGGTCAGCCCTCCGCTGGCCGCGCCGTGCGCGGCGGACTGGACGCCCGAGGCGGAGCTGTACGACTCCGCCTCCCACGGCGTGGTCGTGGTGGAGCCGGTGCCGAGGGTGAAGGCGTCGACGTCGAACAGATTGCCCTGGCCGGTCGGGCCGCGGAACACCAGGAACAGTTCGGTGGTGCCGGAGGGCGCGCCGGAGAGGTTGGCGGAGACGTCGGTGAAGGTTTCCCAGCCGCCGGTCACCGGCACGGTCGCGGTGCCGAGCAGGCTCCCGGTGGCGGACCCCGCGCGCACCTCGATCCTGCCGCCCGCTCCGCCGGAGGCCACTCGGGCGGTGAAGTTCGTGGCGCCCGCGAGGACATAAGGCTTGAAGGAGATCCAGTCGCCGTCGTCGGTGAAGCCGACCGTTTTGCCGCCCTCGGCGTTGGCGTGGTCGGCGGTCTGGATGCCGGACTGGGCGCCGAAGTGCTCGCCCTGGCGATGGCGGGGTTGCAGGGTGCGCACCGAGTGCGTGGTCAGGCCGCCCTTGTCGGTGTATTCGGCGTCGAAGACGCCGTAGAGGTTGGCGGCGCTGTCATGTTCGCCGTCAGCGGGGACGGTGAGGTTGCCCTGGCAGCCGGTGGTGGAGGTGATGGCGTGGGTGTGGCTGTCATGGCCGATGAGATAGGTGACCTTCACCTTGGAGCAGTCGATCGTGACGTCCTCGGGGTCGCTGACCTGCACCCTGAAGGGCACGGTGTCCCCGAAGGAGAACAACTGCCCGTCCGGTGGCTGTTGCAGGGTCACCGTCGGCGCGGTGTTGCCCGCGGTGACCACCAGGCTGGCGGTGCCGGTCAGGCCCTGTGGGTCACGGACCGTGAGGGTAGGGCGGTAGGTGCCCGCGGTGGTGTACGTGTGGCTGGGGTTGGCCTGTGTGGACGTCGTGCCGTCACCGAAGTTCCAGGAGTAGCTCAGCGCCCCGCCCTCGGGGTCGGAGCTGCCCTGCGAGGAGAACCGCACGGTCAGCGGCAGGGCACCGGAGGTGCGGTCCGCGGAGGCCTGGGCGATCGGGTTGCGGTTGCTGCCCCCGATGTACTCGATGCGGTACAGGCCCGCGTTGTTGCTGCCGGTGCCGTAGTCCAGGACGTACAGCGCGCCGTCGGGCCCGAAGTCGGTGTCCATCACCTGCGTGCCGTTCCAGGGAACGTCCTCGATGGTGCCGTACGTGCCGTCGCTTTCGACCTCGATCGCCTTGATCCACTGGCGGCCGTACTCGGCGGCGAAGAAGCGGCCGTCGAGGGACTGCGGGAACTTCACGCTGGAGGTCGAGTTGGGGTCGTAGCGGTAGACCTCGCCGCCCATCGGGGACTCCGAACCGCCCCCGAACTCGGGCGGTGAGCCGTCCAGGCCGTACTTGATCCAGCTGGACCTGACGGCCGGCAGCTGGGCCTGACCGGTGTTGCGGAACGAGTTGTTCGTGGGGCCGCCCGCGCAGTTGTACTTCGCGCCGGACGGACCGCTCGGGAACGTGTACTCGTTGTAGACCTCGCTCGAGGTGTTGGTGCCGGTGCAGTACGGCCAGCCGTAGTTGCCGGGCGAGGTGATGCGGTTGAACTCGACCTGGCCGCCTGGTCCTCGGTTGGGGTCGGTGGCGCCGGCGTCGGGACCGTAGTCGCCGAGGTAGACCGTGCCCGTGGCCCTGTCGACGGACATGCGGAAGGGGTTCCGGAAGCCCATCGCGTAGACCTCGGGCCGGGTGTTCGCGGTACCGGGGGCGAAGAGGTTGCCCGACGGGATGGTGTAGCCGCCGTTGGCGGCCGGCTTGATCCGAAGCACCTTGCCGCGCAGGTCGTTGGTGTTGCCGGAGCTGCGCTGGGCGTCGAACTGCGGGTTGCGGCCGGTGCGTTCGTCGATCGGCGTGTATCCGGAGGAGTCGAACGGGTTGGTGTCGTCGCCGGTGCTCAGGTAGAGGTTCCCTGCCGCATCGAAGTCGATGTCGCCGCCGACGTGGCAGCACTGGCCGCGGTCGTTGGGCACTTCGAGGATGACCTTCTCACCGGCCATGTCCAGGGTGCCGTCGCTGCGCAGCGTGAACCGCGACAGGTTGAGGTGGCCCTTCCAGGCCTCGAAGTCGGCGGCGCTGCCCGTGGTGGGGGCGTCGCCCGCAGGAGTGTTCAGCTTCGGGGAGTAGTAGAGGTAGACATAGCGGTTCGTGGCGAAGGCGGGGTCGACGGCTACGCCCTGGAGGCCTTCCTCGTCGTGTGTGTAGACGTCCAGCTTCCCGGCCTGCTTGGTGTTGCCCGCGACGTCGGTGAGGCGGATCGTGCCGTCGCGCGCCGTGTGCAGCACAGAGCGGTCGGGCAGTACGGCCAGAGACATGGGTTCACCCAGCTCGGCAGCTCCCGTGGCGAGTTGTACCTGCTGGTAGTCGGCGGTCGGGAGGTCTGCGGGGGCGGCTGCCGCCTGTTGGGGCGCGGTGACCGCGACTCCGGCCAAGATCAGGGCCAGTGCGGTGAGCCATCGTAGCCCTGCGCGAGGGCGCTGAGACATGACAGAGCTTTCCTTCCTGACGGTGGGGGAAGTCAGGCAGGCGCGCGCCGGCCGCGCTTGCCGCATGGATCAGCGGTGCTTTCCTGCAGAGATATTGCGCGGTACGTACGAAAGATTGTGCGGCTCTGCGAGATATTTGCACACTGGCGGCGCCTGGCCAATTTGTCAAGGCTCTGTCAAAATTCGCGATGCCGAGAGCGTCATGCGGCGACCGAAGACCCCTCCTACGCCAACGTCGTATCCGCCACGGGAGGAGACCACGACGTTCACCGCACGCGGGGAGCAGGGAACAGACCGTGCGCCGGCTCAGTCGGAGCGCGCCGAGGGGACCATTCCCGCGGGTGCGAGGAGCAGGGGCGGGCAAGGTCACTTGAAGCCCGGGGGTCCGTCCCTGCGGGTGCGGCGAAGAACACGGCGCCCGGGACTGCCGGTTCGAAAGGCTCTCCTGCAGTTGGGAGCGGCCGCTCTGGGGTGGGAGGGAGGCGTCGCGGTGTCGCCGCTTCTCTGCGGGTCAGGTCTGCGGCGCGCCTGGTCGAGGGAACGGCCCCGGTATGCCGTCACGGTTCGGCCATTGGCGGCAGCTTGCTGGAGGGCGGGAGCGGGACCGTTGCGACTCAGGGCAACAAACCCATCGGCGAGATCGCGTAGTTCGTGATGCGCGGTTTCTGGCGTGGCTGGTCTATACCAAGTCGCACTGTCCCAGTATCCTCATCCGTAGCCAGCCAATAGCACACCGTTCTCTCTCCCCCACCCCCCCCACCAGGTTGCGTGCTGGCGCCAGCGTCACCCCACGAGACGCCCCGGCAGCCGCGCGACCTGCCGATTCACCGCCTCCAGGAGGAACACGGTGAGAGTTCGCACCAGAAGCTCGGCGATCATCGGCACCATCTGTCTCGTCGCTTCCCTCGCTCTGACCGCGGCGTCGGCCGACGAGCCCGCCGCCCCACGGCAGGCGGCGAAGGTCACCCTCAAGAACGTGGCCACGGCCCAGAATCCGACGGCCGGCACCACCGGTCCTGGAGGGAGGCTCTGGATCGCCGAACGCGCGGGCACTGTAAGGATCCTGGACGCCAAAGGGCTCGGCAAGCCCGTCCTCGACATATCCGCCGAGACCACCACCGACGGCGAACGCGGGCTGCTGGGCATCGCGTTCGACAAGAGGTTCGCGCACTTCTACATCTCGTTCACGAACCTCGAAGGCACCAGCACCGTGGACGAGTTCGCCGTACTGCACGGCAAGATCCAGCCGCGCACCCGGCGTACGGTCCTCACCCAGACGCAGCCCTATCCGAACCACAACGGCGGCGACATCAAGATCGGCCCCGATGGCTACCTGTACATCGCGCTTGGCGACGGGGGCTCGGGCGGCGACCCGCACGGCAACGGACAGAACCTCGACACACTGCTCGGCAAGCTCCTGCGCATCGACCCGAGGGGCGCCAAGCCGTACGCGATCCCGCGAGACAACCCCTTCGTGAACGACCCCGCCGCGCGGGACGAGATCTGGGCCTACGGGCTGCGCAACCCGTGGCGGTTCTCCTTCGACTCGGGCACGGGCGACCTGTTCCTCGGTGACGTCGGCCAGAACGACTGGGAGGAGATCGACTGGGCCCCGGCGAGCAGCACGGGCGGGCAGAACTACGGCTGGGGCCAGATGGAGGGCACGCATCCCTTCCGCGGCGGCACGGAACCCGCGAACCACGTACCGCCGGTCTTCGAGTACGACCGCACCAACTTCGCCTGCTCGGTGACCGGCGGCTACGTCTACCGGGGCAAGGCGATCCCGTCCCTCAAGGGTCAGTACGTGTACAGCGACTACTGCGACGGCACCATCCGCTCCCTGCAGATGAAGAACGGCAAGGTGACCGGCGTGAACGACCTCGGAGCCAACGGCGGCGAGGTCATCTCCTTCGCGCAGGGCGGCAATGGCGAACTGTACGTGCTCGCCATTGGCGGCAGCGTCTTCCGTATCGACCCGGTGTAACGACCACCAGAAGGAGTCGCCGGGCAGCGACTATCACCCCCGCAAAACGTCGGCGCGGATGCCCACCGGTGTTCGTCAACGTCAACACCTGCACGTCGCGTGGTGTGGACAGCTGTCGGTGCGGGGGTCTTGCGGGGCAGGCGCCGGGTCATCATGGTGATGAGCGCCCAGTTCAGGTGGGCTTCGGAGTACTGGGGCAAACGTTCGTAAGCGCGTGTGTGGTGACGAGCGGTAATGGTGTCGGGAGAACGAGCCACGGACGAAGGGGGAGCCGTCGGCCGGGCCAGTGGGGCGACGCCCCGCAACTCATCCCGGTCATGGAAGTGTCCGCGTAGGAACGAAGTTGAGCGGCGATCAACGCCCTCACGACCTTCCGGGCGGTCGCCACGAGGTTCGACAAGCGCGCCTACGTCTGCCATGGCACCGTCACCGTTGCCTCGTTCCGACTCTGGTTTCGCACATGACCCCCCGGGCAGGCCTCCTAGAGCATGCTGAGTGCCTGCATCGCATCACGTTCGATGCGCGAGAGCTCGTGGAGGACGGAGCCGGCCTGCATGAGGTTCTTCGTGTCGCCGGATTCGCCTGCTGTCCCGATGAGTGCTGCCACCTGTGTCCAGAGGGTGGCGGCCTCGGCATACAGGCTGTGACCAGTGCGCAGGTGCCTGCTGTCGATCAACGTGGCAGACTCGGCGAGGAAGTCCCGGTAGAGGTTGCGGAACAGGGCGCCGCCGGTGCCCGCCCTCTCCATGAGGACGGCGGCCCGTGACAGGTCCTCCCGCGGATTGTCGCTGCGCTGCAGCCACTTCGGAACTTGCTTCGCGGTCTTCTCGATGCCCCGGTGGCCCAGGTTCGCGATGGGCGGGTTCAGGAAGGCGTCGGCGCAGGTCTTGATCGCGGGGATGATCCGGTCCAGCGGTGACGTCAGGTTGCTGGGCGCTGTGATGGTGAAGGAGCGGTGCTTGGCGGTCATGGGGCCGCGCTCGGCTCTGGCCCTGGCCAGACCGGCGAGGCTGGTCGAGACGGCTCCGCCCTGCGGGTCGGTGTCCACCAGGTAGGCGTCCTGTTCGTCGTAGCCGTACATGGCCACGACGTGCCCGCCGAAGTGCACCTTGGTGCTGAAGTAGTCCAGGTGGTAGCTGTCGAGCTGAAGGCCGACCGGCCGACCGGCGTCGATGGATGCCGCCACGTTCTGCCATGCCTTGCGCGGGGAGGTGGTCTCCCCTACCAGCAACTGAAGCCCGAGGACGGCGGCCAGGTTCCTGGTGAGATCGAACGGCTTGACCCGGCCTCCCAGGAAGGGAAAGCCCATGCCTTTGCTGTCCCAGTAGATGAAGGACAGCCCGGAGCCAAGCCCGAAGAGCATGGGCTCGGACAAGTCGAGTCCCTCATGGCGCAGCAGCACGCCCAACGCCGTCGTCTCGCAGTGCTGCGTACCGCGGACTTCGATGTCCTTCACCATGGTC
Organism: Streptomyces sp. NPDC059861; assembly: GCF_042731435.1. Lineage (NCBI taxonomy): Bacteria > Bacillati > Actinomycetota > Actinomycetes > Kitasatosporales > Streptomycetaceae > Streptomyces > Streptomyces sp. NPDC059861. The sequence continues at coordinate 30,357 of NZ_JBHWJQ010000049.1, read as the reverse complement.
ATGCCGCTGATTCTCCTCCCTCACCGGACAACAACGCGGCAGATGGGCGCGCCAGGCCAGCACGTCCCAGGCATGATCCGCCGGACAAGACCCGCCTGTTCCTCGGCACGCTCGCCTACCCCCTGCCCCACCCCACCCCGCTCAAGGCAGGCGAGGCGCCCGACTTCAACGCGGTCATCCACACCCTCGACCTCCTCGGCTGTGGGGCAACCCCCGGCAGCGCGCATATCCACTGGACTGTGTGCCGGCAGTGGCTCGACCGCGCCGGTAACCCCTTCCTGGCGCTCGTGCCGTCGGAACCGTTTCACCGGGCGTCGTGTCCTTCATCGCGGAAGGTGATTCCACGCCGCGGAACCACCGGTGAAGGGAGATGGCCATGGGGCAGGTACGCGAGGGGGCACGGTTAGGGGCTTGGGCCGTCGTCGGGGTCATCGGCCTCGCGGTGCTGTACTTGGTCGGGGTGCTCGCCTTCGGCGGCGCGGGGTGGATCACCGCCCCGTTCCGCGGTGAGGCGGACAAGCGCGAGAACACCGTCGGCTCGGGCGAGTTCCGCCAGACCACGTACGAGGAGTTCTTCGATCTGTGCGAGGCCGTGCAGAACGCCGAAGGGACGATCCAGGCGCTTGAGGAGGAGCGGAAAACCGCTTCGCGGACTCGCGCGACGCAGATCGACCAGTCGATCACCGCGCTGAAGGCCACGCGGATCGAGTCGGTCAACGCCTACAACTCCAAGGCCGCCCAGGAGCACCGCGCGCCCTTGCGTGACAAGGATCTGCCCTACCGGCTGGATGCCACCGCCGAGCGCACGACGTGCACCAACTGATCCCCATCTCATCCAGGGAAGAGGGCAGCACCGCATGAAGAAGTACGCACGCATGCTCCTGGCCACCGTCGTCGCCATCGTTGTGGGCCTTGCCCTGACGTCCTGCACCGACTCCAGCCAGGACAAGGAGAACAAGGCCAAGCAGGACAACTACGACCACCTCGTGGCCCAGCAGCCGGCGGGCCGCATGGAGTACTCCCCGACCCGCGAAGCGATCAACCAGTGGGTCAAGACGTGGGGGAAGCGGGGCAAACTATCCTACGTCTACATCCAGAACGCCGACGGCGAGTACGGGTACTTCATCATGAAGGGCCTGCCGGTGCCGCGCTGCAAGATGCTGACTCCGACGGAGAGGGTGGAGTCCACGTCCAACGGCGTCGCTGTCCTCGCACAGCCCGGCATGGACGGCACCTACACCTCGGGTTCCACCTGTAACGCCTACTACGGCTTCGACGCCACAACGGGCGCGTACATGGAGTTCACGGTCGGCACCAACCAGTCGTTCTTCCTGTTCGACAAACCCATGACGATGCCCGAGTACGCCACCGCCAAGCAGCTGGGACCGACCTCGGTGAACGACCTCGAGAAGCAACCTGAGCGATCGGGGGCCGGTCGATAGAGCTGGTCCGCAAACGAGGACGACGACGCGGGCGACTTTCCCACAGGCGTGGCGGGGGTCGTCGCGCGTCCGTAGTTGCAGGCCGTCACCGGCAGGCCATCGCGGACGATCCGAGCGCCTCTGGTCTGGACGCCGAGGACGTCGGCAGGGTCGCCGACATCGCCGCCGAGCACACGGCGTCCTCGGCGAGATCCTCGTACCCCGCCTGCTCACCGGGGGAAGGCGTGAGGGCTGTGGCGTGGACGCGCCGGAACCGATGCTCGCCACCTCCCCGCCGACCAGCCTCTGCCGGCGGGGTGGGCGGGCAAGGTGAAGTGCGCCGCGTGGCGGGCCGGGGCGTCGGGGGAGGCCGGGCACATCGTGCTGCGCTGACCAGTGTCCCGACCAACTGGTCATCCAGCTAAGGGATCAGGCGGCGAAGCCGCCGTCAACGTTGATGGTGGCGCCGGTGATGAATGAGGCGTCAGGTCCGGCGAGAAAGGTGACCACACTCGCGATTTCGTCAGCGGTGCCGTAGCGGCCCGTTGCGATGAGCGGTCGAGTGATCTTCGCGAAGTCGCTGTCGGCGGGGTTCATCTCGGTGTCCACCGGACCGGGCTGAACGGTGTTGACCGTGATGGCGCGGCTGCTGACCTCGCGGGCCAGGGCGCGGCTGAAACCGGCGACGGCGGCCTTGGTGAGTGCATAGACGGTGCCTCCGGCGAAGTGGATCCGGTCGGCGTTGATGCTGCCTACGGTGATGACGCGGCTGCCGGACGTCATGTGCCGCAGTGCTTCCCGGGTGGTGTGGAAGACGCTGCCTACGTTGACAGCCACGGCGTGGTCGTAGGTCTCGTCCGTGACCTCTTCGATGGGCCCTACCCCACTGGCGCCTGCATTGTTCACGACGATGTCCAGGCCACCGAGCTGTTTGACGGTCTCGGTGACCGCACTTCGCGCGGCAACGCGGTCTGAGGCGTCCGCCTGGATCGCGACAGCGGTTCCACCGTCGCCTGCGATCTGCCTTACGAGGGCTTCGGCCCGGTCTGGGGAGGAGTGGTAGGTGACGGCGACGGCAGCGCCTGCCTGCGCGAGGTGGCGGGCGATGGCAGCGCCGATGCCGCGTGATCCGCCCGTGACAAGCGCGTTTTTGCCCTGCAGGGGGTGACTCATTGGGAACTCCTATTTTTTGAGCGACCACTCAATATTACGCTCGCGACAGGATGCGTCAACCATCCATCAGCGACTCTGCAGGGCAAATAAGACACGCCACGACGCCCCGTCGCCTGAACGGTCAGCTGGAGGTGGTCACGCGCAGGTCGGCGACAGGGCCACCCAGAGGCGGGGAACGGCCGAGCGAAGCCCGGTACTCTCAGTCACCAGTTCAACGACATGAGCAAAGTCTCGCGGCTCACTCCCGATGCGGCCTCTACGGCGATGCCGTCTGCGGGTGCGGCACAGACCGGGCGGCAGCACGAGCTTGACCTCCGACCAAAGGCCCGCGCCCTTCTGAGCGTGTGCGAAATCGCTCGGTGGGCATGACCTGGGCGGCTTTGAGGCGGGCGCACACACCCCTCCGGCGTCACGTCTCCTGTCGTACCCCCACGGCCGACCCCCGCGAGCCAGCGGCCGACCACCTTGGTCGCCTTCCCGACGTGCCCTTGGAGGGATGTACCGCTGCCACCGAGGGCCAGATGGTCTGGTTGATCTGGTACTCCGGCAGTCGGCGGGGTGGCCCGTTCCGGGCTCGGCCCGGTCCCCGACACCGCTCACCGCCGCCCGAACAGGTACTTCACGTGCCGAAAATGATCACGCACACGCGCAACCCCCACGACCAGCGCACCGCCGGCGATGAGCACGCCGCCCCCGATGGGCAGCAGCGAGTCGACGATCATGCTTCTGCGCTGGTCGTCCACGCTCGCCTCGCCCACGTCCTGGCCGTTGAGCAGCAGACGGCAGTCGATCGTCTCGGACGGAGTGCAGTACGGCTCGAACGTCACGATGGCATGGAACCCGAAGACGACGAGCCCGGCTCCGACGCCGAGGACGAGGAGCCACAGCAGGAAGGCCGCCCCCGCCAGGACCGGGCCGCCGACGGCCAGCACCACACCCACGACCACACTCACGACGATGATCAGCGCGTAGGCCACGGTGACCCAGACCCACAATCCGCTCGCAAACCCGACCGGCACCAGGATCACCGAGAACGCCACACACCAGTACAGCCCATTACGGAGGCCGTCCTGGACCTCTTCCATCACTCCGCCCCCCGTCATCACCGTCGTCCATCCGCCACAGGGCGGCGCCGATCCGGCCCACGCCTCGTCCGCACCCCCCAGGGGTACCAGTCTCGCGCGGCGGCGGGAAGCGGTGCTCCCGCGCGGCCTTCTCCTCGGCCGAGCGGCGGGCCTTCCCGGTATCCCGGACAGCTGCTTACCGCAGGCGCAACCGCGTCGCCCCAGCAGCCACCGCGCACATGAACGCTGCTCGTCATGGAGGCTGCTGGGATCAGATTCGTCGTGTATGGCTGCCTGGAGGTCAGTGACCCGGGGGGGCGCCGAGTGGGCGTGGGGTAGCTGTCGGGCCGCCGCCCTGGCTGTGTTGAGGCGGGTGCCGCGCGAGGCGGCGAGGCCCCCGCCGAACCGAAGACCGGTTCCGTGATGCTCACATGGGTGACTGGAGTCGGGCGGCCGAGGAGCTGCGGGGCGTCGCGCGGCGGCGACGGGCGGCGAGCGGGCTCAGTTCGAAGGTCAGCCGTCCCAGCGCAACGAGGGTGCCCTGCCCGAAGACGAGCAGCAGCCATGCTCCGTCGCGCCCGTACCAGTCCTCCGTCCAAGGCCGCGTGATCGCCGCTGTCACGATGAGATGCGAGAGGGCGATGATGACGCCTGCCCGCCGCCGCACGGGAAAGACGAGCGGCAGCAACGCCCAGAGCGTGGAGGCAAGAACCAGCCAGGGGGCGGCAAAGGCCAGGCCGTGCATGATGGACCTCGATATCGGTAGAGCGTGCCAGTTACCGTCACACCAGTGGGCCCGTAGTGCCAGCCCGACGAGATATCGCCCTGATCACGATGCGGATTCGGTGCACATACTGGACCGGTCGGCGGCATGTTCCGCCCTTCAGCTCACCACGGCTGACGGCAACTGAAGGACTTCGGGCGGACTCCGCGGTACTGCTCGAGAACCTGTCCCGAGGCGGCTCAACGCGTCGGCCTCGCTCCTAGGTTGCTGCCTTGGGCCTGGCGTGATGGCGTACTTCGACCTTCCCCGCCCGGTACTTCCACGCCGTCTAGGGTGCGGGTATGACCTCACATAGCTACCTCTCCGAACTGTTCTCGCTGGATGGCCGGGTCGCCGTGGTGACAGGCGGCAGCTCCGGCATCGGCCGAGCCATCGCCGGGGCTCTCGCGCGAGCGGGGGCCAGCGTGGTGATCATGGCCCGCAAGGAGTCGGAACTGGCGGCCACCGTCGACGAACTGGCGGCGGACGGCTGCCAGGCGAGCTGGGTGAGCGCCGACCTGAGCACCCGCGACGGGGTGCGCGCAGCGGCAGAGCAGGCAGCCGAGGTGTTCGGCGAGCCCGACATTCTCGTCAACAGCGCCGGGATCAACCTGCGGCCGCCGATGGGCGAGCTGGGCGAGGACGTGTGGGATGCCACGATGGCGGTGAACCTGGAGGCGCCCTACTTGTTGGGCCAGCGATTCGGGCCCGGGATGGCCGAGCGGGGCTTCGGTCGGATCATCCATGTAACCTCCCAGCAGGCGCATCGGGCGTTCGTCCAGAGTGGCGTCTATGGGGTCTCCAAGGGGGCGCTGGAGTCGTTGACCCGCTCACAGGCCGAGGCGTGGTCGCCACACGGCGTCACCTGCAACACGCTGGTGCCCGGCTTCGTCATGACCCCGCTCAACGCACGGTTGTCGTCCGATCCGGAGAAGGTGGCGGCGCTGGCCGCGCGCACGTTGGTCGGGCGCAACGGCGTTGCCGAGGACTTCGCCGGAGCGGTGGTGTTCCTGGCCAGCCACGCTTCCGGCTACGTCACCGGGCAGGCGATCTTCGTCGACGGCGGGTTCTCCGTCCACTGAACCCACCCCGTCGGACATCCCCGTCAATGCTTGTTCGGCCTGGACTGCCTCGGAGTCGCCCTGCCGCACGCCGGATCGACCGACTGCCGCACACCGGGCCCTGTGCCCACTGCAACGGCCACCTGGCCCGGTGGGAATGCGGCCGGCAGGAAAGCTGACCGGGAGGCCGGTCAGCGGTCCCGACGGGAAAGCGCGGGCCCGGCCAGTGCCACCCCTGGCAGTCGCGGACACCGTCGTCGTCACCAGGGTCCGGGCTGAGGCGACACCAGGTGATGCCGCCGGCGAGGCAGGGTGTACGCATCCGTGGGGCCGTCGTCGGCATCCGTCTGCTGCCCGACGCGGCCCCGTCAGCAGCCCTTCCGCAGCGAGCCGTACCACCCACCGACTCACCAACCACCCCCCGTCCAACGACGGGGAGTTTCAAACAGGCGAGCCGCCCACCGCACGCCGCAGCCCCCGGCACCGAGCACGGCAACGGCGGCCACTCCACGACACGGAGAGCCCGATCGCCACGACCGACAACACCGCCACCGAGGCTCTCAGCACCGCGCCGCATCACTCCCCCACACGCGCGTGCAACCGCACCGCCCCTGCTGGGCGGCCCGCAGGTGGGCGTGGTCGCTCAGGACGTGACGAGGACCTTGCTGAGCAGAGGAAGGTGGTCGGAGGCAGTCGGATCGTTCTGAATCACGCGGGTGACGAGCGGCGTCACCTCACGGGTCGTGTAGATGAGGTCGATCCGCTCCGTGGGGGCCTCGGCCGGGTAGGTCGCACCATCGCCGTGCCCATGCAGGGACTTGGCCCACGCGTCGGTGTACGCCTTCTGCAACGGCTGCGACTCCGGGGCGGTGGGCAGTGCGTTGAAGTCACCCACGAGGATCCCGGGCCTCTTCTTGCCGATCAGGTCTACGACCTGCGCCGTCTGCTGAAGGCGGTCGGTCTGCGAGCTGGCGGCCAGGTGCGTGTTGTAGAACTCCACGTTCTTGCCGTGGACATTGAGGGTGGCGTGCAGCAGACCGCGCTGTTCCTGGCCCGGCGACTTGTACAGCCAGGTGTTGTCGGAGGCGGTGATCGGGTACCGCGACAGAATCGCGGTGCCGTACTGAACGCGGTGACCGCCGGCCGCCGGCGGGGCGTTGTCGATATTGGCACCGAAGACCACGTGGTAACCGAGCAGAGACGCCAACTCGGCAGGCTGGTCCGCCCAGTCGCTGCGCCCGGAGTAATGGTTGTCGACCTCCTGAAGGCCCACCACGTCGGCGCCACTGTCGCGGATGACGTCCGCGATGCGCCGGAGGTCGAGGACGTCGTCGGTGCCCTGAGCGTGATGGATGTTGAACGTCATGACGTCCAGCACGCGGGGGCCGGGACGCCGGTCGGCGGAGATCTGGTCGTCTGCCGAGGCCTGAGTGACGGATCCAGCGGCGGCGAGCGCGACGACAGCGGCGAGAAGGGACAGGGTCCGGCGGTACATGAGGGCCTCCTGGCACAGGTTCATCAACGGTCCCGATCATGGCCGGGTCCTCTGACGTGCCATTGGCCGCAACGTGAAGACAAGCAACCCCGCCGGCTACGACAGGGAGTCGACAGGTCGATCCCGACCCCCGAGATCCGAACATGCCCGTACGAAGCCGCGCGTTCCGTGGTCCGTCACCCAGCGGGACTGGGACGTCAACGCGTAGGGGGTGGAGCCCAGGCGGCCTGTGAACAGCTACCAGCGGAGATGTCGGTCCGGCTGCCGGCCTGGTCCGCGGCGGTGTTGCCGATCCGTGATGGCGGTCAGGGCTGTACTGATCGTCTCCAGCACCTCGGCCATCTGCGGGGCATCACCCCACCGGCCCGCATGACCAGCAGGGTGAGTTGACGGTGGCCGCCTCACCGGCACGGGTGGAATCTGCGAGTCGGTCCGCCCGTTTCCCTCGTCGTGGTGGTACCGGGGCGTCGCTCTCCGCTGGGACCCCCGGCTTGGCCTCCCGGGCGCCGACAGCACGTTGATGCGCTCGGCAGGATGTCGAATCTGCGGACGACCGAGCTCAGTCGACCCAGCCGGCAAGGTCGGCGTCGTGTCGGGCTCTGTGAGGCCTACGCTCGCGTGAACCCGTGGCTCCGCTCCACTTTCGCCACGTGCAGCGTGTAGCTCTGGTACCACTCGGCTTGCCCGCGCTGTTGCGCCGCGCGGTGCTCGGCGTTGGTCCGCCACTCCGTGAGGGCGTCGGCGTCGCGGAAGTACCCGACGGTGATGCCCAGCCCGCCAGGAGTCTGCGCATGGTCCATCCCCAGAAACCCAGGAACGTCCTTCACCAGGTCCTCCATGCGTGCGTTGGTCTCGCTGTAGCCGCTCTGGTTCTGGGTTCGCACCGTGGTGAAGACAGCTACGTAGTAAGGGGGTTCGTAGGCCTCGACGGGTGCGGCAGGCGCCTCCGAGTGATCGCTCATGGCACCACCGTAAGGCGGGAGGCGCCCAACGATCCAGCGTCTTTCCCCCGCCGGGCCTTTTCCGGGCGCCCGAAGGGCATCGCCCGGTCCGCCCGGTCGACGACATGCGCCGTGTTCTGGGCGTTGCGGCCGTAGAGCCCGCCGTAAACGCTCACGTGACCCACCCTTGAATCGTCGGTGGGGCACTTCGTGTGAGGGCGAAGGCACCCGGGAGTGTGAACCACGTACCTCGTTGGAAGAAACCGCTGAACAGTCCTTGGGTGATCAACGATGCTGCCTGTGCCCGAGTCCTCCGGCTCGGGCACAGCATCCCTGCAAGGAGATCGTCGATGAACGTCCGCCGTAGTCTGTCCGCTGTCATCGCCGCCGTGGCTCCCGTCGCCAGTGCGATGGCACTCGTCCTGGGCGCGCCCGCCACGGCGGCAGCCGACCCCTGTGGGTTCTACGAGACCGGCTCCGACGCGTTCTACAACCACTGCACGAGCGACGGCTCCAACGTCGTCATCGAGGTGGAGGTGTTCGGCCCCGACTACGACAGGTGCGTGGGGCCCGGCCGCAGCTGGCTGGGCTCGTCCGGCAGTATCCAGGGCGCGCACTACGCCGACAGGACCTGCTGACCCCCTCCGGGGGCTCCGGCTCACCTCATCCGGTGCGGTCACGGAAAGCGGCAACGGCGACGAAGTAGTCCGCCGTGACACCCCTGGCCACGAGCGCGAAGTCACGACGGGCGACGACATCAGCGGCATCGCGCACGATATCGCCTCGTGGCTCAAGGGCCCGAGCCGCCCCAGCCCGACAAGCTGAGGCGGCAGCGTACTCAAGGCGCGGCCTGGCGCGCCACGCGGTAGCGGAGGTAGACGACTCTTGAGCTGAGGGTGCGAGTCTCGACGAGTTCGAGATCCACCCGGCGTTCGCGCCGGGGAAAGAACGGAATGCCACCGCCAACCAGCACCGGGTAGACCAGGACCCGGTACTCGTCGATCAGATCCGACGCGGCCGCCTCGGCGGCGAGAGACGCGCCGCCGATCGCGATGTCGCCCTCCCCCGGCTCGGCTCGCAACCGCGCGATCTCCTCCGCCAGGCCGCCGGCGGCCAGGCGGGCGTTGCCCTGCACTGCCGACAGCGTGGTGGAGAACACCACCTTGGGGAGCGGCTTCCAGAGCGCGGTCCACTCGCGATCCGAGTCGTCGAGCGTGGGATCCTGGTCGGCGGTCTCCCAGTACAGCATCGTCTCGTACAGCCGTCGTCCCAACAGGTGGACGCCGACCTCTCGGATCTCGTCGATCCAGAAGCGAAAGACCTCCTCGCCGGGCACCGTCCAGTCGAAGCCGCCGTCCGGCCCGACGATGTAGCCGTCAAGTGAGACGCTCATCGAATAGGTCACGCTGCGCATCAGGAGTCCTCCTCGTAACGGGTTCGACAGTACGACCGCCGGACGCCGCAGGACTCATCGCGACTCGCGAGATCCCCTCAGATCTCCCCGCCCCACGCGAAGATCATCGGCGGCCGGCTCCTCCCTGGTTGTCGACATCACCCCCGTCGGCAGGGGATCGACGGGCCGGCAGTCTCACCGCCGCGCTCGCCACGCTCACCGGGGGCCACCCTTCGCCATAGCAACTCGGCGCAAATGTCCCCCACTTCAAGTGACCGAGGTCACACCGTTCCGCGCCTTGTCCGATCTACGTCTAAACCGCTTTAGTGGCGGCACGGCGTTACCACTGAACCGGTTCAGTGGCCGCGCCGGACATGATCCGACACGGAGGGGACCACCATGCGGCGTCCGACCATTGCCGACGTGGCACAGCGAGCCGGCGTGTCCAGGAGCTCCGTTTCCTTCGCACTCAACAACCGGCCGGGACTCGCCGACGAGACCAGGGTCCGCATCCTGGCCGTCGCCGAGGAACTCGGCTGGCGGCCCAGCCGCCCCGCACGGGCGCTGTCGCTCGGCAAGGCGGGCGCGGTCGGCCTCGTCCTGGCGCGGGAGCCCGGCCTGATCGGTGCCGATCCGTTCTTCCCGGCGTTCATCGCGGGCATCGAGGAGGTGCTGTCCGAGCAGGGCGACGGACTCGTCCTGCACGTGACGACCGCCGACCGCGAGCAGGCCCTGTACGAACGGCTGGCCGCGGACCGCAGGGTCGACGGCGTGCTGCTCACCGACCTCAGGGTCGACGACCCGCGCCCCGCGCTCACCGCCTCGCTCGGCCTGCCGACCGTCGTCGTGGGTCGCGCCGAGTGGGCGGGCGGGCACTGCGCCGTCGAACTCGACGACGAACCCGCCTACGTCGCCGCCGTCCGGGCGTTGGCCGAGGCAGGTCACCGGCGCATCGCCCACGTCGAGGGGCCGCAGGAGTTCCGGCACGCGATCCGGCGGCGCCAGGCGTGGGAGCGGACCCTGGCCGACCTCGGACTGCCGCCGGGCCCGCTGCGCCCCGGCGGCTTCACCGCCGAGGGCGGTGCCGGGGCCACCCGGGAACTGCTGGCCCTGGCCGAACCCCCGACCGCGATCGTGTACGGCAACGACCTGGCGGCCACGGCGGGACTCGCCGTCGCCCATGAACTGGGGATCGCCGTCCCCGGGCAGTTGTCGGTCGTCGGCTACGACGACACCCCGCTCGCGCAGTACACCCACCCGCCGCTGGCGTCCGCGAGGGCGGATGCCCGGGGCTGGGGGGCGGCCGCCGCGCTGGCCCTGCACACCGTGATCGCCGACGGGACGGCGCCCGATGTCGTCCTGCCCCCGGCGGTCTTCGTCCCCCGCCCGTCGACCGGCCCGGCTCCGTCCGGTGCCGCAGGCGGGCACTGAGAAGTCCGACCCCGGGGGATCCCGTCCGGCAACGAGGCCGGGCGTGCACATTTCGGAGAGAACGATGCTCAGGAGAACAGCGTCCGCCCTGGCCGCCGTGCTCGCGCTGGCCACCGTGGCCACCGCGTGCGCACGCTCCGGCCCGGACCCGGCAACCGCGGCCAGGTCACGCGGACCCATCACCGTCTGGCTGTCGAACAACGCCCAAGAGGCCGAGTGGGGCAGGCAGATGGTCGCGGACTGGAACCGGCTCCACCTGGACCAGCGCGTCACGGCGCAGAACATCCCGGCGGGCAAGACGTCCGAGGAGGCCATCAGCGCCTCGATCATCGCGGGCACCAGCGCCTGCCTGGTCTTCAACACCTCCCCCGCCTCCGTACCGCAGTTCCAGAAGCAGGCCGGGCTGGTGCCGCTGAGCGACTTCCCCGACGGCGAGCAGTACATCGAGTCCCGCAGCGGCGGCCTCGCAGGGCAGTACCGCTCCGAGGACGGCAAGTACTACCAACTGCCGTGGAAGAGCAATCCGGTCATGATCCTCTACAACAAGAAGCTCTTCGCGAAGGCCGGCCTCGACCCGGAGCGCCCGCGTCTGGCCACTTACGGCCAGTTCCTCGACACGGCGCGCAAGTTGGTGCGCAGCGGTGCCACGGAGGCGGCCCTGTGGCCGGCGCCGAGCAGTGAGTTCTTCCAGTCCTGGTTCGACTTCTACCCCGCCTTCGCCGCGCAGAGCGGCGGCCGGTCCCTGGTGGAGGACGGCAAGCCGCAGTTCGACTCCCCGGCCGGCCGGCAGGTCGCCGACTTCTGGAGCACCATCTACCGCGAGAAGCTCGCGCCCAAGGAGCTGTACCCGGGTGACGCGCTGGCCGACGGCAAGGCCGCCATGGCGACCGTGGGCCCCTGGGCCGTCGCCGCCTACAAGGACCGGGTCGACTGGGGGGTCGTACCGGTGCCGACGTCCGACGGCCGGCCCGCCTCGCGGATCCACACCTTCAGCGACCAGAAGTCCGTGGGCATGTTCAGCGCCTGCGAGAACCGGGCCACGGCCTGGGACGTGATGAAGTTCGCCACCTCGGAACGGGAGGACGGCAGGTTTCTGGCCACCACCGGCCAGATGCCCGTCCGGGATCATGTGGAACGGGAGTTCGCGGACTGGTTCGCGAAGAACCCCGCCTACCGGCCGTTCGCCGACCAGGCCGGCCGTGTGGTGGAGGTGCCCAACGTCGCCGGCTCCATCGACGTGTGGCAGACCTTCCGCGACGCCTGGACCCGTTCGGTCGTCTTCGGCCGGCAGTCACCCGCGTCGGCGCTGCGCGAGGCCGCCGCCGGAACCCGCACGATTCTCGGCGAGTACTGAGGCAGCCATGACCCTGACCCGAACCCCCGCCCGGACCGCGGCCGTCCACCCGCGCACCCCGCAGCGCCACCGGCGCCGCCACACCGGCATCGGTGCCGCCTTCGTCAGCCCCTATCTGCTGTACGTCCTCGCGGTGTTCGCGATACCCCTGGGCTACACCGTCTGGATCTCCTTCCACCGCTTCTACTTCACCGCCCCCGGCGCCGACGCGCCGAGCCCCTGGGTGGGGCTGGCCAACTACCGCGACGTGCTCACCGATCCGGTGGTGGGCAAGGCGTTCCTGAACATCGGGATCTTCCTCGTCATCAATGTCCCCCTGACCGTGCTGCTGTCGCTGGTGCTCGCCACCGCGCTGAACGCCAAGGTGCCGTTCCGGTCGTTCTTCCGTGCCGCCTACTATCTGCCGTACATCACCGCGAGCGTCGCGCTGGTCGCCGTCTGGCAGTTCCTGTTCGGCACCGACGGCCTGGTCAACAACGCCCTCGGCGGCCTGGCCCCCGACCCGTCCTGGCTGGTCAACACGCATCTCGCGATGCCCATGATCGCGCTGTTCGTCACCTGGAAACAGCTCGGCTTCTTCGTGATGCTCTACCTCGCCGCGTTGCAGAACATCGGCAAGGACCTCTACGAGGCGGCGTCCGTCGACGGCGCGGGCACGGTCCGCACATTCTGGTCCGTCACCGTGCCGGGCGTGCGCCCCGCGACGACCCTGGTGACGGTGTACGCGATCGTCACCGGCGCCAACCTCTTCAGCGAGCCGTACCTGCTGACCGGCGGCGGCGGTCCGGACGACGCGTCCATCTCGCCGGTGCTGCTGATGTACCAGAAGGGCATCGAGCAGGGCCACCCCGACTTCGCGGCGGCCCTGGGCGTGGTGCTGGTCGTGCTCGTGCTCGCGGTGTCGCTGATCACGCGCAAGCTCACCGAGAGGGGCAACTGACATGAGCCGACACGACTTGACCGCCCCGTCCGGCCACGACGTGCCGCACACCGGCCGGGGCACCGGCCGCGCGATCCGGTTCGTCGTCCTGCTCGTCGGCGCGCTGGGCTTCCTCTTCCCCTTCTACTACATGGTCGTCGGATCGCTGCGGAAGGTGACGACGGGCGATCTGTCGTCCGCCGCGCCCAGCGGACTGACCACGGGCAACTACGGGGCCATCGACGGCGCCCTGTCCCTCGGCAGGGCACTGGTCAACTCCGGTGTGATGACCGCCGGTGTGCTGCTGTGCACGCTGGTCTTCGGTGTACTCGCCGGATACGCCCTGGCCCGTCTGCAGTTCCGCGGCAGGGGCACCGTGTTCGCGACTCTGCTGCTCGTCCAGACGATCCCGTTCCAGCTGCTCACCCTGCCGCTGTACGTGCTGGTCGTACGGGACTACGGACTCGGCGACACCTACCTCGGCATGATCCTGCCGTTCGCGATCAACTCGACCGCGGTCTTCCTCTTCCGGCAGTTCTTCCTGCAGATGCCGGCCTCACTGTTCGAGGCCGCGCGGATCGACGGCGCGAGCGAGCTGCGCATCCTGTGGCGGATCGCGCTCCCGATGGCCCGGCCCGCGCTGCTCACCGGAACGCTGCTGACCTTCATCGGCCCGTGGAACGAGTTCCTCTGGCCGTTCCTCGTCACGAAGAACGCCGACATGCAGCCGCTCGCCGTCTCGCTGGCGGGCTTCCTCAGCAACCTCCAGGGCACCGTGTCGAACCCGACCGGCGCGCTGATGGCGGGCGCCTGCGTGCTGGCCGCCCCCGCCGTGGCGCTGTTCCTGCTGTTCCAGCGCCACTTCACGCACACGAACATCGACTCCGGAATCAAGGGCTGAACCACACCATGAGCACTCCCGACCCCCGCCACCACATCCCGTTCCGGCTCGTCCGCAAGGGCGTCGTCATGTCCCCCCTGCCGGGTGAGGCGAACGAGGTGGAGGGCGTCCTCAACCCCGCCTCCGGCCGTACCCCCGACGGCACCTTGCACCTGCTGCCCCGCCTGGTGTCCGAGGGCAACGTCTCCCGCGTCGGCCTCGCCGAGGTCACCTTCACCGACGGAATGCCCTCCGGCGTCGAGCGCCGCGGCACGGTCCTGGAGCCGGACGCCGGCTGGGAACGCGGCAAGAACAACGCCGGTGTGGAGGACCCCCGGATCACCTGGGTGCCCAGCCTCGGCCTGCACGTGATGTCGTACGTCGCGTACGGGCCCCTCGGCCCGAAGCCGGCCCTCGCGGTGTCCGAGAACCTCACCGAGTGGACGCGGCTGGGGCCGATCCAGTTCGCCTACCAGCCCGACCTGGACACCGACCTCAACCTCTTCCCCAACAAGGACGTCGTCCACTTCCCCGAGCCCGTCCCCGGCCCCGACGGGCAGCCCGCGTACGCCATGCTGCACCGTCCCATGTGGGACCTCGGCTGGTTCCGTCCCGGCGAGGGCGTCCATCTGCCCGCGGGCCTGGAGGACGAGAGGCCCGGCATCTGGATCTCGTACGTGCCGGCGGCCGAGGTGGAGAAGGACGTCCGCGCCCTGGTCCGGCCGCGCGACCACCGGCTCGTGGCGCTGTCGGAGTTCGACTGGGAGGCGTTGAAGATCGGCGCCGGGCCCGCGCCGATCCGTGTCGAGGAGGGCTGGCTGCTGATCCACCACGGCGTGTCCGGCGTGCCGGAGGACGACCCGTTCGTGCCCAACCGGCGGGTGTCGTACGCGGCCGGGGCGATGATCCTGGACCCCGCCGACCCCGCACGCGTCCTGGCCCGCTCCGCGCAGCCGCTGATGGCGCCCGAGACGGAGGAGGAACGATCCGGCACGGTGCCGAACGTCGTCTTCCCCACCGCGATCGAGGAGGTCGACGGCACCCGCTACGTCTTCTACGGCATGGCCGACGCCCACATCGGCGTCGCCGTGCTGGAGCGCACCGTATGACCTCCGCACCACTCGGGCTCGGGCTGATCGGCTGCGGCGCGTTCGGGGCGTACGTCCTGGACGCCGTGGCCGGTCTGCCCGGCCTGCGGGTCGCCGCCGTCGCCGACCCCGACCCACGGCGCGCGCAGCCTCTCGGTACCCGCCACGGCGCGGCGGTCCGCGACGGACTCGACGCGCTCCTCGCCCGCCCCGACGTGGACGTCGTCGCCGTCGCCACCCCGCCGCACACCCACGCGGATCTCAGCGTCCGGGCCCTGCGCGCGGGACGTCACGTCTTCTGCGAGAAGCCCCTCGCGCTGACCACGGCCGACGCGGCCCGCGTCAGCGCCGAGGCACACCGGTCCGGCAGGGTCCTCGTCGTCGACCACGTCCTGCGCTACAACCCGCTGCTGCGCGCCGTCGAGACGCTGATGGACGAGGGCCTGCTGGAGCGGCCGAGGCGCTTCCTCTTCGAGAACGACGCCGCCGACGAGGACCTGGGCAGCGACCACTGGTTCTGGGACCCGGCCCGCAGCGGCGGCATCTTCCTCGAACACGGTGTGCACTTCTTCGACGCCGCGCGCGCCCTGCTCGGCAGCGTCCCCGAGTCCGTGCAGGCGACGGCCGTCCGCAGGCCCGGCGGCCCCGGCGGGCTCGTCGACATGGTGGCCGCCGATGCGGTGCACCCTGGCGGCGTCCTGGCCGGGCACTTCCACTCGTTCACGCACGCGCACCGCGCGGAACGCCAGTTGATGCGCCTCGACCACGGTTTCGCCGAGTCCCTGATCACCGGTTGGATCCCCACCCGGGCCACCGTCACCGCATGGACCGACGACCGCGGTGCCGACCGCTGGGAGCGGCTGCCGTCCCGGACCACCGAACTCTTCGCCGTACCCGGCTTCCCCGAGGGCGGCGAGCAGCGCGTCAGCGTGCGGGTGGAGCGCGGCGCGGGCGGCACCGCGCCGGTCTCGGGCCGGGGTGCCGTCCGCACCGTCCCGCACCGTGTCGAGACCGTGCTCGACCTCGGCGGAGAGACCGCCAAGGCACGCGTCTACGCCGGCAGCGTGCGAGCCGCCTTCGCCGAGCTGCTGCACTGCGCGGCCCACGGCGGCACGCCCGCGGCCGACGCCCACGCCGGGCTGACGGCCGTCGCGGTCGCGGTGGCCGCCACCGAGGCGGCGGCCACCGGGACCGCGCGGCCCGTGGTGCTGCCGGAGGGGGGTACGCCGTGAACTGGTGGCGCGACGCCGTCTGCTACGAGATCTATCCTTGGTCCTTCGCCGACTCCGACGGGGACGGCACCGGCGACCTCCGCGGGATCGCGGACCGCCTGCACCACGTACGGCGCCTCGGCGCCGACGCGGTGTGGATCACCCCCTTCTACCCCTCGCCGCTCGCCGACGGCGGCTACGACATCGCCGACCACACGGCCGTCGCACCGGAACTCGGCACTATCGGCGACTTCGACGCGCTCACCGCGCGCGCCCACGGCCTCGGCCTGAAGGTCGTCGTCGACGTGGTGCCCAACCACACCTCCGACGCGCACCCATGGTTCCGGGCCGCGCTCGCGGCCGGTCCGGGCAGCACGGCCCGCGAACGGTACCTCTTCCGCCCCGGTCGCGGACGGCTCGGTGAACTGCCGCCCAACGACTGGCAGTCCGCGTTCGGCGGCCCCGCCTGGACCCGCGTGTCCGACGGCGAGTGGTACCTCCACCTCCACGCGCCCGAGCAGCCGGACCTCGACTGGAGTCACCCGGCGGTGCACACCGAGTTCGAGAGGATCCTGCGGTTCTGGCTCGACCACGGCGTGGACGGCTTCCGCATCGACGTGGCGCACGCCCTGTACAAGGCGGAGGGACTGCCGGACGCCGGGCCCGGTCAGCACGAGGACCCGGCGCGCAACCACCTCATGCCGTACTACGACCAGGAGGAGCTTCATCCCCTGTACCGGCGGTGGCGCACCCTCCTCGACGAACACCCCGGAGTACCGGGCGCGGTGAGCCCCGAGGACCGCCTGCTCGTCGCCGAGGCGGCGGTGTTCGCCCCCGACCGGCTGGCCCGCTACGTCCGTCCCGACGAGATGCAGCAGGCCTTCGACTTCGCGTTCCTGGAAGCGCCGTGGGACGCGCCCGCGCTGCGCCGGGTGATCGAGGGCTCGCTGGCCGCGACCGGGCCGGGCCGCGCCCCCGTCACCTGGGTGCTGTCGAGCCACGACGCCGTACGGCCCCCCACCCGCTACGGATCGCCGCTGCGCGCGCGGTCCGCCGCACTGCTGATGCTGGCCCTGCCGGGCGCGGCGTACGTGTACCAGGGCGAGGAACTCGGCCTCCCCCAGGCATGGGTGCCGGACGACCGCATCCGCGACCCGCTCTGGCCGCGCTCCGGGCACCGCGAACGCGGGCGCGACGGGGCGCGGGTGCCGCTCCCCTGGTCCGGGACGGCCGCGCCCTACGGCTTCAGCACCGCGGCACCTCGGTCGTGCTGGCTGCCCCAGCCGGAGGACTGGGCAGCACTGACCGTCGCGGCACAGGACGGCGACCCCGACTCCACCCTCGAGATGTACCGCGAGGCACTTCGGCTGCGCAAGGCCTGGCCCGCCCCCGCCGACGGCTCACTGCTCTGGCACTCACCCTCCGAGGCGCCCTACCTCGCCTTCACCCGCGGCCGCCTCACCTGTGTGGTGAACCTCGGTGCACGGCCGCTGCCGCTCCGGGACACGGGGCTGCTCGGGCGGACCGTACTGACGAGCGGGCCACGGGACTTCGACGACGTCCTGGCACCGGACACGGCGGCCTGGCTGCTCGTCGAAAGTTGAGCGATGTCCGGCGTGCCAGAGGTCAGGCCGACGCCCCGCGTGAGATCGGCGAGCGCCGCGTCCGAGTCAGACACAGCACACCGGGTTCCTCGGCGGTACGCACGGGCCGAGTCCGACGGACGGGCGGGGTCGAGTATCCGTAGCTGACGGTAGCTGGGATTGGTCGGGAGAGGAGGCAAACCGATGGGTCATCCGGACCGATCCGCCTGCTGATCCGGCCCGGCTTCCCCATGTGAGCGACGGAGCGAAGAAGCCCAGTGATCCGCGGCGATGGCGGCGGCCGGCGCTGGGTGCGCTCAGCGGCCTCCTGGCGGGCGCCGCCGCTCTCGCCCTCGCCGAACTGACAGCGACGGCGGTACGCCCGCAAGCCGGCCCGGTGGTGGCTGTCGGCGGTGCCACCATCGACCGGACGCCGACAGCCGTGAAGGACTGGGCGAACCGCAGCTTCGGCACAAGCGACAAGCTGGTGCTGCAGATCGGCATCCTGACCGTACTCACGGTGCTCGCCCTCGCCCTCGGCGTCCTCGCCGTCCACCACCGCCGGACCGGCGCGGGTGGGGTGCTGGCCTTCGGCGCCGTCGGACCGCTGCGGCGACCGGCCGCCCCGACTCCAGCGGCCTCCCCGACGCCCTGCCCTCCCTTCTCGGCGCGATCGGCGGCGCTCTGATCCTCTATGCCCTCGTCGGCCGACTTCCGGCACCGCGTCCCCGCGCCGGACACACGTCGGACGAACCCGCCGCGGACGTGCGCTGGGACCGGCGCGGTTTCGTGTTCGCGGCGACGTCCGCCGCCACCGCCTCGGTGGGCGCCGGGTCGCTGGGACGCAAACTCAACGGTTCCAGCGGTCGTGACGCGATCGCCTCACGCCGGAGTCTCGTCCTTCCACCACCCGCCTCACCCGCACCCGCGGTACCCCGGGCTCTCCGGGACCCGGACGAAGATCAGCGCCCGTAACGCTCGCAGCGCAACGGTTTGTGGGAACCGTCGGTGAGGCAGATCCGCACGACCGCCGCTCCTCCGGGGACGTCCGCCGGCACGGTGAAGTGGAAGCGAGCGCTGGAGCCGCACACGACATTGTCGCTGAGTTCGTCCCCCAACTGCCCGTCGTGGCTGTCGAGGGTGTACGCCCGGGTCGCCCGGCAGCTCGCCAGGTCGGCCGCGCTCACCGATTTGTGCTCCCCGGACACGACAACGTCCCGATTGCCCCAGGCGATGAGGCCTCTCGTGTACGTGTTCCCGATGGTGACGTCGAATTCGCTGATCGGGTAGTCGGCGGCGTGGGCGTCGGCCGCGGGGGTGCCCAGGAGCGCGCCCGCGGTCAGCGCGACGGCGCTGAGAGCAGCGGCGAGGTGAGTGCGCATCCGGTCTCCAGGAGTCGAGCCTGTCGCGGCTGTCGGCTGAGAATCGCCCCAGTCTCCGGGGGCGCGGTGAACCTGTCTATGACAGATCGAGCCACTTGGAAATGCCATCCCCTCACACGGCCCGAACCGCCCGAACCCCCTGCTGTAGAGGTCGTCACGGGCGCACCGGCGTCGGAGCAACGGTCGCTCGGTGGGGAGGACTTCGCTCTTGAGCAGGTCCTCCGTCTGCCCGCGAGGACGACGTGCAGCCGCGGGCAGCGCTCGGGTGGGGTGTACATACCAGTTGGTATACGGCAGTTGCGTTCCCAGCACAGCCTCGGTAACTCTTAATTTAGGAATTATTATTGACGCGCCTCGGCAACAGCTGCAAGATCCTGGCAACAACACCGCAGGCGCGCGGGCATTGACTGGTCCGGAGAACGATCGCCGTACCCCCGCGAGGGAGCGGTACCTCGGACTCACGACCGGGACGGGTCGGCACGCCTGATCGGACAGCGAAGGATCCGATGTGAAACGACATCTCACCGTCCTCCTGGCGCTCCTGACAGGCCTACTGGTCGTGCACACGCCCGCCCACGCCGGCCCCCAGGCCGGGAGTGCCACCGTCACGGCGTCGGCACCTCAGCAGGTGCTGAGCCCGACGCCGTACATGGGCTGGAACACCTATTACGCGCTGGGTGGCGATCCGACCGAGGCCGAGGTCAAGTCGATAACCGACTTTCTGGTCAGCAGCGGTCTGCGCGACGCCGGTTACCAGTACGTCTGGATCGACGGCAACTGGGCGGCGCCGACCCCACGCAGCTCGGCCGGCGACTTGGTGGCCAACCCCGACCAGTTCCCGAACGGGCTGAAGCCACTGGTGGACTACATCCACTCCAAGGGCCTGAAGGCCGGCATCTACACCGACGCCGGCCCGTACATCCCGGGCAAGTGCGGACTCGGCAGCCACGGCTACTACCAGCGCGACGCGGACCAGTTCGCCGCCTGGGAGTTCGACGCGGTCAAGGTCGACTACCTCTGCGGGATCGCCGCGGACCTCGACCCGAAGACCGTCTACACCGAGTTCGCGCAGGCGCTGCGGAACAACGCAAGCAAGCGCCCCATGATCTTCAACCTCTGCAACCCGGTGACCTCCCCGGACTGGGGCAACTACCCGGAGGAGCAGCAGTCGACGTACTCCTGGTCCTACGCGCCGGGGATCGCGCAGTCCTGGCGGACGTACACGGATGTGGGTTTCGTCGGCGAGATCAAGTTCAAGGACGTGCTGCGGAACTACGACGCGAACGCGCGGCACCCCGAGGTCGCCGGGCCGGGGCACTTCAACGACCCGGACTACCTGGGACCTGAGCTGGGGATGAACGACGAGGAGTTCCGTACCCAGATGACGCTCTGGTCGGTGGCGGCAGCGCCGCTGGTGATCGGCAGTGACGTCCGTAAGCTCAGCGAGACCTCGCTCGGCATTCTCCAGGACCGCGATGTACTCGCGATCAACCAGGACACGGCCGGTGTTCAGGCCGTCCGCGTCGGTCCCGCCGGTACGACGGAGACCTGGGTGAAGCGGCTGGCCAACGGTGACCGCGCCGTGGTGCTGCTGAACCGGGGCGACAGTCCGGCGACCGTGACCACGAAGGCGTCGTCGGTCGGGCTGTCCGGGGATCGGTTCACCCTGAAGAACGCCTGGACCGACCAGGTCACCGAGAGCGCGGGCACCATCAGTGCCGCCGTCCCGGCCCACGGCGCGGCCCTGTTCCGGGTCGGCAAGGCAACGGGCAAGCCCGGTGTTCCGCACGTCGTCGCCGGCCTGCCGCAGGTGACGCAGGTCGGTGGCGACACGGTGCCGGCCGGGGTCGCCCCGGTGGTCGCCGGCGGCGACCAGGCCCGGGTCGAGGTCACCGTCCGCAACGACGGTGCGCGCCCGGTCTTCGCACCGCGGGTCGAGCTGGCGGTGCCGGACGGCTGGACAGCCCGTCCGCTCGGCAAAGCGCCGAAGCTCCTGATGCCCGACCGCTCCGTGACCATGGCCTTCACGACGACCCTGCCGGCCACAGCAGCGCCGGGCAGCGCCGCACTGACCGCCACCACATCGTACGAGGTGACCGGCAAGGGGCGGCTGCGGCAGAAGACGGCCACGGCGGTGGTTGTGGCACCGGCGGCGCCGGACGGCGACGTCGTCCTGTCGCACCACGACTGGATCAGCGCCACCAGCGGGTGGATGAGCCCGACGGTCGACCAGAGCGTCGGTGGCTGGTCACCCATCAGCATGCTCGGCCAGGTCTACCCGACCGGTATCGGGGTGGCCTCGCCCTCCGCGGTCCGCTACTACCTCGGCGACCGGTGCACCCGGCTGGCCACGACCGTCGGCATCGACGACGCGGTGCGCAACGTCGGCCCTGACGGTGGCACGTCAACCTTCCAGGTGATCGGTGACGGCCGGGTGCTGTTCGACAGCGGTGTGCTGAGCCGCGACGACATCCGCCAGGCCGACATCGACCTGACCGGCGTCCGGGTGCTCGACCTGGTGGTCGGCGACGCCGGCGACGGCGGCTACAACGACCGCGCCAACTGGGCCGGTCTGAACGCCACCTGCTGATTCGGCTCGGCCGCACCCAGGTGACATCTCACCTGGGTGCGGCCGTTTCGCCAAGAGTTCCCAAAGACGCCAGGCGGGCCGTCGGCGGCTGGTCACGCTGCTACAACCGAAGGTACCGAGGATGGCCGAGCAACTGGCCCAGGGGATCGTCGCCTTCCCGAGCATCGCCGCCTCACTCACGGCCGTCCTTGACCGGCGCAAGCCGCCGGCCGGGCGGATCGGGCACTGCGGGAGGCAGGCCCACCTCCTCGCGAAAGTCCTGACATCGATGCCGGGCATCGGCGTCAGGTGCGGAGCCCGGATCCTGATCGGCTCCGAGTCGAGTGCGGTGACGGAGGGAGACACGCCGCCGATGCCACCGGCGAGAGCCACCAGCAGTCCTCCCATCTCGAGGGCGTGGTTGACCGAATTGGCCGGCGTACTCTCCCAGTCGGAGTTGTACAGGTCCCCTTTGCTCGGGCGATAAGAAACGACCCAGCCCACCTGATAGGTGGCGGTGAGCGGGTCACGGTTCCCGATGCGGACGAACGTGCCCGCCCTGGGCTCGCCGGTGAAAGGGTCCTCGTAGCGCACCTCGCACGCGCCGGGGGCGGCCGAACCATCGACCACGGTCAGCTCGACCATCGGGTCGTCGGACGCCTCAGAGCCCACGCCCCGAGGAAGCACAGCGCGAGGCCGACCAGCACGGTCCACCGAAAGTGCCCCAACGCCGAACGATCCGGGGCGCGTTGCCGTCACCGCCGATAGCCGTCCTCAGATCGGGACATCCCCACCACCCCCAGTCCCCCCTTGACGAAACAGGTAGTTGACTCAGGAGGCCACCCAAGGACGGCGACACATCACCATCTCGCCGTGGTCGAAGTCGGCGGCGTCCGCATCGAGGCCCCCCAGATCGCGCTCGGCGACCAGAAGTCGGGCCGCCTGCACCGGCTGACCAACTCGGCATGGATCCCGCCGCCGTGACGACGTGAGGCGAAGCCGTGACGGCCCTGCGGCCGCGGGCTTTCTCCGTGGGTCTTTCGCACTTGTGGCCCAAGCCGGTCACACTTTATAGTCAACATGACTTTTAAGGAGGCGGGCGTGAGCCTCGCGAACATCCTCGAACCCCTACAACAGCCGCTCTTCACCGTCCTGGACACCCCGGTCAGCTGGACCGAAGTCCTCGGATTCGGCAGCGGAGCGCTCTGCGTCTGGCTGGTCGCCCGCCAGCACCTCGCAAACTGGCCCATCGGCATCGCCAACAACCTCTTCTTCATCCTCCTCTTCACACAGGCCGGGCTCTACGCCGACGCCGGCCTCCAGATCGTCTTCATCGCCCTCGCCGTGTACGGCTGGTGGACCTGGACCCACGGGGGTGGACCAGGCTCCGACGCTCTCCCGGTGCGCCGCACCTCGCGCACCGAGTGGACGTGGCTGATCACGGCGGGGGTGGTGGGGACCCTCGTCCTCACCCTGCTGCTCGACAGCGCCACCGACTCGACCGTCCCCTTCTGGGACGCCCTGACCACCGCGCTCTCCCTCACGGCAACCTACGGCCAGTGCCGCAAGCGGCTCGAGTCCTGGTGGCTCTGGATCGCCGCCGACGTGATCTACGTACCGCTCTACGCCCACAAAGAGCTGTACCTGACGTCCTTGCTGTACGTCGGCTTCATGACGCTCTGCGTCCTCGGCCTGCGCCGCTGGAGCCGTGACCTCGCCGGCAGGACCGCGTTCCGCGTGGAGGCGGTGATATGAAGCGCTACGGACACGGCCTGGTCCTCGGCAAGTTCTACCCGCCGCACGCCGGCCACCATCACCTGGTCCGCACCGCGCGCGACCACTGCGAGCGCCTCACCGTGCTCGTCTGCGCCTCTTCCGTGGAGACCCTGACGCTGGAGGACCGGGTCGCCTGGATGCGCGAGATCCACCCTGACGTGCTCGTCGTCGGCGCCGTCGACGACATCCCCGTCGACCTTCAGGACCCCGACGTCTGGGCCGCCCACATGGCCGTCTTCCGCGCGGCCGTACCCGATTCCGTCGACGCCGTCTTCACCTCCGAGCCCTATGGCGAGGAACTGGGGCGCCGCTTCGGCGCCGACTCCGTGTGCGTCGACCCGGACCGTACGCTTCACCCCGTCTCCGGCACAGCCGTCCGCAAGGACCCCGTCGGCAACTGGGACTTCCTGGAGCCGCCCGTACGGGCCGCGCTCACCCGGCGCGTCGTCGTCCTCGGCGCGGAGTCCACCGGCACCACCACCCTGGCCCACGCCCTCGCCGACCACTATCGGCGCCGCGGCGGAGTGTGGTCCCGCACCCGGTACGTCCCGGAGTACGGCCGCGAGTACAGCGAACTCAAGCTCGCCGAACTGCGCGCCGAACGCCCGGACGCCGAATGGTCGGACGTCACCTTCCGCTCCGCCGACTTCCCCGTCATCGCCCGGCGCCAGGCCGAACTGGAGGACGAGGCCGCGCGGGTAGGCTCCCCTGTGCTCATCTGCGACACCGACGCCTTCGCCACCACCATCTGGCACGAGCGGTACATGGGCACCACCAGCCCCGACACCCGCGAGATCGCCGCCCACGGCCGCCAGCACCTCTGGATCCTCACCGACCACCACGGCGTCGCCTTCGAGGACGACGGACTTCGCGACGGTGAGCACTTGCGGCCCTGGATGACCGCCCGCTTCGTCACCGAACTCTCCCGCAGTGGCCGCCGCACCGCCGTCGTCACCGGCCCGCGCGAGGAGCGGCTCGCGACCGCCGTCGCCGCCGTGGACACCCTGCTCGCCGAGGGCTGGCACCTCGCCGACCCGCTCCCGGAGCGCCGATGAACTGTGCCTCACTGGCGGCTGCGACCGTACGACCAGTCCGTCTTCGGTGGACGCCTGGTGGCCGCCACGTACAAGGACGCCGGCAACGTGCAGCACGACAACGAGGCGGACTGGGCGAGGTGGTGGGAGACAACGGCTTCCACGTCATGTGCTACGACGTGCCGAGCCAACTGCCCCTGAGCCTTGGCGAGACCCCCTTCTTCGTCTCCGTACGCGGCGACGACACCGACGAGATCAGCGCCCTGTGGCAGAAACTGTCCGCGGGCGCGACAGCGGTGCAGCCCTTGGAGGCCGCGCAGTGGGCGCCGCTGTACGGCATGCTCACCGACCGCTTCGGCGTCACATGGGTCCTGGAGGTCGCCGCTCCGTACAACGGCTGATCCCTGCTGGTTCGACAGACATGACCTGGTCCGCCGTGCGCCGCGCGGCGGACCGAGTCGTGACGGAGGGAACGAACGCCATGCGCATGCGGCAGCTGGGGCGCATCGGTGTCGAGGTCGGCAGCCTCTTCGGCGACCCTCCGAACCGCGCGAGAGTCTCGATACGTCGGCGCCGCAGCCCGCTCGGTCAGGTCAGCCGGATGTCCGCTGCCCCTGCCGAAGGGGCAGCGGAAGGGCGTCCATGTATGCGTTCGTCGGTCGTTCCACCTTGTTGACGCTGCGGGCGTCGAGCGCGACTGGAGCAGAACCCGTACCAAGGGTTCCGCCCGCGTGCCAGGTGCCCACGACGGTCACCCACGTGTTGGCCGCCGGGGCCGGAGTCCCGTGGATCCGCACCTTGACCGCCTGCGCGTCAGCCGCGCAGCAGTTGATCAGGAGCCGGGTCAGGTCCCAGCCCTGGCCCTTCTGGGAGGGCGTGACGAATCCCGTCATCTGGACGCTGCGGCCCTTGATGGCCTGTTCGCGATCCTGCTGGACACGACTGGTGAAGTCGCGAAGGGTCAGTGGGAGCGGCGACATCGCCGGCAGCGGATCGAACTCGTTCTGCTCCAGGACGGGCTTGGAGGCCTGGCGCGAGGCGGTGTACGCGCCAAGAGCGGGCGGGGCGTAGAAGAGGATGCTCAGCGCCGGGAGGAAGAGCAGCCACGCCGCGCGCGGCACTTGGGCGTGATCGTGACCGTGACCGTCGTGATCCTGTTGCCGAGGATGCTCACCGACTGGTTCGCCTCTTCCCGCTCTCCGCTGAGACCAGGCGTCCGCCATGCCGAGCAGGAGCAGCAGTGCTCCCGATGCGATCAGCAGAGGTCGCATCCACTCCTTGACGTATCGCAGGTAGAGGTCGGTGAAGAGCGAGAGGTGCAGCAGGCTTGTGCCGCTGAGCACGAGCAGGACCGCCTGCAGGGGGCGCTTCACAGCAGAACTCCTCCGATGAGGGCGCTGCACAGAATGGCGACGACCGTTGTGGCGGCCGAGAAGCGGACCGCGAAGGCGCGGCCGAAGGTGCCCGTCTGGAGCGCGATCAGCTTGAGGTCGACCATCGGGCCGACCACCATGAACGTGAGCCGCGCGACGGGCGAGAACCCGGTCAGGGACGCAGCGACGAACGCGTCGGCCTCCGAGCACACCGACAGGACAATGGCGAGCGCGGCGAGGAAGATTACGGAGAGCCAGGGCGAGCCGGAGAACGCGTCGAGCACCGAACTGGGGACGGCCACGTTGAACGTGGCCGCGGCCATGGCCCCGATGATGACGAAGCCGCCCGCGTGCAGGAAGTCATGCTGGAAGCCGCGCCGGAACTCCGTCCAGCGGCTGTGCCCCGGCCGGTGTCCGGTGTGGCGCACGGCCGGCCGCAACCACTTCTCGCGGCCCAGCGTGAGCCACAGCCAGCCCATCACCGTGGCCGTGACGAGGGAGGCCAGCAACCGGGCGACGACCATGGCCGGGTCGCCGGGGAAGGCGATGGCCGTGGTGGTCAGAACGACAGGGTTGACGGCGGGGGCCGACAACAGGAACGCGAAGGCAGCGGCTGGTGTGACACCGCGGCCGATCAGGCTGTTGGCCACCGGCACCGACGCACATTCGCACCCGGGCAGCACCACCCCGGCAGCTCCGGCGACCGGGACGGCAAGCGCGGGCTTTTGAGGCAACAGCCGGCTGAACACCCGCGCCGGCACGAACGCATTGATCGCGCCGGACACGGCCGTACCGAGCAGCAGGAACGGGAACGCCTGCACGGCGATGGAGAGACAGACGGTTCGCCAGGCGTGCACCGCCGGCTCGCTTCCCCACCTGCCCACGAGGAAGAGCACCACTCCGGGAAGCACGGCCGCGCCCAGAAGCAGGAGCGGCCAGAACCGGGGCCAGCCGCGCGCCGGAGGCTCGTCGGCGACCGCGAGGGACGCGGCGGCAGCCACGGCGCCGTACGACTCCTCGGCCCGACCATCTGTCTGCTGCATACAAACTCCGAATGTCTGATGTTCGGAAGGAAAGATAGCGGTCTCCCAGTGCTGGACATCCGCACTCTTAGGCGCTCGTGCAGGTGGTGCTGAGCAGGGCCGTCCCTACGAAGGCGGATGCAGGCGGCAACGTGGCGACGGGTCCACCGGACTGCTCACGGTCGCCGGTGTCCGCGGCGGCCTGGCGCGCACGGGTCGGCGAGCACGTGGCATCGCCCCTTGAGGGCAGGCGGAAGCCGGACGGGGCGATCGAGGGACAACCCGTATCGGTGGGCGGAGAAGTGCACGTTGAGCAGGTCAGCCGTCCAGGCGGGTGCGCTCCTCCCGCCCGGGCGGCGTCCGGGTGCTGCACCAGGCAGAACCCCTGTGCTCAGGTCGGACGACAGAAGAGTGCGCGGCCGAGCACCGAGGCGGTGCAGGGCCGGTGTTGTCACCGGCTCCGTGTTCTCTCTCGGCACCCCGCGAGGAACGGGATCCCTTCAGGCTCTCGCACGGTGTGCGCCGGGAGATCACGACGACTTCGTCGGGTGACCCCAGCGGGTGCCTTCGCCGCTGGTCGCGGGACGAAGGGCGCCGCGGTAGAGCGCCTTGCAGGCGAACCAGTCACGGAGCTTCGCGGTCACCCACCATGGCGCGAAGGCCAGGGGCTGGTCGGCTGGAGTACGGCCTCGGCCAGGGCTTGGCGGCGCAGGCTGGTGATCTCCTGGTATCCGGGGTCGGCCACCATGCGGCTGAATGCTTCACGATCCGGATAGCGGACGAGCAGCACCGCGTCCCAGGCTTGCCCTTCCTCGGCGACCAGGGGGGTGTCGCCGTCGCCGGCGCAGACCAGTTCGCCCCCGTACCGCTTGAGGAAGGCACTGGTCCGTTGCGCGTACTCCTCGTACCTGGCCCGACCACCGGGAGCGAAACGCAGGAGGTTGAGCATGACTACGGGGCCTCCCTGGTCCTCCGCCATCAGCTGTGCGAGATCGGCTCCTTGAGGGTCCACGGCCATGGGCTTCTCCTTGCGGTCATGGAGGGCACGGTGCTTCCGGCGTGTGCCGGAGAAAGGCAGGGCAGAAGCCTAGGGCTAGCGCATCCCTCTTGCATACCGTCCGGTTGGTCTGCGCCCACGCACGACGCAAGCACAATGCTGAAACGCAGTCGCCGGGTGGTCCCCGGCAGGGAGAGCCGCGGTGCAAGGCCCGTTGGGCGCACCGCACCGCCGAGTCGCCGGGAACGCGGCGTCGCTCAAAAAACAACCAGCGGCAGGCGTGTCACCAACCTCCCGGCCGAGTACACCGAGCGCGAAGCCGCCGTTCGGATCACCTGAGGCGGCCCTTCAGGTGATTGCCCGATGCCTCATGAGCCAGGCAGCGCCGGCAGGGGTAGGACGTTCGAGCACGGGACGAACCCAGAAACCTCTGAGGAGTGAGCGATGTACGCTGCGGTCCGGCGTTACGAAGGGGTGACCGATCCGGCCGAGGCGGGACGACTCGTGAACGAGGGGTTCGTGCCGCTCATGCGCCAAGTCTCCGGCTTCGTAGCCTACTACTGGCTCGATGCCGGGGACGGAGTGATGGTCTCGACCAGCGTCTTCCAGGACCGGGCCGGAGCCGAGGAGTCGATCTCGAAAGCGACGGACTTTGTTCGGGACAACCTTGCGTCACTGCTCCCCAACCCTCCCCAGGTCATGGCCGGAGAGGTTGTGGCTTCAGCATGGGAGGGTTCGGTCTAGAGGCAGCCGGCTGGAGGCAGCCTTCCTCCGTGGCGATGCGGTGATGTCGCCGCCCCAGCGGGCTTTCAGCCCGGGGGGCCCGGCTCACAACCCCTGGCGATGAGATCGAGTCGTAGGGCAACTCGTGGATCGCGGATCGGATCGTGGCCAGGTGCCGTCAGTCGCCTGCGATGTCGGCCCTGTGGTTCGGCGGCTCGGATCAGCCGTGCGACGCGACAGCGTCCGCATCCTGCGTGGACGGCGGTGATCTGCTGGGTCAGCTCGGCGTCCCGCACCTGGCGCGGACACGGAACGCCGTCGCGGCGGGCGTAGCAGGCGGGCCGGAGTCCTTGAGCAGCTCACATACCCGTTTGACGCTGTGACCTGCGCGCCTCTCCTCCTTGATGACGGGTGCACCGTCACCGAGTCTCCTTCGCGAAGAGAGCCGTGGTGACGGGTGCACCGTCACCGAGTCTCCTTCGCGAAGAGAGCCGTGGCCCGCTTGAGGACGGCGACGTCCTCACACTGGCAGTGGTGCTCCTGCCGCAGCGTGGTCAGCTCCTCGCGTTCGCTGCTGGTCAGACTCTCACGCTCACCCGCGTCGACCTCGACCGGCTTCACGCAGTTCCCGGCACCGCCGTGGTCAGGCCGAAGTCCATCGCGATCTGACAGACAGTGTGCGACGCTCACCTCGCCACCTCGACGCGACCTGCAAAGCCGATCCAACCGATCGTGTCAGCCGTTCTCAGGCGCTGTTGCGGCCGATGCTCGCACCGCCGTCGACGCGCAGGATCTGGCCGGTGATGAAACCCGCCTTCTCGGAGAGCAGGAAGGCGATGGCGGCTGCGAGCTCGTCCGGGCGTCCGAACCTTCCCATCGGAACAGTCGCCAGGTAGCGGGCGGCTCCGGCTGACCCAGGCGGGTTGGTCTCCCGGAACAACTCGGTCTCGGTGGGGCCCGGTGCGACCGCGTTGACGGTGATCCCGTGTGCAGCGAGTTCTCCGGCCCAGCCTCGCGTCAAGAACTCCACGGCGGCCTTGGCCGCACCGTAGGACGTGCGATCGGGCAATCCCAGGGTGACCAAGCTGCTGACGTTCACCACGCGACCCCAGGACCGTTCGAGCATGCCGGGAAACACGGCCTGCACGATCTGCACCGCGGTACGCACGTTCATGTCGAGAACCGCGTCGAGGTCCGACAGAGCGACCTCGCCGACCGGGGCGGGTCGCACCATCCCCACATTGTTGACCACCGCGTCGACCGGTCCGGCGCCCATCACTTCGCCCAGGACCTGATCGGTGGCCGCACGGTCGGCAAGGTCGGCTTCGTGGAACTCGCCGGGAAAGGACTGCGGTGCGCTGCGGGCGACACCGACGGGGGTATGACCCTCTCCTGCCAATTGCTCGGCGAGGGCGCGGCCGATGCCTTTGGACGCACCCGTGATGAGTACTCGCCTGCGGGTCATGGGTTCACTCCGTTGCTGCGCTGATCCGCGCATCGATTGTGTGGGAGGAGAGAAGGCAGGCCCGACAGACTCCGATGGCCCGGTCAGTGAACAGGGCCGCAGTACGGCAGATGCCGCCGCAAGTCACGGGAGAGGGTGCAGGTTGGCGGGGTCTCAGTGGCTGTGCAGGATGGTGTGCAGGGTGTGAATGGCCTGTTGTGTCGCTGCGGTTGTGGCCTGGGTGGGCCGCAGGGGGTTGA